>JBKDBG010000043.1:0-35838 GCA_046314755.1 Bacteroidota bacterium | reverse complement strand
GGTGGTAATCGCGCCATTAATGATCCTTCAAAAGCAGGTTTAGCGAACTTAACTGCGGCTTTAATGAATGAAGGAACTCAAAACTATACTCCTGAACAAATGGAGAGTGAGTTGAGTAAAATTGGAAGTTCAATTTCGTTTTATGCCGATGAAGATGCAACTTATATTAGCGTAAATACGCAAAAGAAACATTTGGATAAAACCATCGCATTACTAGAAGAGCGTTTATTACGTCCTAAATTTACTCCTGAAGATTTTAAGCGTAACCAAAAACAAATTGCTCAATCTATTTTATCTGACCAAACCGATGCAGGTGAACTAGCTGATATGGCTTTCTCTAAAATTCTATACGGAAGTAAAACCATTATGTCGGAACCGGTATCCGGAACATTTAAAACCGTAAAAGCATTTACACTAAAAGATGTACAAGCTTTTTATGATAAGTTTTACACCCCTGAATTAACGAATTTGGTTGTGGTTGGAGATGTAGCACAGAGTGAAATTATGCCGAAACTTGCCTTCTTAACCAAATGGCAAGCTAAAAACACCCAACTACCTAATTTGATATTAAATGCACCTCCGGCACAACCAACCCAAATTTATTTAGTTGATAAATACAAGGCTACTCAAAGCGAAATTCGTGTGGGACGTATGGCAATGCCATATGATTACAATGGAAAATTCTTCAAATCAAACGTGATGAATTTCCCTTTAAGCGGAAACTTTAACAGCCGTATCAATTTAAATTTACGTGAAGATAAAGGTATTACCTACGGTATTTACGGAGGTTTTGGCGGTGATGAAACTTCAGGAACATTTGAAGTAGGTGCCGGTGTAAGAAGAAGTGCAAGTGACACCGCTATTATTGAGATCTTCAAAGAAATGAATAACTACCGCAATAACGGTATCACTGATGAAGAACTTGAGTTTAGCAAAAAATCATTACGTTCTGGCGAGGCATTGCGTTACGAAACTCCTGGGCAAAAAGCACGTTTGTTAAGTACCATTGCAACCAAAAGTTTACCAATGGATTATATCGAGCAACAAAACAAAGTGATTTCTTCATTAACCAAAGAAGAGATTAACCAGTTGGCTAAAGAGATGCTTGATACAGAAAAAATGGTTATTGTAGTGGTTGGTGATAAAGAAAAAATTATTGATCAACTCAAGAAATTAGGTTATAAGGTTGTTGACTACAAGCTTGAAGGAATAAGCAACAGCAGCTGGTAATCACTATTCGTTTACTATAAAATAAGCCATCCGTTTCGGGTGGCTTATTTTTTTTGTGTAATTATGTACCTATCAGTGGGTTTTGTACATTAAAAGTGTGGATAGGGTTGAAGCATACAAAGCTTAAGTTCAGTAATTTTACCATACGGTTTTATATTCAACGTGAAATGAACAAAAAGCTATTTTTATTATTCCTATTTACGGTTTACCAAGTTGTTGCCAAACAGCCCAAAGTTGACCCAAAACACCGATATGTGATGCCGGCTGGCATTCATAATTTGCTGAAGGGATATTCAGGAGAGTTTAGGGTAGAATATTTTCAATGGAATAGTCCTGAACTTCCTCCAACAACCTATATGGCCAAATCAACCCATAAAATGATTTTAGGCGGCAGGTTTTTACAAATAAAGCAAGTAGGAATGGTGATGGGGGTTGCTCAAGAATCGGTGACTACCATTGGATTTAATAATTACACAAAAAAATTCGAGGTAACCTCATTAAATAATTCTGCAACCGGTTCTTTGGTGTTAAAAGGTAGTTGGAATCAAAAAAAGCGTACGGCCAATTTATTAGGCGTACTGCATCATCCTAAAAATAAACAAAAAATTACGGTTCGTCATTACATCAATTTTGTCGACTCAAATACTTTGGTAATTAATTGCTACAATCGGGTAGCAGATGCTCCTGAAACTAAAACAGCCCAGTTTAAATTTCACCGGGTGATACACGACTAATGAAATTTCACTCGGTTGATGAATATATCGCTTCATTTCCTGCATCAACACGGAAACAACTTTTGCACTTAAAAAAAATTATTCTAGAGGCTTGTCCCAATGCGGAGGAATTGATCAGTTATAATATGCCTGCATACAAACAAAAAAAGGTGCTTGTTTACTTTGCAGCCTACCAAAACCACATTGGATTTTACCCTACATCTAGTGGAGTAAAACATTTTTTGAATGAACTCAAACCTTATAAAACTTCGAAAGGTGCCATTCAATTCCCGCTTCATCAAACTTTGCCTAAAGATTTAATTCAACGTATTGTTGAATTTAGAATGGAGGAGGAGTAACGTAGAATGAAGGGAAGAAGTAATTGCTTATTTCTTCAAGATCTTTACTTCAACACGTCTGTTTAACTGGCGGTCGATGTCATTGTTATTATCTGCAATGGGTTGGCTTTCTCCATAACCTATACTAAACAAACGCGATTCTTTAATCCCCATTTCTATCAAATACTTTTTTACGGCTAAGGCCCGCTTATCGCTTAATAATTGATTTTCTTCGTCAGAGCCAACAGCATCTGTGTGTCCTGCAATCTCAATACTAATATTGTTGTTCTCTTTTAAAAACTTCACCAAACGATCTAATTCAGGCTTAGATTCTTCTTTGATTTTATCACTGTATTCATCAAAAAATAAATTATTCAACCTGAAAGATTGGCCTGTTTCAATAGGCACTAAGGTTAAGTTTTGATTAATTTCTTTGTAATCGCCAGCCTTACTCAAATCAATGTTTACGGCAATTGGAACATAACCTGAAGCTCGCGCCATTAATGCATAATTCTTACCATAAGGAAGTACAATTTTATAGCCTCCGCTCTTACTCCAAAAGCTGGTTTTACCTGCTTGTGCACCCGATGGCAAAACTTCATATATGATTTGCGCTTCAATTGGTTCACCGGTTTTACTGTTAATTACTTTGCCTGAAATTAAAGCCACCGGTTCCGGTTTTACTTGCTTGCTCAGTTTAATTTCAACGATATCGGCTTTTTGCGAAGTATCTTTGTATGAAACCATATAGCCAACATCACCACTTGCAGGAATGGTGTAATATCCGTCCCATTGTTCAGTATTAATTTGCGGACCAAGGTTAACAGGTTCGCTCCAGTTTTGCCAGGTATCATCTAATCTTCTGGTAATGTAAATATCATTTTGTCCGTACCCACCCGGACGGTTGCTGCTGAAGTAAAGCGTAATTCCGTCAGCTGCCATAAACGGTGTTGATTCATCATACTTGCTGTTGATGATGGTACCTAATGATTTAGGTTCACTCCAAGTGCCATTTTTAAGGAGTTTACTAACATATAAGTTACTGAGTTTGCTATCTTCTTCTTCACTAAAAGATAATAGTAGAGTTTGGTTATCATTTAATAAACAGGCTGAAGTATAAAGTCCGTTGTTAAGATCGTCAAAATTTTTGATGTCTAATTCATTCGGTTCACTCCAAATACCGTTCTTTTTTTCTACAAACGATAAACCAATTCCCCAGTATACTCCGTTTTTGTATGAACCGCCAATAATTAGCCTTTCGTTGTTTGTACCTGAGCTATATAATACATTGCTGATTTGTTTATTTAATTCTTTCCCTAAATGCATCGCAGGTTTCCAAAATCCACGTTCATCTTTTTCGCTCATCCAAATTTCTTGGCTTTCATTTCCCCCAAAATTTTGAGGGTGCCCCGATCGCACGAAGTATAATGTTTTACCATCCGCTGATACAATTGGATTCAATTCTGCAAATGCTGAGTTTACGGTGTTATCCAAGCGTTTGATATCGTAATTGGCTTGACCATAAACATTTGAAAAGCATATTGTTAAAATCGATAATGAAAATATTAATGAAATTTTAATCATAAATTAGGGTTAACCTTTAGTTTTATTAAGTTTTTTTTAAGTATGTTTGATTGAACAAACCATAAGGTTTCTTCATAGGCTATTGTAAGGGGAAGGCGTAATGCCTTCCTCTTATTTTTTATGCAAAGGTATACTCACTTTTGTATTATCCCAATGCAAATTCAATAATACCATACTATTAGAGTCGGAAAATGATATTTCGAGCTGTTCATTTAAAGGGGCATTTACAGGCGTAGTTTCAACACGCAATACATCTTGTTCTTCAGCCGGAGGTGTGGCACCCCATCGGTCGTACTCATTATTAAAGGCAATGGTCCATAAGTCGGCACCGGGTATGGCATAAATAGCATAAGTTCCCTTTTTTAGCAACTGTTGGTGAATGAGTAAGTCGGTTTTAGTGGTAAATGTACTTGCCTCATTGGCACCTAATCGCCAATATTTACCGTAGGGTTGCAAGGCTCCTGTTGATTCGGGTCCGAAGATGGTTCTGCCTTTTTTGTATGGTCGGCAATATTTAACCGACATATCGTAACCCTTAGCCTTGAATACAACCGTTGCTGTTGGACTATGTTTTTTTGTTGCTGCCCGCATATAAATTAGTATACCGCCAAGTAAAAGCACAACAATGCCACTTATAAATATGATTTTTTTGATCATGTAATGTTTATTGAATCTTTCGAATTTAAGTTGTTTTATGAATATGTTTCATCAACCTAATTGAACTATTTTTAATTGATGGCAATTCGTGGTGTTGTAACGGTTCTATGGCAGCCAGAATTTCACCTCCAATTTCAGGATAAATCCTATAAAAATTACCTAATATGATAATGGCAAAGGCAATTACCGCAGCCGGATCATTCTTTTGCAAAACAATGTTGAAGCAATGGTTGATAATGGAGGAATGATATTGTTCAGGAATATTGTCCATTTCTCTTAAAAACTTTAACAGATTGCGTTTGTAAGCAGGGTGAGGAGCCTTGGTTAAGCCGGCCATCAATTTATCTAAATGAGGTAATACCAGATGCGGATGTTCAATAACAATATAACCAAGCGGCCAGGTAGCTCGTTGCACCAATAATTTGTTGTTACTGCAAACAAAGCTCATTAAGGCTTTCATTTTTTCGGCATCATCACCAACATAATTTACAATGGCCATTGTATTTCGTTTGCTGTGCTCTTTTCGTAAAAGTTCTTCTAATTCATTTTGCATATGGGGTGTGCCAATTATTGGAGAGGTTTAGTTACAAAATATTTATAGGCTATTATCTGTTCTCTGTTTAAAAGTTGAATTGTTGAATTTCTTTTTTGATATCGCTGGTGGTTTTATGCATCAGCAATAAAAAGTCGTTTTGAATGCCGGCTTTTTTGTTTTGCACTTCAAATGTTATTTCCGGTAAATCATGGGTTTGTTGTTGAATAAGATTTAAAGAGTCTTTCAGGTTAAAGTATACACTTCTAATCCAACGTTTATCAGATTCGTTAATGGCCTCATCAGGTTTTATCAGGTTTGAAAGGGTAGAAAAATAAGAGGAAAGTTGATGAATAAGTACTGCAAAACGATATGCTTGTTGCACATGAACTTGTTTGTGTTTGGGTTCATTCATCATTTTTTGTAGGGTATTTGATAAGGCTGCGGTTTGTATATAAAGTTCTTTTCTGGCAAGCCTGTATGCCGATTGCGACTTCGCATCGGGTGAGCGTTCAACAATGTGTTTTAAATACAAAGCATGTGCTTGAATCACTTTTTCTAAAACTGTTTTGAGTTGATAGGATTCCCATGTTGGGAAAATAAAATAGATCCCTAAAAACGCAGCAACAGAACCAATAAACGTATCCGCAATGCGTTCCCAAATAATGAGGTAATCATTGTTTTTTATGGTGAAACTAAATACCAACAAAACATAAGGTGTCATAAATAATACACTCACCACATAATTTACCCTTACAAAACTAAAGGCAAGCAACATAAACAAGGTGAGTAAAATAAATCGTGTTTGGCTATCAGGAAATAAAGATAATATGGCTAACCCAAGCAATGCCCCAACAACAGTACCAATTAATCGGGCCACATTACGTTGTTTGGTTAAACTGTAACCGGGTTTCAAAATCACCAACACCGTAAGTAATATCCAATAGCTGTATGGATGTTCGTAAAAATAATGTACAAATAAAAATGCGGCTAAACATACCAAGGCAACCCGAATGGCATGCCTAAAGTAAACAGATGAAAAGGTGAGGTTGGCTTTGAACAGATTGAAACTTATATCGGAGGCAGTAACAAATTTATTCAGCTCGTGTGCTCTTTCCGGGCTGAGTTTTTCTGCAGTATTGGTTTGGTATTGATAAATACGTTCCAATCTTAGGGTAATATTTCTAATGTGTACCAATATTCGTTTTAGCACAAGTACTTGTATGTTTTTTGCCTCCAACCCATCAAGACTTTGTTTTATTTGCATAAACTTTGGCGGAAAAAAATGCAAAGGTTCAGCAGTATTGCCATTATGTATGGCTGTACCTAAATGATTAATTTCTTCGGCAATCTCAACAATAGTATGATGCAACAAAGGTAAAACTTGATGCTGTTGGTACTGTTGTTGAATGGCTCTGTAATCGTAGTGTGATGCCATACTTTGTTCATACAAATCCATTAAGTCAATAAAACTTAACAAGAGCTTTCGTCCTTCGGCTGTGCTTTCGTTTACAATTTCACGGGTTTTAAATAAAATTTCTCTAAGCTGTTGCTGTAATTCGGTAACTTCTGCTTGTTTTTCTAAAAGAGTTAAATAGCTCTCTTCTTTAAAATCGGGTTTGAAAAAGTTAGCTTTGGTTTCCATAAACTCCGATACTTTCATCATGCATTCACCCAATAATTGTTGAGCGGCACGATATGGAATGAGGCTTTGCGTGAAAAAACTTAAGGCAAAATACCAAATACCACCGGCTACAATTTGTAAACTGTATACCAGTGTTTGGTTAAAGGTGAGTTTCTGGTCAATGCCTAAAACCATAATCACCAACACCGAAATACCCATGGAAGCAGCTCTATTTCCATAAATATGGAGTATGCTGAATACGAACGAATTAATAGTGATAAATGCTGCCAATAACCACGTGTAATGCGCCAATAAACCGGTTGCCAAGGTAATCAAGAAGAGGAGAACCAAAGTAATAAGCATGGCATTTTTTCTGTGCGTAAACGGACCCGGAGTATCGGGGATGCTGATACACAGTGCACCCAATGAAACCACAATGCCTTCTTCCATTAAGCCAAGTTGATAGCAAACAAAAGCAGGCAATAAAATGCCTATGGTTATTTTAAATCCATCGGAAAAGTATTGGCTGAGCAAAAATTTTTTAAGGCGTTGGGTGGCCTGTTGAATCGACTTTTGCATCATCAATATTACAACATTAAATCATTAAAAATCAATGAATATATAAACTATATGGACAATTGGTTGTTACTAGCTTATGTTCAATAGAGATAAAAAACTTTTGCAATTACGACCATCCGTTAAGGTTGAAGTTCCGGAAGTTTCAGGAGATATTGAAACATTTATGCATCAAACCTTACGGCCCATTCTGAAGTTACAAAATGATTTATTGGTGCGTTTATTCATTCAAAAAACATCCAACCCTTATTTGCTGGAATCACATAAAGAACGATTAGCCTTTATTGAAAAAACGCTTTCAAAAGATGTGATTTTGCGAAACCAAATTATTGGATTAATCATAGGGGGGATGACAGTTGAAGAATTTAGTTTTTATGATAAACACCAAAAAGAACTGAACAAACGAATCATTAAAATGGCCATTGTACGTATTGATACCGCCTATCAATAATTTACGTATTTTCGAGGCAAAACAACCCAACATTGCCCCAACATTCTGAACCGGGTTCATTTATTCAATAAAATCATACACTCGCTTATTGATTCGGAGTTGTTTTTTTGCATGATATGTAACTCATTACTTTCACCCAAAAAGTAAATTATTACTTAGTCAAACGAATAAAAAGGTTATTTATGTTTCGTAGTCTCCGGGATGCAGCGCAACTTTAATTTAGATGTTGGAAACGAAGCCTTTTGTTATTTTAAAATACAGCTTATGAGTTGGTATGTTTGAATCCATGTCGTAACTTCTATACCCAATATACTAATGCCATAAAATTCCGATTACACCAATTATAAAGTTGAATGCGGGTGATGTAATTCAATTTTTGGTGGCCCACAATGAACAACATTTAAAACAAGCACGCACAGCGGTTGATATGGTGCTTAAATCATCGAATTTAGTTCAATAAAAAAGGTAGTGCCTTTTCCTTCGCTGCTTTTAAACCAAATACGCCCATCATGTAATTCTACAATTTGTCTCACTATACTCATGCCTAAGCCAATTGAGCGTTCGCCTGCAGTTCCGGTTCTTCCTGCGGTTGTAAATTTATCAAAAATAGTTTTGTGTAATTTTTCAGGAATACCAATTCCATTATCAGCAATACTAATTAAAACCTTATTGTGTTGAAGGGTTGTTTTTATCTTGATGCGTTGGTTGTGGAAACTAAACTTAATGGCATTTGATATTAAGTTGTTGAGTACTCGTGTAAATTTAGCTTCATTCAACATCACAAATAAATCTGGTTTGTCTGATTCAAATTCGATGTTGATGCGTTTATTTTTGGATTGAAGGGCATTGTTTTGAATGGTTTCTTGAATAAACGAATTGATTTCAATAAGTTCTTTAGGTAACTTATAATCTTCTTTGCCTAGTTCCGTAATATCCAATAAATCATTAATGGTACTTAATGCTGAATTGCCTGATTTTTCAATTAATTTTAGATAATCTTTTACCAAATGAGGTCTATTGGTGAGCATTTCGCATAAACCTAAAATTGCTGAAATCGGGTTGCGTAAATCATGCGCAACAACCCCCAAAATGCTGTCTTTAGTTTGGTTAATTTGCTCCAATTTACGGTTCATGGTTTTGTACTCTGTGATGTTACGGTTCAGGATGATAATGTTTTTTACTTTTCCATGATCCATTAAGGGAATTGCCTCCAGTAAATAATCATCTGATCCATAGTTAAATTCGAGTTTCCCTTCAATACCAATCATTGCATTTTGGTATGGAGGAATAAAAAAGGCCATGTTAAACTGATTAGCAATATCAAGCAAGTTTTTGCCTTCGTAAAAGGAATGATGGATGCCGTATTTTTTCATTTCACCACCACCGGCAATCAAAATATTTAATTCCGCATCACAAAAAAACGCATCGGTGCTGGGTAGGTTTGAAGCGAGTTCTCTAAATGCAATTAGGTTTAATTCTTTATTTTTTAGGTCTGAAATATCTTCAATCTTTACCAATACACCTACAATTTGTTCCTCTACTTGTAATGGCACAATACTTATTTCAAAGAATAAATTTTTGCCGTTGGTGTTTTCAGTAACAATTTCCTTGTGTTGGATGCCGGTTAATGCATCAATAAGTTTTGGAGTCCAGTACATTTGATTGGCTTGATCCACTTTGTTGTATAAAGTGTAGCCAATTTCCAAATCAATGTTATGGACTGATTTAATAATTTGGGCAAAGCCTTTGTTGAAATTAATTACTTTTAACTGTTTATCCAAAATACAGGCATTTTCCCTCATCACCTGCATGAGCGAGAATAAGTATTTTTGATAATTTTCCGTGGTAATCATGGTTGTGTTTTTGGTTTAATTAATTAAGTTATTGTGTGCAAATTTAGGAATAAGTATCAACATCTACTTGCACTATGCAGGAACGAAATTGCTTCTCGGTTAGTATCTCGTTGATTTGTTCTTTAATAAATTTTTTTATACCACTAAGGTAAGGAGAATTTCGGTCGACTTTTACTAAAATTTCCTTAATGTAATAGTTGCGTGCTTTACTTACATAAGGACTTTCAGGGCCAATCACTTTTTCGGCCAATCGTTTATATAATTTTTGTTGTAAGGATAATGCAGCTTCGTGCACGGCATGGTATTCTTTGTGTTTGATGGTTAATTTAATCAAACGTGTGTAAGGCGGATAGCCGAATTTTTGCCTTTGGGCATCTTCATTCACATATAAATATTCATACCGCTGGTGTATTACTTCCTGGATCACATGGTGTTGTGGCGTAGATGTTTGAATAATTACTTTTCCTTTTTGGTGTTTACGGCCTGCTCTTCCACCAACCTGTGTAAGTAGCTGATAGGCTCTTTCGTGTGCCCTAAAATCCGGAAAGTAAAGCAATTGGTCGGCATTGATAATGCCTACCAAAGCTACGTTGCCAAAATCTAATCCCTTACTTAACATTTGCGTACCAATTAAAATATCGGCTTCCTGGTTTTCAAATGCATGTATAATTTGTTCATGACCATGCTTACTTTTTGCAGCATCCAAATCCATACGAAGCACCCTTGCCTGCGGAAAAAGTACTTTTACTTCATCTTCAATTTTTTCGGTTCCAAACCCTTTCAGTTCAATTTTATGTGAGCCGCAAGCCAAACAATTGCTGGGCATTTTTTGAGCATAACCGCAATAATGGCATTTAAGTGTATCGTTGTATTTGTGGTAAGTTAAGTTAATGTCGCAATTCACACAACGCGTTACCCAATGGCAATTATCGCACTCCAGAACGGGTGCGTAACCTCTTCGGTTTTGAAACAAGATTACTTGCTTGTTTGCTGCTAAAGTGTCATGTACGGCCTGGTATAAAATTTCGGTAAAGTACCCATGCATACTTTTGGTTCGGGTATCTTCGGCAATGTTTCCAACCAATATTTCGGGCACTTCAATTTCACCAAATCTGGTTTTCAGTTCCACCAAACCATATCTGTTGTTTTTGGCCAGGTAATAAGTTTCGAATGCCGGAGTTGCCGACCCCAATAAAGTTTTTACTTTATTATCAATAGCTAAAAAGATGGCGGCATCACGCGCATGGTATCTGGGTGCGGGATCTTGTTGTTTGTATGAACCTTCATGTTCTTCATCAACAATTACCAGCCCTAATTTTACAAAAGGTAAAAATATTGCAGAGCGTGCTCCAATCACCACTAACGGATTTCCATGCAGCACCTTTTGCCAAATTTCATACCGCTCATTGGCATTAAATTTTGAATGATAGGAAATGGCCTGATCACCAAAATATTTTTGTATCCGTTGCACCACTTGTGAGGTAAGGGCAATTTCAGGCAGTAAAAATAATACCTGTTTGCCTTGTGCCAATTGCTCTTCAATTAATTTAACATACACATGTGTTTTGCCGCTAGAAGTAATGCCATGTAACAGTACTACATCTTTGGTATTAAACTCGGCTTTTATTTGTGTTAATGCTTGTGATTGGTTATCGTTTAATAAAAAAGTTTCCTTCTCGCTAACCGCATAGTTTAACCGATCAATTTGTATTTTATATTCCTCCAGTATTCCGTTTTTGAGTAATGATTTTAAACTGCTTTCACTAAAATTACCAAAACTAAGTAATTGCTTTTTACTAACATGCTGATGCTTTTGTTGATGTGCCAAATGAATGAGCCCCATTACAATATCCAGTTGTTTTGGTTTTTTCTCCAACTGCTCAAACACGGTTTGCAAGGCACCATCATTGTTCAATTCATCATTAAGTTTAATGCATGAAATGGTTTTGGGCGTATACTGTTCTTTTATGTTTTCGGTATAACGAATGACACCTTTGGTATAAAGGCCTTTTAATAATTGAAATACATTTTTTTGTTCCGTAATGGTTGCAATTTCACCAATACTTAGAAAAGGAGTGATGGTTAATGCTTCGGTGATTAAATATTCTTTATCGGTTAATTCAATGTTGTTTAATTCGGCATCCTCATTTAAGGTAACCAAGGTTTCACTTTCCAGTTTTAATGAAGCCGGTAAGGCAGCATTCATTACTTCGCCCATGCTGCACATGTAATAACTGCTCATCCATTTCCAAAATCTAAATTGGGTGGCACTTACAACCGGATTTTCATCTAAAACCGATACGATGTTTTTCGCTTCATAACCGGCAGGAGGTGTATGTGTAACCTGATATATTAAAGCACTGTAGAGTTTTTTTGCACCAAACTGCACAATCACACGTTTTCCTGCCGCTACAAATGGTTCTAAATCTCGTGTTACACGATAGGTATATAACTTGTCTAAAGGCAGAGGCAAAATTACCTCCACAAAAGTAGCTAAGTGGTCATCAGATGTATCAACGGATTGTTGCAGCACAATTATTTAATTTTATACAATTTAATGGCCAAATCACTTTTGGTGTGGTATGGTTTTTCGCCAGGTGATGAAATTTGTTTTAATTGGTAAATGTTTAACTCTCGGTTTTTCCATTCCCACGTAAAATAGGCGCTGCTATTTCCTTTACTTAGTTTCACCACATCGCCATCATAATATCCTTTGCAATCACCCCCAATGCATACTTCATACTGATCAAACTCACTCCAGCCTGTAATTTTTCCGTTGGTGTAGAATTGAACGGGTATATGGTTGTTGTCTTGTTTGTAAATACCGCCCAACACCAGTGAGTTAATTACCCTTTCGGTAGATGTAGGCCAATAGCTGTTGTAAGTTGAATCAATTAATAAATCATCAGGCTTTACAAACACATATTGGGTTCCTTTATAGATGTAACTTAAATAGTAGGCCTCTTCATTCATAAAAACAGATAAGTTACTGTCACCATCAAAGTGTTTTACTTGTATATGATTGGAAGTGATATTTTCAAAAGGAAGCAGCATACCTTCTACACCATTGTAAATAAACATAATGGAATCAACATGCCTTTTTAAAACAATTTCTTGCATGTTGGTATGATTTACCCTGTGCAATGAACGGTACTTTTGAACCGAGTCTAAATAGTTAATCAATACCCAGTTGCCTTCAAAAAAAGTATACTTGTATTTGTCATAACTGCAACCTGCAACAAGCACGGTTAAAAAAAATATTAGCGTTCTAAACACGTAGCTAAATTAGTAAAAATGTATTTTGCATGTATGATTAACGTATTATTTGTTTGTTTAGGCAATATTTGTCGCTCACCTTTGGCCGAAGGAATATTTAATCATCATCTTGATAAACAAGGTGTTTCTCATTTATTTATGGCCGATTCAGCCGGTACAAATTCCTTTCATATTGGGGAGTTGCCTGACCCGCGAAGCAGAGATGTGGCAGCCGATAATGGCATTGATTTAGTGCACAAAGCCAGAGCCGTTCATCAAACCGATTTTGAAAAGTTTCATGTGTTGGTGGCCATGGATGAAAACAACCACCGCGATTTGTTGCGAATGAAACCGGAGAGCAGTGAGTCAAAGGTAGTATTAATGCGTGAATTTGAGTTAAACGCCACTTACAACAGTGTGCCCGATCCTTACTATGGAAACAAAAAAGACTTTGAACAGGTGTTTGAGATACTCCATGGTTGCATGCCTCATTTTGTTAATTGGCTTGTTCAATACTATCACCAAGGGCAAAAGTAAGTTTTGTGTACTATTCACACCACACAGGTGTAAAAACTAAGTTGGCAGCATACCTTGCCATCATATTATTTGGTTTACTTCGTAGCATTAATACCGCGCAACCAAATTTATGAGTTCATTTAAAGTAAAAGGTGGTAAACCGCTAAAAGGAGAAATTGTTCCTCAAGGAGCAAAAAACGAAGCCCTGCAAATTATTTCAGCAGTACTGCTAACAGGTGAAAAAGTTACGATTGAAAACATACCACAAATTCGTGATGTGTTAAAGTTAATTGAGTTGCTGGGAGATATGGGGGTGATTGTTGAAAAGGTAGATGATTTTACTTACACTTTTCAGGCGAAAGAAGTGAATTTGGAGTACTTGCGCAGCGATGATTTTAAAAAGAAAGGTGCAGCGCTTAGAGGCTCCATTATGATTATAGGGCCGCTATTAGCACGATATGGTAAAGCATATATTCCGGAACCTGGTGGCGACAAAATTGGTCGCAGGCCTGTTGATACTCATTTAAGAGGTTTTGAAAGTTTAGGAGCAACGTTTGAACACTTGCGCGAAGAACGTTTTTATCAAATAAATGCAACTGCTTTAAAAGGAACTTTTATGATGCTTGATGAAGCATCGGTTACGGGTACAGCCAATATTTTAATGGCAGCTTCATTGGCCAAAGGAACCACGCAAATTTATAATGCTGCGTGCGAACCATACGTGCAACAGTTGTGTAAAATGATTAATCGAATGGGAGGGAAGATTAGTGGGATTGGTTCTAATTTATTAACCATTGAAGGCGTTGATTCATTAGGCGGATGCACGCATCGCATGTTGCCGGACATGATAGAAATTGGTTCATTCATTGGTTTGGCAGCAACTACTCAATCAGAAATATTAATTAAAAATTGCTCCATACCTGATTTGGGAATTATCCCAAATGTATTCAGAAGGATGGGAATTGAATTGGAATTTAGAGGGGATGATATCTTCGTACCTGCGCAGGAATCTTACAAAATACAATCATTAATTGATGGCAGTATTTTAACCATAAAAGATGGCATTTGGCCTGCGTTTACGCCCGATTTAATTTCAATTGCCTTGGTAACCGCAACCCAAGCTAAAGGTAGTGTGCTCATTCATCAATGGATGTTTGAAAGTCGCTTGTTTTTTGTCGACAACCTGATTGATATGGGTGCCAAAATTATTTTATGCGACCCACATCGTGCGGTGGTAATAGGTAGTAACCGCGAAACAAAACTGCGAGGAATTACAATGAGCTCACCTGATATTAGAGCAGGGGTATCAATGCTTATTGCCGCATTAGCTGCTAATGGAACGAGCACTATTAATAATATTGAACAAATCGATCGCGGTTATCAGTTTATTGATGAACGCTTGCGTGCAATAGGAGCTGATATTACCAGAATGGATTAGTAGTTTTAAGGTTTGTGAGTGTTCAGGGTTATAGGTTATAGGTTATAGGTTATAGGTTGGTGATTTTACCTCCCTGCAATTGGCTGACCGATTTTGGGTAAGTGTTCGAATATTTGGCAATTCAAGTTTATCCGTCAACTAATCCACCGGTCAACCAATAATTACAGGTTCAAACTAATTAACGTTATTTATTTTAAAGGTGATTTGTTTAGCATTGTTTTGCTCACCGTCATGGTCTTTCGTAATGATATTTAATTTAAACGTGCTTAACGTATCAACGGTTGGTAATGTCCACAGGTTGGTTGTAAGCTCTTTGTTGTGCGAATGTCCTGAATAATAAAAGTAAGACTGACTGGTAGTAGAATCAGATAACCTGATTTCATAATTTTCTAACTCCGCTTCGCTTTTAAAATTCACGCGAATCCATAATGTATCACTTTCTTGGTGTACATAATCCTGAGTAGGTGAAATAATCGTAATGGTTGGTACAGCATCACCGTGGTCATGGTCGTGATCATCACAACTGTACAAGAATACTCCTAAACTAAGAGCGAAAAGAGAAACGGTTTTTTTCATAAAATTGGCATTAATTGATGATGCAAATTTATGCAACAAGATATCAAATGCAACATTGTTGCATTTAATTGACATAATTATTGTTATTTTGCATACACATGAAAAAGAAGATTGATGTTGATAAACTAACCGATATCCTACGTAATCATGGATTAAAAAAGAGCACACCAAGATTGGCTTTGCTCAATTATTTGCGTGCTCTTGATCGTGCGGTGAGTTATCATGAGATTGAAAAAAATGCGAATTTGATGTTGGACAGGGTAACCTTATACCGATTATTAAAAGCATTTGAAGAACATGGATTGGTGCATAAAACGAATGATTTGCATGGTAACGTTCAATATGCTTTGTGTGCTTCTGAGTGCGGGCATCACCATCACCATGATATGCATGTGCATTTTAGTTGCACGGCATGTATGCAAACTTTTTGTTTAAATAAAATTAGTATTCCGCAAGTTAAGCTCCCATCCGGTTATACCGCATCAGAATTTAATTACCACATTAACGGGCTTTGTGCTAAGTGCAGTTGAGAATTTGTTATTGGTTATTGGATGATTAGTTATTAGTTGATTGATTCATTGATTGGTTGATGGTCGTTGTATGAGGGGTTATTTAGAAAAAAAGTTATTGTTCGTAAAATAAATTGGCTCATTCATTCACATGTTTCGCCTTCATGGAGCGCTGAATCAGCCGTCAATCTGCGATTTATTCTAAATTTAAGTTATCGTTTTCAGAATTTGATTATTTTGGCGTATCAATTCACTCTTTGTAACTTGATTACTTTTGGGATATACGTAACTGCAATTGTAGAAATTAATACTCCATTTTATAACAACGCAACTAAAAACAATGAGACAACTAATTTTCATTTTTATTTTCACGCTTAGTGCTAATGTTTATGCGCAAGTTGAAGAAAACGAACAAGGTGTGACACATATCAAACGCGATAGTTATGATTTAATGGATGCCGAACCTGAGTTAAAGGTGCCTTCTGATGAGGTAAGAGTAATTACCAACATGAATGATGGGAAAATGAGTTTTTCAATGGGTGATGATTCGAAAAAAGGCCTTTATGATTGGATAGGTTTTACAAACGAAAATAAATTTTACATCGTAAAAAAAGGAAACCGCTATGGCATAGCCAACAAAAAAGCAGAAATTACTGTAAACATACAATATGATAGCATAGGAGAAGATTATTTTAATAAAACAGGCTTCATTGCAAAACAAGATGGGAAATACGGTATAATTTCAGGCATTGGTGAAATTATTATCCCTATTCGGTATAACAAAATTATTGCCTCAAATCAATATAATACCATGGTAATAAATGGTGCAAATTCAACCGAACTTATTTCTAACAAACAGCAAAATTCACTCCGTAAAAATATTGACTATGCAGCGTTTTATTCTAATTTAACCATAATAAAATCTGAGGGTAAATTTGGAATTATCCAAAACGAAATTATAGTTCCTTTTGAATACGATAGCATTTATATTCCTATACGGGATCCTATGCTTGTTCCAATTGGTGATAGCTATAATAGGCGATCAAATAATAATCAACCGGTACCTAACCCACTTATTATAACAAGCCAAAATGTAACGTGTTTAGCCATACAAAAAAACAATAGGGTTGGTTTGGTAAATAGTGAGGGTGAGGTTATTTATACTGCAAATAATGATGTGGTTTACAATAATGAAATGAATGGTTATTGTAGTGTAAAGAACCAAAACCTATATGGAATTTACTTCATAAAAAGTAAAGATAAAAAGCGCACAGCCATTGAGTTTGATCGTATTTCTACTGATGGATACGGTGCTATTATGGCTTCTAAAAATCAAAAAATGGGTATTTTTAGTGTAGAAGGCAATCAAATAACACCCTTTGAATACGACAACGAATTTATTATGCGATTCAGCGGTGTTGGTTACCTTATTTCAAAAGATAAAAAACGAGGCGTGATTGATTTGCAAGGGAAAGTGATTTTACCACCCAAATATGACGAGGTAAGCACTATTTCGTTTAATGGTCGTGATGGTTTTAAAGTTAAAATCAATGAAAAATACGGTATTGTAAGTCGTGAAGGAAAAGTTGTGATACCAGTAGAGTTTGAATACATCAACGATTTAATGGATAATTATCTGATTGTTCAATACCAAAATAAAGTGGGTTTATATGATAGAAAAGGAAACAAAATATTACCTGCAAAATACAAGCATATTTGGCATACACCTACACCAGAAACCAAGGTTTTATTGCTAATTGAACAAGATGGTTCTTTTAATTTTTTGGATGTAAATAATAAAATTATTTTTTTAGAAAGTGTGATTGATTATGGATATGTGTTGGACCAAGACTTATTAAAACAACCAGAAGGCTTGATGGGCTTATTGTATGTAAAAAGTAAAAGCGGAAAGTATGGTTTGTTTAATGAGATAACGGGTAAACTATGTGTTCCAATGGTTTATGATAAAATTACGCAATATGTTAATATAAAAGAATCTCATTGTTATTTTAGTGTGTGTAAGGGTAAAGCTTACGGACTTATTAATGAAAAAAACCAAGTGATTATCCCTTTAAAATATGATGCAATGAATTTAACACTTGCTCCTCTAACATCAGCTTTTGATGAAGTCATCGAATCCCAAACGAATGATAACGACTTTCAAATTGTAGTAGCAAAAGACAAAAAATATGGAACAGTAAATTTAAAAGATAAAGTTGTAATCCCATTTCAATATTCCTTTTTAAAACGCATTTCATCAAGTGGATTATTTAAAGCAAAAACAGGAAATAAATACCAAATCATAAATAAGTATGGTAAACCCATAACCAAAAGCACTTTTGATGAAGTTGCAAATTTTGAGTTTGTTTATAATAACTACAGGGATGAATATGTTGAACAAGCGCTTACATTTTCAAAAGGAAAAATGCGTGTAATAGACGACAAGGGGAACTTTATCACTGATGAAATAGCCATGCAACCACACAATGGTTATGCAACTTTTGATGAACTTAAGAGTGCACTTATCAAAGCACTTAATAGTAAAAATGATAGCTTATTCTTAGAATTTGTTGAAAAAATTGCCCCTTCAGAACATATTTTGTATGTGTTAAATCGAAAACCAGAATCGTTTTCTGTTAACTTAGAGTATGTTGAAATTAATGATGTTAAACTAAGATATCTGGTTGATTTAATTCGCTTTAAGGTAAATGACTGGAATGCAGATACCAGTTATGGCTACCCGGGCTACAACCGATCATCGTTAAATGTTGTTGACTATACGCAATTTTCCGAAAGGTATGGTTTTGTAACAAACCTGCGAGTTACCGATCACGCTTATGGAGATGGTTTTATGGAGAATTTGTTGCGAAATGCCATTAGAGTAAATGGGTATTGGATAAGTACATACTTTATGAATAGACGATTCAACCGTTACTAAATAAATAAACTAAAAACTGTTTTGTAACTACAAGGTATCGTTTTCGCACCCTATATTTAAAATAATCACTTGAGTGAAGTTTAATAAAAAAGAAAGAACAAAGGTAAAACAATAAAATAGTTGTCCATTCGTATTACTTGTTTAACAAAAATTCACCATATTTAAATTATATATCATCAACCAATTACCAAAATGAAAACCATCAGAAAAATTATTGCAGGCGCTGTTTTTTTTACAGCCATAATAGCATTGCTATCGTTTGATTTACCAAATGGTTGGTTTAAAGCCGGAAGCCAACCACAACATTATGATATGGGTGTTGAAAAGGGGACAGGACAAGACGGTAAAAATGCCGCCACCATTAAATCTACCAAAAAACGAATTAATGGCTTTGGAACCTTAATGCAAAATTGTTTACCCGATAAATATTTAGGAGAAAGGGTGCGTATGACAGCCATGGTGAAAACAAAAGATGTTACTACTTGGGCAGGAATTTGGATGCGCGTTGATGAGCAAGTATCAAAAACGAACATAAGTTTCGATAACCTAAAGGATGGTAAAGAAGATAGATCAATAAAAGGAACTACCAATTGGACCAAGTATGAAATTGTATTAGATGTACCATTTGAAGCGACTAATATTGCGTATGGTGCTTTACTTGTTGGAACAGGTCAAGTTTGGTTTGATGATGTTAAATTTGAAGTAGTAGATAAAAATGTTCCTACCACAGGTAAAGATGGTAAAAACCAGACGCTGAATAAACAACCGGTAAATCTTGATTTTGAAGAATAATTAAATCATCTAGAAATCACACTTACAAATTGGTTGTTTCTCGGCTATACCCACACTAGAAATTATTTTTGCATCCAATCTTTTTGTAATGCTATTAAATGCCGCACCTATGGAGCTTGCGTGTGTTTATATTGTTTATTCTATTAGAATGGCGCCCCTACGGGGCTTTAAATTTTGCTATTGATTGATTTACATGAATGTATTAAAATACAACATTTTCATTAACCATAGGTTGCCAATACTCAACACTTTTATCAACCGAATCTTTAGCGAAGGTTGACAACACTTAACACTTAACACTCAACACTTAACACTCAAAACGAATAACTCATAACTAACAACTAATACCCATACTTCTCCTTCCAGCGTTGTTTTAAAAATTGTTGTTGTTCTTGTTCACGTGCATTTTTTCCGGGTTGGTAAAAAACGGTTTTACTGATTTGTTCAGGCAAGTATTCTTGGTGAACAAAGTTTAGGTCAAAATCATGTGCGTATTGATAGGCTTCACCGTAATTGAGGTCTTTCATCAGTTTGGTAGGTGCATTACGCAAATGTAAAGGTACCGGGAGTTGTCCCGTTTTTTTTACCAAATCCCAAGCTGCATCAATGGCTAAATAAGCAGCATTACTTTTAGTGCTGCAAGCCAAATAAGTAGCACATTGGCTCAAAATAATTCTGGCTTCGGGCATGCCAATTACATTCACTGCCTGAAAGGTTTGGTTGGCCATTAACAGCGCATTCGGGTTTGCATTGCCAACATCTTCAGCAGCTAAAATAATCATGCGCCTGGCAATAAATTTAATGTCTTCGCCACCATCTAACATTCGTGCCAACCAATACACTGCTGCATTTGGATCACTTCCTCTTATCGATTTAATAAAGGCAGAAATAATATTGTAATGCGCTTCGCCCGATTTATCATGCAAGGCAATATTTTTTTGCAGCACTTGTTTCACCAAATCATTGGTAATGCTAATGGAGGAATCAGCTTGATTTACTAATATTTCCAATAAGTTCAGCAGTTTTCGTGCATCACCGCCACTGTATAAAAATAAGGCTTCCTTTTCGGTAAGGGTAATTTGTTTTTGTTGAAGCCATTCATCGTTGGCAATGGCTTGTTCAATAATTTTGTTCAAGGCATCAGCATCCAACTCATTTAAAATATATACTTGGCATCTTGATAATAAGGCATTGTTTACTTCAAACGAAGGATTTTCAGTGGTGGCACCAATCAGTACAATGCGTCCGCTTTCCACGGCACCAAGCAATGCATCTTGCTGGCTTTTATTAAACCGATGAATTTCATCCAAAAACAACAATACCTTGCCCAATTTTTTGGCATCATCAATCACCTTTCTTACTTCGGCAACTCCTGCACTAATGGCACTTAGTTGGTAAAATTGTAAGCCAAGCTCTTGGCCAATAATTCTGGCCAAAGTTGTTTTGCCTACACCCGGAGGCCCCCATAAAATTAAACTGGGTATTTGTCGGTTGCTTATGGACTTGCGCAATGGCGCATCAGGTCCGGTTAAATGTTCCTGACCAATATACTGTTCAAGGGATTGAGGCCGAACACGCTCAGCCAGTGGTTTGGAGTTATTCATGTTAAAAGTGTATCTTGCACTATATGCTTGTTCAAATTAAGTATAAAATTGGGGTTATTGGTTTAGGTTTCTTTCTGATATTTTTCTTGTTGTGGGGAAACAAGGTAAAAGCTGTTTATCCGGTTCAAGAACCTGTTCAAACCGTTGATTCCATCAAGCCCATTAAAGTTTTTAATCAAACCGGCATTGCCTCATATTATGGAAAAAAATTTCATGGCAGGCGCACAGCCAGTGGCGAAAGATACAGTAAACACAAACTTACCGCAGCTCATAAAACATTGCCATTTGGAACATTGGTTCGTGTGGCTGATGCCAAAACAGGCCGCTGGTTAATTGTACGCATTAACGATCGTGGGCCTCACCACCGTAAACGTATTATTGATTTAAGTTACGAGGCCGCCCGACAACTTGGTATAACAAAAGGAGCAGGTTTACTGAAGGTGAAAATAAGGGTGGTGGAGTGGCCTAAAGGATATCAACCTGAGTAATTTGCTTTCGGCAATTTTGTGCATATTTGCGCCACATGCAATTAAGCATCTCTCAAATCAATCAAATTAAGTCGCATTGTTTACACCTTGCCCAACAGCACGTTGAAGTAATGTTGTTCGATAACCATTTTTCGGCCAACACATTTGAATTGCATCAAGTGGAGTTTATGGCTGCATTTGGGATGGAAGCAAGTTTGGTTACTGATGTGGATGCATTTTCCGAATTGGATTTATTCTTAAAAAAACACCACAACAAGTATGTGTTTTGTGCCTTAAGTTATGATTTAAAAAATGAGTTGGAGGCACTTACATCTACGCATGAAAATCCAATTCAATTTCCAAAACTCATTGCTTTTGTTCCCAAACAACTCATCGTGATTGATGCAAAAGGTAATTGCACACAAGGATTGGATTTGGTTCTTCAATGCTTGGATCAACCTCAAAAGTTTCAACCTCAAATATTACCGGCCGTTGTACCTCAACCTAAAGTGAGTAAGTACAATTATTTAAAGAATGTGGAGGCTATTAGGCAGCATATTTTAGAAGGGGATGTGTATGAGTTGAATTATTGTACCGAATTTTTTGCCAATTCCATTTCCATTCATCCATACACCCTCTATCAAAAACTAATGGAGGTTTCTCCCGTACCTTTTGGAGCCTTTTTTAAATGGGGTGATAAATACCTGATTTGTGCCAGTCCGGAACGATTTCTCTGCGGCATGAACGGTAAAATTTACAGTCAACCCATAAAAGGAACCACACCCAGAAAAGCCAATGTAGCGGATGACGAATTACAAAAATTACATCTGTTGAATAGCGAAAAAGAGAAGGCCGAAAACCTGATGATTGTTGATTTGGTGAGAAATGATTTGGCCCGAACGGCATTAACCGGAACGGTAAAAGTGGAGGAGCTTTTTGGTATTTATTCCTTCAAACAGGTGCACCAAATGATATCAACCGTTAGTTCAAATCCTAAAAAGGATGTACCTATTACAGAAGTAATTAAATGTGCGTTTCCGATGGGAAGCATGACCGGTGCACCCAAAATTATGGCCATGGAGTTGATTGAGCAATACGAGGAAACTTGTCGTGGTTTATATTCCGGATCGGTGGGCTATTTTGCTCCCGATGGTACATTTGATTTAAACGTAGTCATCAGGAGCATTCAATACAATGCAACCAATCAATATTTAAATTTTGAGGTAGGAGGAGCCATTACCTTTGATTCGGTTCCGGAGGAAGAATACAACGAATGTTTATTAAAGGCCAAGGCCATGATGCAAGTGCTTGGTAATAAACCTTAAGCTGCGAATACGCTAATGGCTGCACCTAGCAATAGCACCAAAATGGCTGCCGCTCTTAACGCTAAAGCATTTACCGAAATTTCATGTTTGTTCATAGTGGTTAAGTTTTAAATTGTTCAACAATAGTTACCTTATTGACTATTATCACTTACGCAAACCCTACTCCAAATATTCTTTTTTGGGTGTCATTATTTGGTAAAAGGGGTTTAACTATCTGTAAATCATTGAGAAAAATCTTTCTTAATCTTTTCCTAATCATCCTAAAAATGGCGCTGCGCCTCACAGAATTATTTCCCCACAATTTTTGTAAAAGGTGTGGATTAATAAAACAATGCATTGCATAATTTCACACCCTTATTTAAGCGCGTTAGGATATGGCAGAAAAAGAAACAAAAGTAGTTTATGACGAGAGCAGTATACGCTCGTTGGACTGGAGGGAGCATATTCGGTTACGTCCGGGTATGTACATTGGTAAGTTAGGTGATGGCGCATCGCCTGATGATGGAATTTACATTTTATTAAAAGAGGTAATTGATAACTGTATTGATGAGCATACCATGGGTTATGGTAAAACCATTGATATTAAAGTTACCGAAGGAAAAGTATTTGTGCGTGATTACGGCCGTGGTATACCGTTGGGTAAATTGGTTGATGTAGTGAGTAAAATAAACACGGGTGGAAAATATGATAGTAAGGCTTTTCAAAAGTCGGTAGGGTTAAATGGTGTGGGTACAAAAGCGGTTAATGCCTTATCAAGTTACTTTAAAGTACAGGCTTTCCGCGAAGGACAAACCAAAATGGCGGAGTTTAGCAAGGGTGAATTGGTGAAGGAATTCAAACAACAAGAAAGCCTTGAGCCAAATGGAACGGCCGTTTACTTTATGCCTGATGATACAATTTTTAAAAACTACCACTACATTCCTGAGTATATTGAAAATATGCTGTGGAATTACGCCTACCTCAATAGCGGTTTAACCATTATTTATAATGATAAAAAGTTTTACAGTAAAGATGGTTTGCTTGATTTGTTAAAACGTAAAACCAATGAAGAACAAATCAGGTACCCGATTATTCACTTAAAGGGAGAGGATATTGAAGTAGCTATCACCCATGAAAACCAATACGGTGAAGAATATTACAGTTTTGTAAACGGTCAGCACACCACGCAAGGTGGTACACATTTACTTGCGTTTAGAGAGGCATACGCCAAAACTATTCGAGAGTTTTACAAAAAGGAGTTTGATTTGGCCGATATACGTGCAAGTATTATTGCAGCAGTAAGTGTTCGTGTGCAAGAGCCGGTTTTCGAAAGTCAAACCAAAACCAAATTAGGGTCAACCAATGTGGCCATTGATGGGCCAACCATGAAAAACTTTGTAAGCGATTTTCTAAAGAAAGCCTTGGATGATTACTTGCATAAAAATCCAACCATAGCCGATGCCTTGTTAAAGCGTATCATGCAAAGTGAGCGTGAACGTAAAGACATGGCCGGTATTAAAAAGTTGGCCAACGAACGTGCAAAAAAGGCATCACTTCATAATAAAAAATTACGCGATTGCCGTGTGCACTACGAAGATGAAAAACATGAAAAACGCTACGACACCACTTTGTTTATTACCGAGGGTGACAGTGCCAGCGGGAGTATTACCAAAAGCAGGGATGTGGAAACACAAGCAGTATTTAGCTTACGCGGTAAGCCTTTAAACTGTTATGGCTTAACCAAAAAAGTAGTTTACGAAAACGAAGAGTTTAACTTGCTGCAACATGCTTTAAATATTGAAGAAGGATTAGACGGCTTAAGGTATAACAGAATAGTAATTGCAACTGATGCCGATGTGGATGGAATGCATATCCGTTTGTTAATGCTTACTTTTTTCTTGCAGTTTTTCCCTGATTTGGTGAAGAACGGACATGTGTACATTCTTGAAACACCTTTGTTCCGTGTAAGAAATAAGCAACATACGCATTACTGTTATAATGAAGACGAAAAACAAAAAGCCATTCAAAAGTTGGGGGGCAAACCTGAAATAACCCGTTTTAAAGGTTTGGGTGAAATTTCTCCTGATGAGTTTGGATTGTTTATTGGTGAGGACATCAAATTGCAACCCGTAATTTTAACACAGGATACTACCATTAAAGCTTTGCTTGAATATTACATGGGTAAAAACACCCTTGACAGGCAAAACTTTATTATTGATAACCTGCGCATTGAAAAAGATATTTTAGAAGAAAAAGCTGTAGCATAATTTATTAGAAGGACATAAAAAGGGTTGGTGGTTCAAGCTAATTGAATCAAACAGCCAAAACAATTGAAAGATGAGTGACGAGATATTAGATAACAACGAACAACAAGAACAAAATCATGGCATGCCCAATGTTACGCCCGTAACAGGCTTGTATCAAAATTGGTTTTTAGATTACGCATCGTATGTAATTTTAGAGCGTGCCGTGCCTGCGGTGAATGATGGTTTAAAGCCCGTTCAACGCAGAATTTTGCATGCCATGTATGAAATTGAAGATGGACGTTTTAATAAAGTGGCCAATGTTATTGGGCAAACCATGCAATACCATCCGCATGGTGATGCAGCCATTGGTGATGCCTTGGTTGGCTTAGGTCAAAAAGATTTATTGTTTGATACCCAAGGTAACTGGGGTGATGTAAGAACAGGTGATGCAGCGGCAGCTTCGCGTTATATTGAAGTACGTTTGAGCAAGTTTGCATTAGATGTCGCATTCAATCCACAAACAACAACGTGGCAGCTTTCGTACGATGGACGTAAAAAAGAACCGATTACTTTACCCATGAAATTTCCTTTGTTGGTTGCACAAGGAGTTGAAGGTATTGCGGTAGGTTTAGCCACCAAATTATTGCCGCATAATTTTACGGAAATACTAAAAGCTGCCATTGATTGCACCAAAGGTAAAAAGTATGAACTCTATCCGGATTTTGCCAACGGAGGTTTGGTTGATGTAACCAATTACAATGCCGGAGCCAAAGGTGGTAAAGTGCGCATCAGGGCAAAAAT
This sequence comes from Bacteroidota bacterium, assembly GCA_046314755.1. GTDB lineage: Bacteria > Bacteroidota > Bacteroidia > UKL13-3 > UKL13-3 > UBA6183. The sequence continues at coordinate 9,834 of JBKDBG010000043.1, read as the reverse complement.
TGAGGAAGCAGATAAGAAAACATTGGTGATTCGCGAAATACCGTTTTCAACCACCACCACCAGTTTAATTGACAGTATATTAAAAGCAAATGATAGCGGTAAAATCAAAATAAAGAAGGTAGTTGATAACACGGCCAAAGATGTTGAAATTGAAATTCAACTTGCTCCGGGTGTTTCGCCTGATATTACCATTGATGCGTTGTATGCTTTTACCGATTGTGAGGTAAGCATTTCGCCTAATGCATGTGTGATTGTAAACGACAAACCTATTTTTACGGATGTGCATGAGTTGTTGCGCTTATCGGTAGATCACACCCGCGAATTATTACGCAGAGAGCTTGAAATTAGAAAATCGGAATTAAACGAGCAGTTGTTTTTTGCATCACTCGAAAAAATATTCATCAAAGATGAAATGTACATCGACTTTAAAAAGTACACCGATAAGGAAGGTTTATTTGTGTATTTGGCCGAGCGATTTAAGAAGTACAAAAAGCAATTTATTCGTGAAATCACCAATGATGATTACGACAAGTTGACTAAAATTCCGATGATTCGTATCACCAGATTTGACAGCATAAAAGCCGATGAGTTAATGGCCAAACTGCAAGCCGAATTGGAACAGGTGCAATATGATTTGGATAACTTGAAAGCCTATCAGGTGAAGTATTATGAAAACTTGTTGAAGAAATACGGCAAGGGACGTGAGCGTAAAACCGAAATAAAAATATTTGATACCATTCAAGCCAAACAAGTGGCCATTGCTAACCAAAAATTATATGTGAACAGGGCAGAAGGTTTTGTGGGCTACGGCTTGAAAAAAGATGAATACGTTTGTGATTGTTCCGATATTGACGACATCATTGTATTCCGCAAAGATGGAAAAATGATGGTGAGCAAGGTGAGTGAAAAGGCGTTTATGGGTAAGGATATTATTCATGTGGATGTGTTTCGTAAAAATGACGAACGCAGGGTGTACAACCTCATTTACATGGATGGAAAAACAAAAGTATCGTATGGTAAACGTTTTAATGTATTGGGCATTACGCGTGATAAAGAATATGATTTAACCACCGGTGCACCAAACAGCAAGGTGTTGTATTTTACAGCCAACCCGAACAGTGAAGCTGAATTGGTTGAAATTACGTTGAGTCCGTTAAGCCACGCACGTAAATTGCATTTCGATTTCAATTTTGCCGATTTGGCCATTAAAGGCAGAACGGTATTGGGTAACATTGTTAGCAAATACCTCATTAAATCAATCAAATTAAAAGCAAAAGGCGCAAGCACTTTGGGCGGACGTAAGATTTGGTATGATGAAGTGATTGGCCGTTTGAATGTGGACAGCAGAGGAAAATACTTAGGGGAGTTTGATACCAATGATGTGATTTTAGTGGTGACTAAAGATGGTAATTATGAAATGACCAATTTCGAATTAACCAATCACTACAATGCCGATCAAGTATTACACATCAGAAAGTACAATGCAAAGCGACCAATTACCGTATTGTATTACAATGAAAAAGAGAAATCTTACTTTGTGAAACGTTTCCTTATTGAAACCAATACGTTAAACAAACCATTTTTGTGCATACCGGAAGGCAACCACAACCGTATTGTAATGGCTACCGATTATGTAGAGCCGGTTATCGTAATGGAACGTAAAGGCGGAAAAGGCAAAGACACCAATTTGGAAGAAACCTATAACCTTACTGAGTTTATTGATGTGAAAGGGTGGAAGGCCATTGGAAATAAAATTGCCGGAAAAGATTTTATCAGTTTGTTTTTGGTGCAAAATGAACCGCAAGAAGAAGAGGAAGAAAGCAAACCTGAAATAAATGAAACGCAAAACTTGCAACAACCTTTGTTGGTTAACGAAGATTTGTTGCAAGAAGAACAAGAAAAGGTAAAACGTTTGTTGAGTGATGATGACAGTTTACTGAACCAACAAAAACCAAAGTTCAAACCTAAAACACCTCCAAGCGATCAACCGAAGTTGTTTTAAATAGGACAAAAAATCCCGAGTGAAAGCTCGGGATTTTTTTAGGGGTATAGATAGGTTGTGTTCTAATAAAATGAAGTTTTGATAGGCATTTTACTTGTCTGATTTTTTTCTGATAGTAAGATTGGATAAGACCTTGAGTGTGTTTCATTGTCAAAAGTTGATTAGAATACAATGATTCTTTACGGTTGAATATTGTCTAATCCATATAGTTTAATGAGGTCTTCATATTCCTGCTGAAACGATTTCTTTTGATGATGAGATTTTTGGTTTTTAATGTATTCAAATACTTTTTCTACAACCGATTCTGAAACTGAATAAGCAGCATAACCGGTTTGCCATGCGAATTTTTCCGGAATTAGATTGTTTTGGTTGATAAAGTGCGAGCTACTGCCTTTAATTTGTTTGATAACCTCTGCTATTGATTTTTGCGGGCTCAGTAAAAATAAACAATGAATATGATCGGGCATGCCGTTGATGATTCTTACCGGGCAGCCTTGCTCACGTAATTGTTCAGCAATAAAATGATGAATTTTAATTTCAGCCTTGGGGTGAATCAAAGGTAACCTGTATTTAGTTGACCAAATGGCATGTATCCATATTTTGTTGAAAGAATGTGGCATATACAGTTGTTTTTATGGCCCTCGGTTTAAACCGAGGGTTATGGTTGGTTAATACGACAATGAATTTTGATGTTTAAAATTAAATATTTCACATTTAATTTCTATTGATTGATGTGAAAATTTTAATTGGTTTTTGTGTGCGGACGTTTTATAAACCGTTTAAACGGTTTTGTGTTGCACCCACATTTTTATAGCCATCGGTTTAAACCGATGGCTATGGTTAGTTAATACGACAATCAATTTTGCATGTAAAATTTATTATTTCACACGAATTGCTAATAATTGATGTTCAAAAATTTTATGATTATAAAAAAATCCCGAGTGAAAGCTCGGGATTTTTTATTATTTGTTGATTTCAACAATGGCTGCATCTATCACTGCATCTTTATCAATATCTGATGGGTTGATGAGTTCAATGATATCGGGAGGAACACCATCTTCATAATTGGCTCCATCTAAATCTCGTGTGCTGGTTACCGAAAAACGATAGGTCCAACCGTTCGGCAATTGGCCACCATTAGGCAATCCCATTCCTCCGCCCGTGGTGTCGCCCATAATAATGGCATGCGGTACATTTCTCATCGCCAAGGCAAAATGCGAGCCCGAGCTAAATGTTCCTCTATCAGTAAGTACAATAATTTTTTTGGTGAACGTATTTCCATTTGGCTCCGCAAAGGCATCAGCAGGTGTACTAAAATCATTTATGCCGGGACCATTTTTGGTGTAGGTGCGGTAGCATAAAGTTTTTTCACCAATAAAGTGTGAAACCATTTTCCACATATCGGTAACCGCTCCACCGCCATTCTGCCGAACATCTACAATAATACCTTTGGTGGCCGCATAACGGTTCACCATAAAATCTAATTGTTCATCGGTAACCGTTCCCGGAAATGATTTAAATCGGATATATCCAATATTGCCATTATCAATAAAGTTGTGCGTAAAAGGCCCGGTGGTGTATCGTGAAGCTTTTAAATAATATTCTTCAACAATTCGGTCGTTAATGTTTTGAATGCCTTTCCAATTAAACGTATAACCTGATACGTTAAAATTGGAAACCAGGTTTACATGGCCGTCTCTTAAATCATTTAACATGGCGCCCAGCTCGTTAAATAAGGCTTCATCGCTCATGTTATCATTTATTCTGGCTTTGTAAAAAGTATAACGTTCATTCCAATCAATTTTTTTGTACTCAAAAAACGCATACTTTTTATTGCACTCATTCCATAAATAGTCAAAGTTTTGGGTAGCATTCGTAGTTTTTATTTCCTCATCAAAAAATACTTTTTCGCATGAGGTAAGTGAAAACAATATGGGTAATAAATAAAAGATCTTTTTCATGGCATTATCTGATTTTGAGGTTTAATGAAACTAAAAATAAATGATTGCCCAGTTGAAGGCGATCTTGGTTGTTGGTTCCGGTCATCATGGCGTCCCACAAATAAGAATATTTGATGGTGTTGTTGTTAAAAGTGGTATGTTCATAATCCAGCCTCGAACTCATTCTAAAACCTGAAAACATGGCGTATTGATGTCCTGCTGTGATTTTACCTTCATTGTAAACAGGCGAACTGTTTGAGTAAATAAAATTATTTCGCCAATTGGCATTGATGATGCCTGCATCAAGTTGATAAGCAAGACTTCTTTTTTTAGGTTTGATTTTAATGAATTTCCACCTTTTCTGAGTTTCATTGCTGATGTCTTTACTCGCCTTACCACTTAAAAATAAGTTGTTGAACATATCTAAACCCAAGGCATTGTTCATTAATCCGGTATTGGTGCGAATAAGAACAAGCGCATCAAAGGTGCCACCCACTTTAACATTCCATTTGGAATTTTTCATCACCGGAAGTTGGAACAATCGGCTGTGGCGAAAAGAAAAAAACGTGGTTACGTTTGAAGTTAAATTCATGTTGTTAAACTCCATTTGGTATTTACCCGAAGCATAATTGGCTTGGTAAGCCACCTCGCGCTTATCAGTGGCTTTGCGGTATGCTACACTAACCTGCCTAAGCATGCCATGGTAATAAATGGGTGAAGTACCAAAGTCAATAAATTTTGATTGGTTAAATCCTGCGGCCAACTCCAAGCTTATGGGCATGGTTTTTCGGTATTTTTTCGCAGGGTTCGACTCACTTTGAGCATAGCCGTTGTATGCAACGCACAGCAGCAACAACAATATTTTACTTTTCATGTAATAGCTTTTTCGCAATTAAAGCAATTGCTACTAAACTCGTTGCGCCAATTATGTTATTTTGATTTTTAGCAAAAGGAAGGTGAATGATGAGTTTTGAGTTTTGAGTTTTGAGTTTTCGGACCGTACATACTTCCTTAGTGCCCCATGTTGAAATAATAAAGCCAACTGCTATCGCAGTTTCTTTTTTTATTTCCGTTCGTTTATGAAGGTAAACCTTCAACATTTGGAATTATTTGTCAGGATTAGCTGCTCAAATTATGGCCTTAGGAGGGTTATAAAGCGTTGGTTTAAAACTCAATTTTGATGTTTAAATTAAATATTTCACATTTAATTTCTATTGATTGATGTGAAAATTTTTATTGGTTTTTGTGGGCGGACGTTTTATAAACCGTTGAAACGGTTTTGTGTTGTTCTCATATTTTTAGGCCCTCGGTTTAAACCGAGGGCTATTATATCTGTGGTCCCGTCAGGAATCGAACCTGAATCAAAAGCTTCGGAAACTTCTATACTATCCGTTATACTACGGGACCAATATATTGTGCGGCAAATATCAACTATATATTTTTTGTATGCAATGATTATTCAGCCAACACCTTTTGAAGTAACCCGGCAATAATTTTATGCATGGGTTTTTCTTCATCTAACTTTGGATTTACCTCAGTAATTTCAAACCCTGCCAAGTTGGGCGCTTTAATAAAAGTTTTTAGCAAATAAGCGGCTTGTTCTAAAGTAAGTCCATCCTCTACGGGTGTTCCTGTTCCCATGCTAATGCTGCTGTCTAAACTGTCCACGTCAAAACTTACATAAATGTAATCGCAGTTGCGCAGTTGTTTTAACGTTTGCGCAGCTACTTGTTCAATACCCAATTGTTTAATGTGTTCAGGACGATAAGCGGTAATAAAATCTTTTCGGATAATCATTTCCTCTTCCGCTTCGGTGCTTCGCAAAGCAATAAATACCAAATCTTCAGGTAAAATTTTGGGAGAGATGTTTCTTCTTCCCAAACGTTTTAAATTATTCCACAATGATTTAGTTACTTCCTTTGGTGCATTTCTTCCCATTTCTCGGTGATCTTGTCCGGTTAGGGCGGCCAATGGCATTCCATGTATATTTCCTGAAGGTGTGGTGTACGGACTGTGTAAATCGGCATGCGCATCAATCCAAATTACACCAATACGCTGGTTGGCATAATAATCTTTCACGCCTGAAATCAATGCATTAGCACTGCTGTGATCGCCACTAAATATAAAAGGAATCTTTCCTGCTTTTAAAGTGTCTACTACATTGTCGCAAACCTTTTGCTGAAAACTGCTGATTACTTCGATGTTTTTGCCATGCGGGGTTTCGGTACTTGCAGGTAAAGGTTTAGGTATAAGTTTATTGTAGCTGTAAAAATCTATTGCTTCAACATTCAATACTCTCAACTCATCAATCAAAGCCTGAGGTCCTAAGGCTGCGCCTTGTTTCCCTGCTCCAAAATCACTTTCAACTGTAATGAGTTTAAATCGCTCATCGCGCATAAAATATTTTGATGGTACAAGGGCAATAATAAACAATTTCAGTTAAATCTAATGATGGAGCCTATGTAATTCGTTATTTAACATTAGCTTTGGAGCAAATCAATCATCGTGGCCCAAAACACCTCAAACATACTCATGATAAAACCGGTAGCTTTTGCATTTAATGCAGAAACTGCGGTGAATAATGCCTTTCAAAAAAGTGATGATGTGAGTGAAAAAACACAACATTCTGCATTGCAAGAATTTAACCAAATGGTGCAACAACTTACCGATGAAGGTATTGAGGTAATGGTAGTAGAGGATACGCCTGAGCCGCACACGCCTGATAGTATTTTTCCAAACAATTGGTTTAGCACGCATGATGACAGAACCATGGTGCTTTATCCCATGTTTGCCGAAAACAGAAGGGCAGAAAGACGACATGATATAGCCCAATTGTTGAGCGACCATTTTATGATGGAAGATATTATTGATTTAACGGCTTGGGAACAAAAAGATCAATTTTTGGAGGGAACAGGCAGCATGGTGCTCGATCGTGATTTGCGCATTTGTTATGCTTGTTTGTCACCCCGCACCGATAAGGAATTATTGGAATTGTTTTGCAAACAAACCGGTTATGAGTGTTTGGCTTTTCACGCCAAGGATGCCAACGGACAAGATATTTACCACACCAACGTGGTGATGTCGGTGGGTAATGCTTTTATGGTGGTTTGCATGGAGTGCATTCCGGATGCGTATGAGCGTGATTTAATCAGGCAATCAACTTCGAAAGAACTCATTGAAATATCATTGGCGCAATTGCAAGCCTTTGCAGGAAACATGTTGGAGTTGGTGAATACCAAAGGCGAACATATTTTGGTGATGAGTGATACGGCCTACAAAAGTTTAACTCCCGAACAAATTACCAAACTCGAAAAATTTGCAAGAATCATTCATCCGAACCTTGCTACCATTGAGCAAAATGGGGGAGGAAGTGCCCGTTGTATGATGGCTGAAATTTTCTTGCCCAAGAAAAATAAAACATCAAACTAAACAATAAGCGAGTTCTGTTGTTTTTCAATAACTTAGCCTTGAATTTGGAGGATAAATTTTCATGAAAAAATCATAAAAAATTTACAGGCTATTTTTTAACATTGCACCCGCAAAAAATGGTTTCACAATTTAAATAACAACAGGTTGTCAGCAGGTATTAAAAACAAGTACATTGATTTAATTAATCAAACCTTTTACTTTCCTCGTCATGGATTTGAAGTAAAAAACAATCAATTGTATTTTCATGGTTTAGATTTAATGGAGCTTATCAAACAATACGGCACTCCATTTAAGTTTACCTATTTACCCAAAATTGGTGCTCAAATTAACAAGTCGAGAACCTTGTTTGAGCAAGCCATTAAAAAATATAATTACCCTGCCAACTACTATTATTGCTATTGCACCAAAAGTTCTCATTTTAGTTTTGTACTTGAAGAGGTATTAAAAAACGATACCGATATTGAAACTTCATCGGCATTTGATTTGGTGTTGTTGGATAAATTGCACCAAGCCGGAAAATTCAGCAAGGATAAATTTATTATTTGCAATGGTTATAAAACCGAAAACTACCTGCAAAACATCAACCAATTTGTAAATAACGGGTTTGATAATTTGATATGCGTATTGGATAATCCTGCGGAGTTGGATGGTATTGAGAAGTATGTAAACAAACCCATTAAATTAGGTATACGTATTGCTACCGAAGAAGAGCCCGGATTTTTAGTTTACACTTCTCGTTTAGGCACCAGCCATAAAGTGGTGAATGAATTGTATGAGAGTCGCATCAAAAATAATCCGAACTTTAAGTTAAAAATGCTTCACTTTTTTGTGAACAGCGGCATAAAAGATACCACGTATTATTGGAGTGAATTAACCCGTTTGGTAAATGTTTACTGCGATTTAAAAGAGGTTTGTGATGATTTAGATACACTTGATATTGGCGGTGGAATGCCTATTTATACTTCGTTGGGTGTTGAGCATGATTATCCGTATATGATTGATCAAATTGTATACTACATCAAAACCATTTGCGAAAGCAGAGGCGTTCAACCTCCGCATATTTTTACCGAATTTGGCTCGTTTACGGTTGGTGAAAGTGGTGGTGCGGTTTACCAAATTATTGGCGAAAAACAACAAAACGACAAGGAATCGTGGTACATGATTGATTCCTCATTTATTACCACTTTACCTGATACCTGGGGCATTGGACAAAAGTTTATTTTGTTGGCCATTAACCAATGGGATGAAGAGTTTAAACGAATTAATTTAGGCGGATTAACCTGCGACAGTCAGGATTTTTACAACAGCGATACCCACACCAACCAGGTATTTATGCCTAAGTTAAAAGAAGGCGAACCTTTGTACATGGGCTTTTTCCATACGGGTGCCTACCAAGAAAGTTTAGGCGGTTATGGCGGTATTCAACATTGTTTAATTCCTGCACCCAAACATTTGATTATTGACAGAGATGATGATGGCAAAATCAACGTAAAAGTGTTTGCCCAAGAACAAAATGCCGAGCAAATGATGAAAGTACTCGGTTACTAAAATCATCTTGCGGTGTGTTGATTCAACTTCTTACTCAACCTCAACCTTTACCTTTTTTACTGTATTATTGCATATGCGATTTTTAATCGGGGTTTTGTTTTGTATGATTGGCTTGGTTTCATCGGCTCAACATTATAAGTTGGGCGATACTTTGCCTGTTATTCAAACCCCAACGTTTAAATTAGACAGCGTGCTTGATAAGCCCATGTTAATGGTATTTTGGGCAAGTTGGAATCCTGCATCAATGGAAATGTTAGAGACGGTTAAAAGCCATTACCACACCATCAATCCGGTTAAAAGAGGGGTGGAGCAAACCCGCATGCATATGGTTGATTTCAGTATTGATCAACAACAAGCACCTTATCAAATTGCCATTAAACGCGAAAACCTACCTTGGAAAAGGCATGTATGCGATTTTGAAGGTTGGGAATCGGAGTTGGTATACCAATTTAAAATCGCCCAAATTCCTACCGTTTGGGTAATTGATGAACACCGCTGTATCATTGCTTGCAATCCGGAGCCTAAACAGTTGCGAAATTTGTTGCTTCGAATTGTAAAAGAAGAACCGGCAAATTTGTCAAATTGACACAATACGCTTGAATGGTAAGGGATTTGCGTAGTATGAGCCGGAATAAGTAAGCTTAAACACATGAGTAACGATAATATGAACGAACACAACAACAATGTGCATGAGGAAAGTGTAGAAGAAAGCACAGTTAACCCACAAGCGGGCGTGGATGAAACTGCAAATACGGCAGAACATACTCCGGCAGAGGAAAATGCGTCAGATAAAAATTGGGAGGCTGAATGTAAAGCCACTGAAGATAAATATTTACGATTGTATGCCGATTTTGAAAACTACAAAAGACGCACCGGTGCCGAGCGTATAGAGTTGTTTAAAACAGCAGGTCAGGA
>JBKDBG010000042.1:0-38957 GCA_046314755.1 Bacteroidota bacterium | reverse complement strand
TACTTGTTTTGTGATGAACCTAACTCCGGCCTAGATCCTTTAACATCTAGAGTAATTGATAACCTCATCAAGGAACTTACAATAGAATACAATATTACCACCATCATCAATACCCATGATATGAAAAGTTTGTTTGATATGGGTGATAGTATCATTTATATCTATCAAGGCAAAAAACTTTGGGAGGGGGAGAAATCACAAATTAGAACTTCGGGTAATGACAAGTTATTAGACTTTATGAAGGCTTCGGAGTTTTAATTGGTCTTGTTCATAATAAAGAACCAATATTTTGGTTAAGTGTAAGATTATTGATAATTTCGATAACCCAAGTAATGAATACAGATCATTTCACAAAAACGGCTTTGGCCTTGGTGGGCATGTTGCTCATAGTAGCCGCTTGTAAGCATGAGCCGGAAATCAAACCAACCTCAAATGGTAATGGGGGTGGAAATCCCAATAACGGAGAGCCTTGTGATACCAATGTAGTTTACTTCAATAAAGATGTATTGCCAATTTTAAATTCAAATTGTGCAATGACAGGTTGCCATGATGCGGGAACAGCAAGCGAAGGCATCGTGTTAAGCAGTTATTCGCAATTAATGAATGCAGCCATTGTTGTTCCTAATAATCCGGGTAACAGTGATTTGATTGATGTAATTACGGAAACTCGTCCTGACAAAGTTATGCCTCCACCACCGCGTCCGAAATTAACGGCAGCACAAGTGGCTTTGCTAACTAAATGGATTAATCAAGGTGCAAAGGATGTGAATTGTGAGAATACAGATTGTGATTCATCTAATGTTACCTACGCCAATCAAATTACTTCCATCATGACGGGTTATTGTGTAGGTTGTCATAATAACAGTTCGGCCGGTGGAAATATTTTGCTAACCAATTACAATGAAGTAAAAACTGCCGTACAATCAAAAAACTTACTTTGTGCTGTTGAACATACCGGTTGCAGTCCAATGCCTAAGGGCATGGCCAAATTGGATGCGTGCAAAATTGCACTAATAAAAAAATGGCAGAAAACAGGCTTTAATCCTTAATCATGAATAAATTATTTTTGATATGCTCTTTGGTTTGTTTGATTTTTATTCAACAATCATGCAGCCATTATGATGAATTAATGGTCAATGGTAAAGAAAGTAAAGCCGGAGACGATGAAAGCCATAATGTAGGACGAAATTGCATGTCGTGTCATAACGTGCAAGGATTTAGTGAAGCAAAACAAGAAGGCGGCTGGTGGTACATTGCCGGAACAGCTTATAAAAACGGACGCACAGCAAGTTCGAAAAACGGTTGGGTTGAGTTTTGGACAGGACCCAATCGAACAGGAACTTTTGTATACAAATTAGCCATTGATGATTTGGGTAATTTTTATACTGCAAAAATCGTTCGTTTTGGTAACGGATTTTATCCTGTATTGATTAACCCGGATAATACAGTAAATACCTATATGCCATCCAAAACAACATCGGGAGCATGCAACAGTTGCCATAGTACCGGTGGAGTGGCTGATAAAATTGAATTTAAATAATGAAGAAGAAATTAGTTTACCTATCTGCTTTGTTTGCCATATTGGCAAGTTCAGGTTGTTATTATGATAACAAAGAAGAATTATATGGAACACTCGTTCCGGATAGTTCGGTAGTATCTTTTGCAACGGATATTCAACCTATGATTCAAAGCAATTGTGCAACGGGCGGCTGCCATGCTGCCAACGGCCAATCTCCTGCATTAACCAATTATGCTCAAATATTTGCCCAAAAGGATAGGATAAAAGCACGAGCTGTAGATGGCACACCTTCTCCAATGCCTACAAGCGGATTAATGAGTGTGGCGAATAGAAATAAAATAACGGCCTGGATAAATAAAGGCGCACCGAATAACTAAAAGTGACATGAAAAAAATATACGCATTGTTTATACTGTCGGCAGCCACTGTTATGCAGTTGCAAGCACAAGACGATTTGTTAAAAATGTTGGAAAATGAAAATCCGGTGAAACCAACTCCGGTATATGCCACGTTTAAATCAACCCGAGTTATTAATCTACAAAGCAACGAAACCATGAAAGCCAAACATCTTGATTTTAGAATCATGCATAGGTTTCAACCCTTAGATGTGAATCAAGATAATGTGTATGGTTTGTACAATTTATTTGGTTTGGATGGAGCGGTAATCAGATTAGGATTTGATTATGGAATAACCGATAAATGGACAATTGGATTTGGAAGAAGCACAACCGATAAATTGTACGATTTAAACACCAAAATCAAGTTATTGGAACAAACCAAAGGTTCAGGTAAAACCATTCCGGTAAGTGTAAATTATTTTGGTAATGTTGGTATTGAAACAACAGAATGGCAAGATAAAACTATCCGAAATTATTTTAGCTCTCGATTGAGCTTTGTAAATCAATTGGTGATTACCCGAAAGTTTAACGACCATCTGTCATTGGCATTAGTTCCTTCTTTTGTACATTATAATTTGGTTGATACTAAGGCTCAGCCGAATGATATCTTCGCATTGGGAATTGGCGGTTCAATCAAAATTTCAAGAAGCACCCGTTTTAATTTTGAGTATATTCCAAGATTAAACGGAAGGAATGAACCTAAAAATAGTGCGGGTAATGCCATGTATTATGATGCCTTTGCCATTGGTTTTGATATTGAAACCGGAGGCCATGTGTTTCAACTACATTTTACCAATGCCAACGGGTTGGTTGAGCAACAATTTATTGCGCGCAACACAGCCGATATGTCATTAAAAATGTTGAGATTCGGCTTTAACCTATCACGCACATTCAGTTTCGACAATAAAAAATAAACAGATATGAAAACAATTAAAATAATCATCGCATTCTGCTTTTTATCGGCACAAATGCTGCACGCTCAAATTTACAGTACAAAAGAGGGTAAGGTCGACTTTTTTAGTAAAACGCCTTTAGAGGATATTGATGCAAATTGTAAAGTTGCGGTGATTTTGTTAAACACAAAAACAAACGACATTGTAGTGCAAATTCAAAACATCTCATTTGATTTTAAAAACAAATTGATGCAAGAGCATTTTAACGAAAAGTACATGGAAAGTGAAACGTATCCTACCAGTACTTTTACCGGAAAAATTAACGAGAGTATTGATTACACAAAAGAAGGAACTCACAACGTTACGGTAACTGGTAAGTTAACGATACATGGCGTAACACAAGAGCGTACCATTGCCGGAAAGGTGATTGTGAAAGGAGGAATTATTCAAATTATATCAGACTTTAAGGTAAAGGTGGTTGATCATAAAATTAAAATACCGGATATGGTAATTACCAAGGTTGCAGAAGAAATTACCGTTAGTGTAGATGCCACACTAAAACCGAAACAGTAAAAGATCTGACATAAAAAAGGGAAGGCTATATGCCTTCCCTTTTTTATGTATACATCATCGTTAATTCCAACTGATATCTTCAGGCGCTTGCGTCATGTAAACAAAATCTTCGCCTAATTCTTTCACTAGATCTGCCCACATATTTTCAATATCCGAGTAAAAAATTTGTTTAACCTTCGCGGTGGTTAACCACCATGATTTGTTTTCAATTTCTTCAGTAAGTTGTTCGTTTTCCCATCCACTGTACCCTACAAAAAATCGAATGTTATTGTCGGAAATTTTATCTTCTTCAATTAACACATTAATAGCTTGAATATCTCCTCCCCAATAAATATCATCCGTAACTTGTATACTTCCCGGAATTAATTCTCCTAAGGTATGTATAAAATGAAGGGTGTTGGGTTCTACAGGTCCGCCAAAGTAAACCGGATAATTCCCTGTGATTAGTTCGGGCACAATATCTTGTGTAAAAATATCCGTTGATTTATTTACGATAAAGCCGATACTCCCCATTTCGTTATGCTCGGTGAGTAATACAACGCTTTTTCTAAAGGAGTCATCAGCAATAAAAGGCTCGCCTAATAACAATGATCCTTTTTCAGGCTTGTTAAAGTTGGTTTTAATTTCTTTTATTTTCAATGTCAATAGCTTTTGAGATAATATTTATCATGCAAAAACATAAATAATAATTACATTTAGTTCACCAAATTTGCACATATTCAATTTTTACTGCATGACAGAATTAACTTCCGATAAAATAGCCGCCTTACGCGTTGATTATGCAAAGGAAAAATTTGATGAGTCGGACGTACTTTCCGATCCGTTTAAACAATTTGAATTCTGGTTTAAAGAGGCTCTATCGGCCGAGGTTAATGAACCTAATGCCATGACTTTGGCTACAGTTAAACACGATGGTACGCCATCTGCTCGAATTGTATTGCTCAAGGGTTTTAGCGAAAAAGGTTTTACCTTTTTTACCAATTATAACAGTCATAAGGGACAGCAACTTTCAGCCAACGGGCGTGTTGCTTTGGTATTTTGCTGGCTCGAATTACACAGACAAGTGAGAGTTGAAGGAAGTGTGTTACGTTTATCCGATGCTGAAAATGACGAGTATTTTTATTCTCGACCAGTTGGCAGTCAATTAGGTGCAATTGCATCACCGCAAAGCACAGTGGTTGAAAACAGATTGGTACTGGAGCAAAATATGGAGAAGGCCCAAATAGAGGCGGATTTAAATGGAATAAAACGTCCTGAACATTGGGGTGGATATTTGGTCATTCCTGAAATCATTGAGTTTTGGCAAGGAAGGCCAAGCCGCCTACATGATAGGTTTCTCTTTGAAAAACAGGTAGATGGGTGGAAAAGAAGTCGTTTGGCACCTTAATATTTGTTAAAAAAAGCTATTTGTTCTATATTACGTTGGAATTAGAATAAGATTAATTTTCTTTGTAATTACTTTAGATAATAATATCGATAAGAAATAAGCGTTAACCTCATATGTTAAATATCATCCTAACCTTTTTAACATCACTACTCGTAGTAATCTTCGGGATACCGTCTATTATTACCGTGGCCAAGTTGAAAGGTTTGTATGATAAACCGGATTTCAGGAAAATTCATACCAGCAAAATTCCTCGTCTTGGAGGGGTTGCTATCATAGCAGGTTTTTCAATTGCACTCAGTCTTTGGGGTATTTCCACCGGTGCTGATTCCCGATTACAATACCTTCAAGCCGCACTTATTATTTTGTTTTTCTCAGGTTTGAAGGATGATATCATAGCATTATCCCCCATAAAAAAGTTAACCATGCAAATTATTGTTACGGTAATTACCGTGGCAGGTGAGGGTATTTTAATTGATAACTTTTACGGTTTATTTGGTATTCATGAAATTCCGCTTTGGGTTAGTTATGCATTAACTATATTCACCATTATTGTAATTACGAATTCATTTAATCTTATTGATGGTGTTGATGGATTGGCAGGGGGAATAGGTTTTATTACTTCCATCACCTTTGGATTATGGTTTAATTTTATTGACCAAGTGGGTTGGAGCATTATTGCTTTTAGTTTGGCAGGCGCATTGTTAGGATTTTTGGTATTTAACTTTAATCCTGCAAAAATATTCATGGGTGATACCGGCTCCCTTTGTACCGGATTTTTATTGTCTGTATTTGCTGTTAAATTCATTCAATTTAATGCTCCCGGTGCTCCAAATTTGTATAAAATTCCTTCCGCACCCGGCATTGCAGTAGCGGTATTAATCATCCCGCTTTTTGATACATTGAGGGTATTCGTGTTGCGCGTGTTAAAGAAACAATCTCCATTTAAGGCAGATAAAAACCATATTCACCACTCTTTAATTAAAATAGGATTGGGGCATAAAGAAGTTTCTATGATTTTATATTTGGCCAATGTTGTATTCGTATTAATCGGATTTTTGATTAAAGACAGCAGCACATCATTAATATTGCTCATCATAGGAACACTTGCTTTTGTATTGGCTCAAATTCCGGTGTACATTTTTAGTCATAAACTGGCTGATTTAGAGGCCGAAAACGGGGAACTTATTCCGGAAGATTTAGGGGTGACAACCCAAGCAGAATCAGAAATTCGCAAATAACTTTCTGTTAATAACCGATTTGTTCATGCAGAAACTTGGTCATTTTTTTAAATGCTTTTCCTCGGTGTGAGATTTCGTTTTTAGTGGCCATATCCATTTGGGCCAAGGTAATATCATATCCGTCAGGCATAAAAATAGGATCATATCCAAAACCATTGGTGCCTGCTTTTTCATGGGTAATCATCCCTTTCAATTCACCTTCAAACAAAAACATTTCATCATTCCAAAATAAACAAATGCAGGTTACAAATCTTGCTTTGCGTGAAGTATTCAAACCTAGCCTTTCAAGCAATTTATTCATGTTGGCATCGTCCTTTTTGTCAGTGCCTGCATACCTAGCACTATGAACCCCGGGTTCTCCGCCTAATGCTTCCACTTCTAAACCGGTATCATCGGCAAAACAATTATAGCCAAAATGCTCATGAACAAAACGTGCTTTTAAATTGGCATTACTTTGAATGGTGCTTCCTGTTTCGGGTATGTCGTCTAAAAAGCCAATGTCTTTTAAGGTAATAATCTCAAACGGATCACTTACCATTTTTTGAATTTCTGAGGCTTTATGTTGGTTGTGAGTCGCAAAAATGAGCCGCATATTTTATTTGAATATTGGTTGTAAGTTAATCCACATTGCCTTTTTTAACTCATTGTTGTTTGTGTATAAATGAGCACTGTGGGCATTGAAATACATTGTTTCTCCTAATTGTAAAGGTTGATGCACTTGGGCATGGATATCCGATTGATTTAGCCACTCTTCCATACCAAAAGATACCACAATCACAGGTTTTAATTGTTCCAATAAAGCTTCTTTGGTAAGTTGTTCATTTTTTGACATACGAATTACCGCAACACTTTCCATACTCAAATTCAGCGCTTTATTAATTAGGTTGGTAATCATTTCTACATTTTCCCTCGAGTCATTTATTTTATCATTGTAAATAAACACAATATGCTTTTTGTTTGCACCGGCATATTGAATTGAAATTGGTGAAGGTGATGACGGTGTAGATGCTTCAACACGAGTGGAAATAACTTCGGTTGGCTCAACTTGAGAAGTGGTTTCGGGTGGCGTTATCTCCTCTTGTTCAATGGGTTGATTCGAAAGGGTTTCTGCTGTTTTAATATCAGAAGTAATCAAATAAAACTCATCAAACAAATCAATTATGGGTTCAATATCCTTATTCATAACACACAATATTAGAAAACATGGCAATTTCAATAAAAATTACCAAAACACAACAAAGTAGAATTGATACTTGTGATTTTGATAATATCCAGTTTGGAACAGTTTTTAGTGACCATATGCTGGTTGCCGATTACAACGATGGGGTTTGGAGTACTCCTGAAATATTACCTTTTCAACCTTTGAGTTTATCTCCTTCAACATTTGCATTGCACTATGGGCAAGCCATTTTTGAAGGAATGAAAGCGTTTAAAACTTTTGATGGCAAACCACAATTGTTTCGTCCTGAAGAAAATTTTAAACGATTAAATTTAAGCGCGGCAAGAATGGGTATGGCGCAATTACCTCAAGATATTTTTATGCAAGGTTTGGAGGAACTTATTCGCATCGATCAAAATTGGATTCCTACCAAAGAGGGAAGTGCTCTATATATTCGTCCCTTCGTATTTGCTACGGATGATTTTGTTGGAGTAAGGCCTGCCAAACATTTTAAGTTTGTGATTTTTACTTGCCCGGTTAATGCCTATTATCCAAAACCATTACGTGTAAAAGTGGAACAAAAGTATGTGCGCGCTTTTGAGGGTGGTGCAGGTTATGCTAAAGCAGCAGGTAATTATGGAATAAGCATGCTCCCAACGCAAGAGGCCAACCAGCAGGGTTTTGATCAAATTATTTGGACTGATGGACGTGAGCATAAATATGTGGAAGAGAGTGGCACCATGAATGTATTTTTTGTATTGAACGATAAAACGGTAGTTACTCCTGAATTGGACGGAACCATTTTAGCCGGCATTACGCGCGACAGTGCCATTGCCTTATTAAAAAAGGAAGGATACACGGTAGAAGAAAGAAAAGTTACTGTAGAAGAAGTGGTTGAGGCTTGTAAAAATGGTATCTTAACAGATGCATTTGGAACAGGCACAGCCGCCATTATTGCAAAAATTGCTACGTTAAACTACCAAGGTGTTGATTACCACCTGCCTCCGGTTGAACAACGCAAAGTAAGTAATTGGTTATATGAAACTTTGTATGGCGTGCAAACAGGCCAGATTAATGATGATTTTGGATGGGTATATCCAATAGTTTAAAGTGTTCATTATCGGTTAACAAATTCTTAATTTCAGGTGGATATTAATACTCAATAAATTCCCTTAATTTGCTTCGCTTTTATTGGAACAACTTTACATGGCTAAACGATACAATTTCTTTGCATTTATATTCTTGTTTCTCACTCTTCCATCCCTTGGATTTGCCCAAACCACTACGGGTACCATCACGGGAATTATTAAGGATAAAGCCGATAACTCTGCCCTAATTGGCGTGAGTGTATTAATTAAGGGGACTTCTTTTGGTGCTGCAACGGATATTAACGGAAAATTTGTGATTAAAAATGTACGTCCGGGTGATTACACTCTGGAAGTATCATACTTAGGTTACAGCAAAGTTGTACTAACGGGTATTAAAGTGAAGGCAGGCGAAACTAAAGAAGTGAATGTAATGATGCAGCAAGCTTCGGTTAGTGCGGGAGAAGAGGTGATCATTATTGGTAAAAAACCATTAATTGATGTAGATAAAGCACAATCGGTAAATTCTATCAGTCAGGAAGCCATCGAGGTTGCTCCAGCGCGTCAATTGCAAAGTATTGTAAACACGCAACCCGGTGTGGTAAATTCGCCTGCGGGTGTTAGTATTCGCGGAAGTAGAACTTACGAAACAGGTGTGTATGTAGATGGTGTAAAAGTAACCGACCCAATGGCAGGAACAGGTTTTGGTTTGGATATTGGAAGCAATGCCATTGGTGATATAGAAATTACAACAGGTGGTATTGGAGCTGAAGTCGGTGATGCTACTGCAGGTGTGGTGAATACCAAAACAAGAAATGGAGGAGATCGAATTGAATTTGGCATCAACCATAAACGTGATAATTTCGGCTTTAATCGTGATCGAATGGATTGTTGGAATAGTCACGTGACTGAAATGAACTTGAGCGGTCCATTGTTTAAATCTTCTTTCCAAAATCGTTTAAAATTTTCGGTTGCACTTCGCGCTGCATTTACCGATGAATATTACAAAACACCGGCTAACCAAGTTGTTTCTAATTTATATCCGGAAAAAGGCTGGGGTAATAACCGCCTTTGGTCGCCATATCAAGACAACCGCTGGAGTGCATTTGGAAAATTAAGCTACAGTTTTAAAAGTGGAAAAAACATTACATTCTCAGGCTTGCGTTCTATCACCATCAACCAAGATGTAAACATGCTGCGCATTTTTGGTAATGATTTGCCATTTCAACCGGGTTATCAATACTTGTTTTCTCAACAAATGGATAACGCGAACACCTACACCCATGATGCAAACATGGTATCCATTGATTACAAACAATCTATCAATAAAAGATTATCGTTTAATGTACTTGCTTCCCGCTTTTTTGTCAAACTGCAGGCTGATGCCAATGGTCGTCCTTGGCGGCCGAATTCGGTTGATCAAGTGCTCGATCCTGCATCGATCAATCAATTTCCTGTAACTTACTTCAATCCCGGTGATTCCATCGGATTCGTGAATTTAAGTTCGGGTTTCTTTAACAATGGAGGTATTGCTACGTTATGGCACTCCCATTATTTTGAAGAATATGCCCTGAAAGCACAAGGAAATTTGGTTTCTGCCAACTCCATGAATAAACTTACCTTTGGTTTTGAAGCGAAGTTTCAAGAGATGCAGTGGATTGATATTATTCGTCCTTGGGTGGGAGCTCCATTACAGTTAGCAGGTGGTGGTGAATCGCAAACATTCCGTTTAGGTTCACAAAGCGATATTTGGAAGGTAAGTCCGCAACGTGGCGGTATTTTTATTACTGATCAAATAAAATATAAAGGACTTGTGGCCAGCATTGGCGGCCGTTTTGAATATTGGGCTCCGGGTAAATACGTGGATGATGCGGTTGCAAATCCGCGTTCACCAATCAGAGATGAAATTCGCGAAGCATATTTAAAAAACAGCGTTGAAATTGGAGGGTTGAGATATAAGTTTAGGTTCTTACCCAAAATTGCAGCCTCATTTCCAATTCGCGAAAATCAAATGTTGTATTTTAACTACGGACATAACACCATTTTACCTCACCCATCATTTATTTATCCCGGCTTAGATCCCTTTTATCAAGATAGATCAACCATTGCAAACGTTGGTAATCCGGATTTAAATCCTGAGGTAGATATCAGTTATGAAATTGGTTTAAAAACACAAATCACCAACAACGATGCGTTTACTATTTCGGCATTTTGGAAAGATAAATACGATTTTATAACCACTACCAATGTGTTTATTAAAGATGTAAGCGGACGTGAAGTTGCTCGTACCATCAGAATAAATAGTGATTATGCGCGAAGCAGAGGTGTTGAGTTTGGATATATCAAACGTATTGGTAACTGGTATACGGGCCAAATGTCGTACACCTATCAAGTTACTACCGGACAAAGTGCAAGTGCCAATGATAAATTGAAAGATTTATTGGCAACAGGTGCAAGTGAAGATACCCGTGAGTTTTATTTGCCTTGGGATGTTCCGCACAACCTAAAAACCAATCATATTTTCAGAATCGATAACAAGGAGGGTTTGTTTAAAAAGTCGTGGCTTAACCGCATGAGCTTATATGTTGAAACGAACTTGAGAAGTGGTATCAGATATACACCATTTATTTTCGACAGAACAGATATTAATACGGGTCGTCCAATATATGTGCAAAATCCAAACCCTGATGCGCTTTGGAGTAAAGTTGGTGAGTACTGGTTTTGGACAGATGTTACTTATACCAAATGGTGGAGACTTAAAGGCAGAACCCAAATTAATTTTAATATTCAAATCACCAATATCTTTAACAACAGAAATGCAACTATTGTTAACCCTGTAACGGGTAGAGCGTATGAGATGGGTGATAATGTGCCTGATGGTTGGGTTGATCCTCGATTCCGTGACCCACGATTGGGTGTAACAGGTCCACCACCAACCAACCCCGCACGTTTTATGGCGCAACGTCAGATTATGGTGGGCTTATCATTAAAGTTTTAGTACGATTTTTTTCGGTTGATGCTGTAATAAACCGGAATACCGGCCAATACAATTAGCAAACCGGGTAAAGTGTTGCCTGTTTTATATATTAAAAGATTTACGCAAATAAAAGTAGCCAATATTATGTAGGCAATTGGTGTAATTGGATATCCCCAAACTTTATAGATTCTTGAACGATCTGCTTGTTTTTTTCTAAGTACCAATACTCCACCAACGGTTAAAATGTAAAATAATAACACCGCAATTACTACGTAGTCAAGTAGCGCGCCATAGCTGCCACTTAATACCAATAAGCTTGTCCAAATGCCTTGTGTAAAAAGTGCAAATTGTGGCACTTCATTTTGATTGAGTGTGGCAGCTCGTTTGAAGAATAAACCATCATTTGCCATGGCAAAATATACCCTAGCTCCGCTTAAGGTTAATCCATTAATACAACCAAATGTGCTCACCATAATTAATGCAGCCATCAACAGCAAACCAACTTCACCAAAAATGCTGTTTAGCAATAAAGTACCCACCCTGCCGTCTTTTGCATTTCCAATAGCATCATAAGGTAATCCGTATAAATAAATTAGGTTGATGATAATGTATAAACCCATTACCAAGGTAGTACCAATGAGTAATGAAAGTGGAAGTGTTTTTTCCGGCTTACTGATTTCGCCTCCGGTAAAAGTTACGTTATTCCATGCATCACTGCTAAAAATACTGCCAACCATGGCCGCACAAAATATTCCCCAATAACCATATTCATTAATACTTGAAGGTGTTTGCCAATTAACGGTTGTTCCTTGCTGCGTGGCAATAAAATAGATACCTGCCCCTATTATAAAAAGCAATGCCCCAATTTTAGTTGCCGTAAAAACATTTTGAATAAATGCCCCGGTTTTAAGTCCTCTATAATTACTTAAGGTAAGCAACCACACCACTGTAATGGCCAGTAATTGCTTACTTGAAACGGTAATAATGCCCAAATGCAATAAAATATTTTCATCACTAATCGATGGAAAAAATACTCCAGAATATATAGCGAAGGCAACGGCAACGGCTGCAATGGTTCCTGTTTGAATCACCGTAAAAAATGTCCAACCGTATAAAAAGCCAATCAGTTTATTGTAGGCTTCTTTCAGGTAAACATATTGGCCTCCAGCTTTGGGCATTAATGCGGCTAATTCTCCGTAACTTAATGCAGCCAGTAAGGTTAATACAGTAGTAATTACCCAAGCTGTAATGAGCATAAACGGAGATTGCAATTCTTTACTCATGGCAGCAGGAACAATAAAAATTCCTGAGCCAATCATGCTTCCCATAATTAGCATGATGCAATCAAATAAACCGAGTTGTTTTTTCATTTACTGCACAATTAAGCAAAAAAATGTGACTTGCCTGCATCCTATTTTATGGGTTGAGACAGAAAACACAAAGGCCGCTTCAAATTTTTGAAGCGGCCTTTGCACTTATAATCAGTGATGTTTTATTTTAATTCAAATGTCGATGAACCAATCATAAAGCCATCGGCATACAACTCAACTTTGTATTCGCCTTTGCCAAAGGTTGAACCTTTAGTCCAATATAATCCAACTTCCATGGCTTTTTGTTCAAACATTACACGTTGTTTGGTAGAGTACAATGATTCTTGTCCTTGAAAGTTGAATGTTCCGGAACCTGCAGCTTCATTGTATAAAGTTGCACCGTCAGGCCCGAGTACTTTAATATAAATTGTTTTTTCGCCCGGATCATTCACATAATTTTCATCCAAACCAAATGTTATTTTTAGTTTTTCAAGTTGTGTTGCCCGATTGGTTTCACGTTCTTTCCCATTGCTGCGCATTTTTATCCCGGTAACATAAATTTGTTTGGCATTAAGTTTTGCTCCAATGGCAACTTTGTTATTCAACTTCACATTTTCCATGGTCAAGTTTTCGCTTTTGCGCTTCTCTTTATCAATATTTGATTTTAGATCATTATTCTCATTACGTAAAAAGGTAATTTGAGTAGATAAAGAATCAATTTGATTCAAGTATTTGCGCTTGTAGTAACGCAATTGGTCAATTTCTTCTAAGGCTTTTTCTAATTGCGCTTTGGTTAATTTACCAGCACGCAATAAATTATCAATACGCTCTGCATATTCTTGCAACGAATCGTTTTTCTCTTTCAAAAAGGCATCCAACTCGCTGTTTTTTCCTTTGTACAAACCCAATTCATCTTGGGTTTCAGATAATATTTTTTCTAATGAGGCCTTCACCGAATCAGTTGCAAACAAGGTTTCTTCTGTTTGTACCAATTTTTTATCGGTATTAAAATAATTGTAAATGAATAAACCGTTTAGCGCCAGTAGAATAATAATAATGATGATATAATAAATTCTTCCTGAGTTCTTGCGTTTTTCTTCCATATGAGGCAAAAATAATTGTTTTTTCAACAAAACGTCAGGTTTCAGATAAATGATATCTTATTGGTTATTTTTATACATTTGCCCAATAGCGATAATTGAACATTGTTTTGGAAATAATTGAAACACCCATCCAAGGATTACTCATCATAAAACCCAAGGTATTTTACGATTCAAGAGGTTATTTTTTCGAATCATTCAGCACTGAAAAATATGCGAATGCAGGTATTGGTCAGGATTTTGTACAAGACAATCAATCCATGTCGCATAAAAATGCAGTGCGTGGTTTGCATTTTCAAGCGCCTCCTTTCCACCAAGGTAAATTGGTTCGTGTGGTGCGTGGCGCAGTATTGGATGTTGTGGTTGATATTCGTAAAAATTCACCAACCTACGGGCAATATTTTAGTATTGAATTAAGCGAAGATAACTTCTTGCAATTTTGGATTCCATCGGGCTTCGCCCATGGTTTTGCAACGTTGGCCGACAATACCATTTTTGAATATAAATGTACCAATGTGTACAATAAACCCAGTGAAGGCGGATTGCTTTGGAATGATCCCGAATTGAATATTAACTGGGGTGTATCCAACCCTATTGTTTCTGATAAGGATCAGGAGCTTCCACTTTTAAAAGACTTTTCATCACCCTTTTAACCAATACAGCTTATGGAACTTGATGATAAAACCTTGGATCTGCTAAAAAAGCTAGAGCAGAAATACACCAAATCAGGACAAGATTTAAACTCCTATTTAGAAGGATTGCTTTATTCAAACTACTTGAACTATTGGGACTATATTGAAGTTGATACCTTATTAACTTTACAAAAAGCCCGTACTCCCATAAAAGATGAGTTGGTGTTTATTATTTATCATCAAATAACGGAATTGTACTTCCGACTCACCCTGCACGAAATGGAGCAAATTGCTGAACATGCTGAGCATATTGATGTAAACTTCTTTATCGCTAGGGTAAAAAGAATAAATGCTTACTTCCGTAATCTTTGCAGCTCATTCGAAATTATGGTTGACGGAATGGATCAACAACAGTTTTTGAAATACCGCATGAGTCTGCTCCCGGCAAGTGGTTTTCAAAGTGCACAGTACCGAATGATTGAGATTTGTGCAACGGATTTTATCAATCTAGTGGATAAGGACTACCGCAATAAAATCACATTCAAATCAGGTATTGATGAACAGTTTGATCATGTGTATTGGAAGGCGGGTGCAACGGAATTAGCCACCGGAAAAAAAACGCTTACGCTTACACAGTTTGAAGAAAAATACAGCGAAAAGTTGTTGCATCTGGCCACTGAATATGCGACAAAAAATTTATGGGTGGTTTATACCAACTTGCCTGAGGCCGACCAGCAAAATGCAGAGATAATTGAGCAATTGCGTTTGTTTGATGTAAACGTAAATGTGAATTGGCCTTTACAACATTATCGCTCTGCTGTAAAATATTTGCAAAGAAAACCTGAAGATATTGCCGCTACAGGAGGAACCAATTGGCAAAAGTACTTGCCTCCACGTTTTCAAAAACGCATATTTTATCCTAAACTTTGGAGTGAATTGGAAATAGAAGAGTGGGGTAAACAAGGAATATTGGATTTGCTCAACGGCACGCATTAAATAAATAACTCAGCTAAAAGCAAATCTTCGGGGGTGGTTATTTTTAAATTTTTATAATCACCGTCCACCAAATGAATATCATGTTCGTTGGCTTCTAATACCGATGCATCATCTGTGAAATTTTCATGTGTTGTTGATGCGTAAGCATGTTTGATCGTTCCTACATCAAAGGTTTGTGGGGTTTGAATCAAATAAAAATGCTCGCGATTTACCGCCACAGTATGTTCTCCTTGCAACATCCTTAAACTGTCTTTAGGTTTTACGGCCGCCACCGCATTGCCGAATATTTCGGCCTCAACATAACATTTTTCAATTAATGAAGTTGAAACACAAGGCCTCACTCCATCGTGTATGGCCACTACACCTTCTTCCTCAATACGATTTAAGCCATTTAAAACCGAATGATAACGTTCAGTACCTCCTTCAATCAAGGTATGTGGAACGGTAAAATGAAATTCGCTGCATAAATCTAACCAATACTTTTTTTGACTAGCAGGTAGTACCACAATTATCTCTGCATTACAACTCCTAAATTTATTGATGGTATGCATAAGCACCGGCAATCCCTTTAACAATAAAAATTGTTTGGAAATATCGGTGCCCATGCGTTTCCCGTTGCCACCGGCTACAATTAATGCAAATCGTTTTTTCAAAAAAGTACGAATTAATGATCGGCTGTTTTACTCTTGCTGAATTTACTTTTTAATCGCACAGCAGGCACCCATATTTTTGACAGCATGTATTTAATAGGATTAGATTTCTCTACATGCCATTCCGTTGTTCGGGCTTTTTCAAGCGGTTGATCGTGCAATGTGTAAGCATAAGATGCAATACTTGTTCTGTATTTTCCTTCAGGAAAACGAATGGTATCATAGCCATGCAAAGTGTACCCTCTGCAATGCATGATGGCCAAACGGTTGAAAGGAACATCTACTTCCGTTTTTACTCCGGTGTCACCATGCTCCAACTTTAATTCACCTCCGTATTCTTTCTTCCAATCTTTATTGATGTAAAGTAATAAGTTCAAATTCCTAAACCATTTTTCGTTTAGCGGATGATAGTTAAAGTCGGCATGCATATCTAAATAACTGCCTGTTTTACCTTGGTGTATGCCGCCTCCGTAAAATGTTTCATCAATAAAAACATCTTCGTTGGTAATGTACTTTAACCACTCTTGAAAACGAGGTGAAATCAAATCTTGATACAACTCTTCAAACACACCTCCCAATTCATAAAAACGCGATTTTTCAAACTTGTTTTTTCCAAATACATAATCTGCACTCGGGGTATCAATATCAGGTATTAATGAATACAACTCATTTAACTTCGCTTCATCACAAACATGATCAATACCAATATGCGGAAAAGGCTTTGCGGTTAAAAATTCATTTCTGAACTTTTCTTTATTTGCTTCTAAATAATCAAATCGAATCATAACAACTGCGTTAATTCAATATCAAAGATGATACTTGAGCGCTAATATACGCAATGATTATTATCAATTAAACAAGTTTCATTAGTCAGTGTTGTTATTCATCGTTCATATTTGGGCGCACACATTCGGCTCGATATAAATAAAAGGATAAAAATGGGTTTATATAGTTGCGCTTAATTTAACCTAAACTTTGCTTAAAATTCTTTATAAGTTACAATAAAACAATTGCTTATATCGGTTATAATGGGTAATTCATTAGGCCAATTGCTTGAATTGAACTTACTTTGCGCCATACAATGAACGAGCCCCGATTTTCGTTAGTGTAAGTTGTTGTTAAACAATATTGCCTTTAAAACGTATTGTAAAGAAGTGAAATTCAAAATTGCATTAACCCTTTTCATTACTATTCAGCTCTTTGGCATACAAAGCCGGGCGCAGAATTTTTTTGCTACCGTCAAAGATTCGGCCAGCGGAGAGCCACTTATTGGTGCTACCGTTCGTATTGATGAGGGTAAAACAGGGTTAGCCACCGATGCAAATGGAACGTTTGCCTTAAAATTAAGCGAAGGTCCTCATACCTTTACGGTTTCTTATTTGGGTTATCAAACCAAAACATTTACTTACCAAATTACGGCCTCTGCAATACGTGTAACCATATTATTGCCCCAACAAAGCATTCAAACACGCGAGGCGGTTGTTCGTGCCGATAGAAATAATAAAAATGTAGTGAGTACGGAAATGAGCAGGGTGGAACTTACGGGTGAACAAATTAAAGCCCTTCCGGTAATTTTTGGAGAACCGGATGTGCTCAAAGCAATTACCTTATTGCCCGGCATAAAAAGTGGCGGTGAAGGTGGAACCGGATTTTATGTTCGTGGTGGTGGTCCGGATCAAAACTTGGTGTTAATGGATGATGCGGTGATATATAATCCATCTCACTTGTTGGGCTTTTTATCGGTGTTTAATACCGATGCGGTTCGAAACATTGAAATCATCAAAGGCGGCATGCCTGCAAATTATGGTGGTCGCTTATCCTCTATTCTCAATGTATCCATGCGTGAGGGCAACGATAAAAAATACCAAGTAAATGGAGGTGTTGGATTAATATCTTCTCGTTTATCGGTTGAAGGGCCAATCAAAAAGAACAAAAGTGCATTTATGATTGCCGGCCGAAGAACTTATATTGATGCCTTGGTTCAACCTTTTTTACCTAAGGAACAACAAGGAAACGGTTATTATTTCTACGATTTTAACGCCAAGGCGCATTGGAATTTTAATGAAAACAATAAACTGGTTTTTTCCGGTTATTTTGGAAGAGATATTTTTGGATTTCAAAGTCCAACTAACCAATTGGTCAAGTTTAACGTGGGTTGGGGAAATGCCATGGCCAGTTTAAAATGGTACCATCGCTTCAACCAAAACTTTTATGTAAATACCATTGGTGTGTATAACCGATTTGATTTGAATAACACGTTTGAATTTGGCAACAATGGATTTGAGTTGAGCAGTGGATTAAATGATTGGAACATAAAACAAGATTATTATTTCAACCCGAATAAAAAACACAGCATAAAATTTGGTTGGCAATACATTTGGCATACGTTTACACCGGGCATTGCCACAGGCCAAGTGGGCACCATTACCATCAATGAAAAAATAAATAACCAATTTGCGCACGAAGGTGCCGTTTATCTGTTGGATGAATTTAAATTGGGTAATCGCACTACCATCAATGCGGGTTTAAGAGCGGTATTTTTTACACAAGTGGGTCCGTACACCGAAAAATTATTTGACGACCAAGATGTGGAAGTTGGTGAAGGCCGCACGTACAATGGAGGAGAGCCTATTGTCACTTATCCCGGGTTTGAACCACGTTTAGCATTAACTTACTTATTCAACACCTCAACTTCTTTCAAAGCATCATTTAATCGCACCTATCAATTTTTACATTTAGCCACCACAAGCGGTGCGCAATTCCCTGCCGATTTATGGGTGCCTTCATCTAGGGTAGTTAAACCTCAATTGGCTTATCAATATGCCATAGGTTTGTATAAAAATTTCAAAGAAAATGAATACGAAACTTCCATTGAAGCGTATTACAAACCCATGTACAACCAAATTGAATTTAGACCGGGTGCCAATTTATTTTTCAATCAAAATTTAGAAAACGAAATGGTATTTGGCCAAGGTTTATCATATGGTGTAGAATTATTTGCCAAGAAAAAATTTGGCAGACTTACGGGTTGGTTTGGATATACTTGGAGCAGAACGACCCGCCAATTTGATGAACTCAATCAAGGTAGACCATTCTTTTTTAGGTACGACAGAACACATGATATGAGTATTGTGGTATCGTATCAGTTGAATAAAAAATGGAATGCCAATGCGGTGTTTGTTTATGGTACAGGAAATGCTGCCACTTTGCCTACCGCACGTTATACTTTTCAACCGGGGTTTGATTTGATTACCGGTGAACCAAAAATTACTTTTATTGATTTGTATGATCGCATCAATGATTTCAGGTTACCCGCTTACCATCGCTTAGATGTTTCATTTACATATTTGCAAAAACAAACAGAAAAGTTTGAATCGTCATGGAACTTTAGCATTTACAATTTGTATAACCGAGCCAACCCATATTTTATTTATTTCGTTCCTGATATTGAAGCTCAAAAGGTACGTGCATTTATGGTTTATTTATTTCCAATACTTCCATCGGTGGCATGGAATTTTAAATTTTAACACATGATGAGGAAATTAAATGTCATTCTAATCTTAACGCTTATCATCACTATTAACTCGGGATGTGAGAAAGAAATTTCTGTAACATTACCTCCGGGAAAAAAAAGTTTAGTGGTGGAGGCCAGCATTAATCAATTGTTGCCGAATTTAAATTACGTGTACATCTCCCGAACCATTGATTACTTCAATCCTGATTTGTCGTTAAACGGTGTACGCAATGCATTGGTGTACATTACTCCTGGAACCATTGTAGGAAATGATACGATTTGGAATACAGAAAGTCGCATACAAATGTTCGACATCAATAATTTTCCGGGCGTAGATTCTTTGTTGCAAGGTTTTAACGGCATTTATTTTAATCCGCTGTTGTTTCCTCAGGTAGGTGTGCCTTACAAATTGGATATTGAGGTTGAGGGAGAAAGAGTAACAGGCGTTACTACTATACCCAATGTGGTTGAAATTGATACTGTTTTTTGGCGAGCGGAGTTTGATACAAACGAAGGTGATACGGATATGTACCTCACGTTTGAATTTACAGATGGTCCTGAACAAAACAATTACCGATTGGTGGTGCACGAATCCCAAGCCCCTGTTATGGTGGGTTGGGGTGCTGCCAATACTTACAGAGAATTTGATGATGCAATATTGAACAACGGAAAACGACCGTATGCTTTTTTTCGCCCGTTTGATTATTTGGATACTGTAAATATTTATTTAAACTCTATGGGTCGCAAAGAATACCTGTTTTGGGATTCGTATGATGATGCGAAAGACAATGGCGGACCGTTTGCTACACCTGTAATTGTAAGATCAAATATTACGGGAGCCATTGGCTCTTTTACGGGATATGGAGTAAGTTACAGAAGGGTGATTTTAACGTATTAATCCAATTGGTGATTACACGTTAAATCTAAAGTGCATAATGTCACCATCACTCACCACATACTCTTTCCCTTCAACACGCATTTTGCCGGCTTCTTTTACGGCACTTTCTGATTTGTATGAAATGTAATCGTTGTAACTGATTACTTCGGCACGTATAAATCCTTTTTCAAAATCGGTATGAATAACCCCGGCAGCTTGAGGCGCCTTAAATCCATTGGTAATGGTCCAGGCTCTTACTTCTTGCACACCTGCCGTAAAGTAAGTGATTAAGTTCAGCAGTTTGTAGGCTTCCTTAATTAATTTAGCTACACCCGATTCGGTTAAGCCTAAATCAGCTAAAAATACTTCTCGGTCTTCAAAACTTTCTAACGAAGCAATTTCAGATTCAATAGCTGCACTAATCACCAAAATACCTGCCCCTTCTTTTGCTGCTGCTTCTTTTACCAAATCAACATATTTATTGCCATTCACCACCGATGATTCATCCACATTACACACGTACAAAACAGGTTTATTGGTAAGCAGGAAAATATCTTCTACATGCTTTTTTTCTTCTTCATCTGCCGGGCAGTTTCTGGCTGATTGACCCGACTCTAGATGGTTTTTATATTTAAGTAATGCAGCTTCTGCTTTGGCAGCTTCTTTATCGCCTGTTTTTGCTGCACGGCTAATACGTTGCAGTTTTTTCTCAATACTGTCTAGGTCTTTTAACTGTAATTCCGTATCAATAATTTCTTTATCACGTAATGGGTTTACACTTCCATCCACGTGAATAATGTTATCATTATCAAAACAACGAAGTACATGAAGAATCGCATCTGTTTCGCGAATATTGGCTAAAAATTGGTTGCCCAATCCTTCGCCTTTGCTGGCTCCTTTTACCAACCCGGCAATGTCAACAATTTCAATGGTGGTAGGCACAATACGTTGCGGACTCACCAGTTTTGATAATTCATTTAAGCGTTCATCCGGAACAGTAATGGTTCCAACATTTGGCTCAATGGTACAAAACGGGAAATTAGCCGCTTGCGCTTTTGCGTTACTTAAACAATTAAACAGTGTTGACTTACCTACGTTTGGTAATCCTACAATTCCGCACTTTAATGCCATGTACTTTTTATAAATTTATGGAGAATGAACTCCGCGTTTTTTTATGAGTTGAGGTTGATTATTTAATGAATTGTTTCATGTCGGTAATCAACTTTTCAGCAAGATGGTTGGCCGTAGCTTCACTTTGGCTTTCGGCATAAATTCTAATGATAGGTTCTGTATTCGATCTGCGAAGGTGAACCCATTCTTTATCAAATTCAATTTTTACCCCATCAATGGTATTCACAGGTTGTTTGCTGTATTTGTCTTGAATTTTTTGCATTAATCCGTCAAGGTTAATGTCGGGAGTTAATTCAATTTTTTTCTTGGCAATAAAATAATCAGGGTAGCTGTTTCTTAAAATACTGCACAACTTGTTTGATTTTGCCAAATGACTTAAGAATAAAGCAATACCCACCATGGCATCACGGCCGTAGTGACTTTCAGGATAAATAATTCCGCCATTACCTTCTCCGCCAATTACAGCATTGGTTTCTTTCATCAACTTCACCACATTTACTTCACCTACCGCACTTGCGCTATAGCTGCCTCCGTGCTTTTCGGTTACATCTCTTAATGCACGTGTTGATGATAAATTGGAAACTGTATTTTTTTGGAATCCGGTTTTTTGCAATGATTCATCACTTACGTTTTTCAATACGTAATCAGCTACTGCCACCAAAGTATATTCTTCACCAAACATGCTACCGTCTTCACAAACCAAAGCCAAACGGTCAACATCAGGGTCAACCACAATCCCTAAATCAGCTTGGCTTCGTTTTACCTCACTCGAAATTTCGTGTAAATGTTCAGGTAATGGCTCCGGGTTATGAGGGAATTTACCATCCGGTGTGCAATACATTTCAATCACATCATCAACACCTAAAGCTTTTAACAACATGGGTACTGCAATACCTCCTGATGAGTTTACGGCATCCACAACAATCTTAAATTTGCGCGCTTTGATGGCTTCTACATCCACAAGATCCAACGCCAAAATTTTATCAATATGCTTTTTAATGGTGTTACGTCTTTCGGTTACGTTGCCAATTTTATCAATTTGAGCAAACTCAAATTCACCTTTATCACCAATGGCTAAAACCTGTTTGCCGGTTTCTTCGCTGATAAACTCGCCTTTTTCATTTAACAATTTAAGGGCGTTCCATTGTTTAGGGTTATGACTGGCTGTTAAAATAATGCCACCGTCAGCGCCTTCTTCTTTCACCATCAACTCTACGGTTGGGGTGGTGCTTAAGCCAAGGTCAATTACATCAATGCCTAAACTCACCAAGGTGCCTGTAACCAAGCGGTTTACCATGTCGCCACTAATGCGTGCGTCACGACCAACCACTATTTTACATTTTTCTTTGTCTTGTTTAATGATACTGCCAAACGCAGCTGCGTATTTTACCACATCAATTGGGGTTAAGGCATCACCTGCTTTACCGCCAATTGTACCTCTAATGCCTGAAATAGATTTAATTAAAGTCACGTATTCAATTTTTTGGGGAGTGCAAAAATATCATATCAACCCTAGCTTAACAAGCACCATTTATAAGTTGCTGATAACTAAAATACTCTGATGTATTTTGACAATGTATGCCTAAAATAAACTAAAATTGCGCTCTTATGCAGCCAACAAAAGAATGGTTTAGTGAATGGTTCGACTCACCTTATTACCATATTCTCTATAAAAACAGAGATATGCTAGAGGCGGAGTTCTTTTTATCTAATTTGGTAAAGCAGTTGGGGATTACTCCCGAGTTGGAGTTGGTTGATTTGGCATGCGGAAAAGGCCGACACAGCATTTATCTAAATCAATTGGGTTGTAAAGTAACCGGTGTTGATTTATCAATGCGAAGCATTGAACAAGCCAAACAGTTTGAAAACAGCCGTTTGCATTTTGAAGTAAAAGATTTGCGCAACCTAGGTTACCACGAGTGTTTTGATGTGGGCCTGAATTTGTTTACCAGCTTCGGTTATTTTGATTGTGATGACACCAACCGAAAAGTAATGGGCGAAATTTACAAAGCCATTAAGCCGGGCGGTTTGTTTGTGTTGGATTTTATGAATGTACATAAAGTAATTCGTACCTTAATTTCCAATGAAGTGAAAGAGGCAGATGGTATTACTTTTCATATTGAACGATTTGTAAAAAATAACTTGTTGATTAAATCCATTTCGTTTTCTCATCAAAACAAAGCTTATAAATTTTGCGAAGAGGTGCAGCTATTAAACCAACACGATTTTGAAATATTGCTGAAAGATGCGGGATTTACTTTAATAACTTGTTACGGAAATTATGCCTTAGAGGCTTATGATCAAGAACAAAGTGATCGTTTAATATTAATTGCAAAACGAAATGCTTGATTGGTTCAATCAAATAGATACTGAATTGTTTTTGCATGTAAACAATGGCATGCAAAACGCACTGTTGGATGCAGTTTGCCCTTGGTTGCGCGAACCTAAATTTTGGATTCCGCTTTATGTGTTAGTATTGGATTTATGTGTGAAGGAATTTGGTGTGAAAACCATTTGGGTCTTGCTTTCTGTAGCCTTACTGGTTCTTATCAGCGATCAATTTAGTGCCAATTTGGTTAAAAATACTTTTCAGCGTTTAAGGCCATGCAACCAACCGACTTTAAAAGCCCAAGTACATTTATTGGTTCATTGCGGAAGCGGTTATAGTTTTATGAGTGCACATGCCAGTAACCATTTTGCCATTGCGGTATTTTTAGGATTGCTGTTGAAACAGAATTATAAGTATTTAATTTTCGCCTTGTTGGTATGGGCGTTTAGTATCGCATTTTCACAAGTTTATGTAGGTGTTCATTATCCTTTTGATGTAACTTGCGGAGCTATAGCAGGCAGCCTCTGGGGCTATTTAATGTGGATTTTATTAAACCGATATTCGAATAAATTACGTTCATGATTTTTTGGTATTGCCTTATACTGATTTTTTTTCCATTGCTGGGCGGATTGCTCGGCTACTATACACGTATTAAAAACGAAAACAGCATTAAGTTGCTCTTGTCGTTTGCAGGCGCTTATTTACTTTCCATTGTTTTATTTCATCTAATTCCTCACATCTATACAGAGGCAAGTGTATTAAGTGGTGTACTTATTCTAGCAGGCTTCTTTTTTCAAGTTTTTTTGGAGAAATTTTCAAGAGGGGTAGAGCATGGTCATTTGCATGTGCATGATCACGGCAAATCAAACCGGTTTATTCCATACGAAATTTTGATTAGCTTAAGCTTACATAGTTTTATGGAAGGTATGCCACTGGGAAGCGGATTGTTGGAAAAGGGTGGTGGTGAATGGTCGTTTTTGTTTGGGGTGGTGAGTCATGAAATGCCTGCTGCTTTTGCCATGGTAAGTATTTTAAAAACAGCTAAAGTTAAAAACAGTCAATTGTTATGGTTTATATTTTTGTATTCAAGCATGAGTGCTTTAGGTGCTGCCTTTAGCAACCTGATAAAATACCGAATAGATGAACATGTTTTTGAGTACATTATGGCTTTTGTGGTAGGTACATTTTTACATATCGCCACCACCATATTATTTGAAAATACCGAAGAACATAAAGTGACCCGAAACAAAATTATCGCCATAGGCATTGGTGTGTTGTTGGCGGCTTTGGTAAGTTTAACCTAAATAAAAAAAAAGCTGCCTTTTATGGAAGACAGCTTTTTGTCAAAATCAAATATTATTTTTCTTACTTCGATACGGTAAATGTTCTGTTTCCTATTTTAACCGTAAATGAGTTATCACAACCTCCGTTACCGTAGTTAATGGTACGGGTTAATTTTCCGGTTGGTTTTATTTCAATTTCTCCTGCAGTTAATCGGTAATCACAACTAAAATCAACACGTAAGGTTTGGGTAATAGTTGAGGTGTAACTTAAACCTGCTCTGCTCACTCCGCTCGAACCTCCTGTTATGGCATACACATCATCATTCCATGCAGGTGTACTTTCACCGCTAATCCATTCGCGAGTTCTATCGGCATTCCATGTAGCAATCTTCCCATCAACCGTGGTGAGTTTGGCATTGCGTACACTCACTTGGTAATACAAATTGCCTAATGCGCTTCTGCCTTTGTTTTCAATGGTTTTTGTTCCTTCTAACTTATTTCCGTTTTGATAAAACGAATCTGTGGTGATGGTTACAACCGTGCCAATTGCTCTATATTTACCGGTCCAGGTTACAATAATTTTTCCGGCTCTTATTTTATTGTCATTACATAAAGTTCCTGCACCGTAATTAATCGTCATTACACGCGGGTTTGAAGTACTGTCAACTGATACAGTTGGGCCTGTTTTACCAATATTGCTTGCGTTTGCCGATTCATCTACTTGTTTAAACACATCATTAATATTGCGTTCTACGTTGTAGTTGTCAGCCGAACTTTCGGTTTCAATATCCAATTCGTCATCTTGGTTTTTTTTGCATGATGTTAAACTCAAACCCATTACCAGGGTTACAAGTGTTGAATACAAAAGGAGCTTTTTCATAATTTTCTGAATTTACCTTATGATGTAAAGTAAAGCAAAAGGTTTAATGACCCATTACTTTTTTTAAGTTTTTAATTAGAATTTCACATGCCTCCAAAATTTGTTGCTCAGTAATAATGAGTGGAGGAGCAATACGCAGTTTGTGTGGTGCAAACAAAAACCAATCGGTAATTAGCCCATCGGCTATGCAGGCATCAATAATTTTTTTATTTAATTCAAAACTATCAAATGTTAAAGCCAACATTAATCCTTTGCCGGTAATCTCTTTAATGGCCGGGTGTTGTAAATGTGTTCTAAACAATTGCTCTTTTTTATCAATATCCAACAGCATATGTTGGTCGAAAATTTCTTCAATACCTGCTAATGCTCCGGCACAAATCACCGGATGTCCGCCAAAGGTGGTAATATGGCCCAATATGGGATTTTCGGCTAAAGTCATCATCATATTATGTGATGTGATAAATGCACCAATGGGCATGCCTGCTCCTCATGCCTTTCCTAACAATAATACATCCGGAACAACTCCACTATGCTCAAATGCAAATAATTTTCCGGTGCGACCCATTCCGGTTTGTATTTCATCAAAAATGAGTAACACACAATGCTCATCACAACGTTTGCGTAAGGCTTTTAAAAATGCCTCATCAGTAGGAATGTAACCGGCCTCGCCTCTCACCACTTCAATAATTACACATGCTGTTTTCTCGGTGATTTGCTCCAACTCATGCATATTTCCGTTGGTTAAAAAACGTACATCGGGTAGGAGTGGCCTAAAAGCATTTTTATATTCTTCTTCGCTGTTTAAACTTAAGGCGGCATGTGTGCTTCCATGATAGGCCTGTTTAAATGCTATAATCTCACTTCTTTTGGTAACACGTTTGGCCAATTTAAGTGCCCCATCGGTTGCTTCAGCACCGGAGTTTACAAAGTATACTGTATTTAAACTTTCAGGCAACAAAGAAGCCAACTTCTGCGCCAACTTAACTTGTGGTGCTTGCACATACTCACCATACACCATTAAATGCATGTATTGATCTAATTGGTGTTTAATGGCTTGTTTTACTTTTGGGTTGCCATGCCCCAAGCTGCTTACGCTAATGCCTGAAATTAAATCAAGGTAAGGCTTATTGTTTTTGTCATATAAATAAATTCCTTCCGCTTTTTCAAATTCAAGCAATAAAGGGAAACGCGTGGTTTGCGCTTGATGATGTAAAAACAATTCGCGGTTGCTGATATGCATGGTACAAATATGCGTTAATATTATAATTTTAGCTTAATTCCGATTTGTGCGAACACCAATTTAATGTATGTTAATCACAGTATAAGAACACTTGAAAAATGCTTTACTTCTACAACAACCGAGCGAGGACTTGTAGTGAGCAGCCCGGCCATAAAGCCACGTACAAGGCATAAGTTCGGGGTGTGCTTTTTGTAAAGCCCCAAATAAAAACGCCACTTCAATATAAAATTGAAATGGCGTTTGGTAAAAAAAATTAGCGTTGGCTTACCAACCTAATATCCATGCAAAAATTAATGGAGATACAATGGTGGCATCACTTTCAACAATAAATTTTGGGGTATGTATATCTAACTTTCCCCAAGTAATTTTTTCGTTTGGCACCGCTCCTGAGTATGAACCGTATGATGTGGTTGAATCGCTAATTTGGCAGAAGTAACTCCAAAACGGAATATTTTCCATTTCCATATCTTGGTACAACATAGGCACTACGCAAATAGGAAAATCACCGGCAATACCTCCACCAATTTGAAAAAATCCTACGCCTTTGCCGCTGCTGTTTTTTACATACCAATCGGCCAACCAAGCCATGTATTCAATACCGCTTTTCATGGTGGTTGCCTTAATATCATTTTTAATTACATAGCTGGCAAAAATGTTACCCATGGTGCTGTCTTCCCAACCCGGCACTACAATAGGAATATTTTTTTGTGCCGCAGCCAACATCCATGAGTTTTTTGGGTCAATTTCATAATACTGCTCCAACTCACCGCTTAATAAAATTTTGTACATGTACTCATGCGGAAAAAATCTTTCACCTGCGGTATCGGCATCTTTCCAAATTTTATAAATGTGTTTTTGTAATCTGCGGAAAGCTTCCTCCTCCGGAATACAAGTATCGGTTACACGGTTGTAGTGGTTTTCCAATAAATCCCACTCATCCTGCGGAGATAAATCGCGATAGTTAGGTACACGCTTATAATGGCTATGTGCCACTAAATTCATAATGTCTTCTTCTAAGTTGGCTCCTGTACAGCTAATAATATCCACCTTATCTTGGCGTATCATTTCTGCTAATGATTTACCTAATTCAGCTGTACTCATGGCTCCTGCAAGGGTAACCATCATTTTTCCGCCTTCGGTTAAATGTGTTTCATACCCCTTAGCGGCATCAACTAATGCCGCAGCATTAAAGTGTTTGTAGTGTGTTTCAATAAACTGCGAAATTGGTCCTTTTGTCATTTCCGTAAAATTTGGGCAAATATAGCAATTTAAGGCACTAACGCTTAGAATTAAAACACAAGGGATTTGAATATGGAGTTAATCGTTTCTTCGGTCTTTCAGTTTTTTCAATAACAAAGCTTTAAACTCTTGCTCTAAACTAAGTAACCTCGCTACTTTTTGGGCAGGCAATACCTTTTTAAATTGAGCAATGTATTTTTTAATTACATCTAACTCTTTTTGTTTTAAGGTAAGTTGTTCTTGCACGTAAGCATCGGCCTCTTTTTCGGTGGCGTTTGTTTTTTGTTTGTATTGTTTAGCGGCATCGCGCATTTGTTTGCGCACCAGTTTAATTTCATTTTCAAACTCACGGTACACCGGCCAAAATACTTCAGCTTCCTTGCTGCTTAGGTTTAACTTTTCAGTAATAAAGGCAACTTTCATGGCCTCTACTTTTTCATTTTTGGGCAACTCATCGTCTTGTGCAAAAACGTTGATACCGGCCAACAAAAAGCTGATGATTATTAATTTTTTCATATCGGTAATGCTTATAATTCTTGTATTAATATTTCTTCATCTACCTCATCAATCCATTCTTTTTCATGGGTTGATGGTGAAGGTTGTTCATCGGCAACATAAAGCTCCGTTTCAGGTAATTGTTCCATATTGCTGTTCAATAAATAATTTACAATTTCATCGTCACTGGCTTGCTGCGCAGTTGGTTGGGGTTGATGTTTTATTTGATACATTAAAATAGCCAATGAACTCACCAAAATAATTGCTGCTGCAATGCGTAAAGGCTTTTTCCAAACCATCCAAACGGTTTTGGGTAGATGGGTTTTTGTGCGATTAAGCAATTGCTGTTTGCTTTGTTCAAAGTAATCTTCCTTTACTTCAAACCCACCCATATTTATACGGTTTAGTAAACGTTGTTTGTTCTGGTTAAAGTAATCATCGGGAATGGGAAAATCTTCCGTGCCTTTATTTATGCTAAGTTTATCAATATGTTCATTTACGTTACTCATTTAGCTTCAGATAATTATTTAGTTTAATGGTTTAACTTGTATAAGGTATGTTTCAATTTTTTTAACGGCATGATGGTAAGATGCTTTTAAGGCACCAACCGAGGTGTCCAGCACATCACTCATTTCTTCGTATTTCATGTTTTCGAAATATTTCATATTAAACACCAATCGTTGTTTTTCGGGCAATTGCAAAAGGGCCTCTTGC
Organism: Bacteroidota bacterium; assembly: GCA_046314755.1. Classification (GTDB taxonomy): domain Bacteria; phylum Bacteroidota; class Bacteroidia; order UKL13-3; family UKL13-3; genus UBA6183. The sequence continues at coordinate 9,339 of JBKDBG010000042.1, read as the reverse complement.
AGTTTTAAAGTGATATGGTTGCCGTTAAAATACTCCGGGTTGTGTAAATGGTTTAACAAATCGACAGGTGTATCTTCCAAACTTTGGTTGGCCTTTTTACTGTTTAAAAAACTCAGGGCTTCGTTGGTGGCTATGCGGTAAATCCAAGTATATAATTTTGATTGCCCTTTAAATTGATGCAGGTTTTCCCAAACTTTAATAAACGTGTTTTGGCACACATCATCGGCATCATCATGGCTAATTACCATCCTGCGCACATGCCAATACACTTTTTGTTGGTATTGGTCTAAAATTGCTTCAAAAGCCTTGTTTTTTAGGGCTTTATCGGCAAATGATTGAATAATCCATTCGTCACTATATGGCGTATTTTCCTGCATGTTATCAGAGGTAAGATACTTATTTTTACCAAAGGTTTAATCGAATTAAAAATTAATGAACGTTCATTATCTGATTTATCTCAATTGGCATGATGATTGTAAACTTGCATCTTTGTTGCATTAAACTATTTATACATTTAAACGTCATATATAAATGATTAAAAAATTAGCATTACTCATTCTCCTGTTTTCAACAGTTGGATTTGCCCAAAATCAACCTAAAGTAAAAGATAAGGATGCCGATAAGTTATTGAACATCATTAGCAACCGCTATAAAAACTTTAAAACCATTAAAGCCGATTTTATTTACAGCATTGAAAGCAAAGCCGAAAATGTAAATGAAAAACAAAAAGGAACCATTTATTTAAAAGGAAACAAGTTTCGTTTAGACATTGCTGATCAAATTATTTGGTGTGATAATAAAACCATTTGGACATTCAGCAATGAGGCCAATGAAGTGCAGGTAAATCATTATGATGCGAAAAAAGCACCCATAAAAATGGATGAGTTATTTACCATGTATAACAAGGGTTTTTTATACAAAATTGTGGAGCAAAAAAAGGAAGGTAAAAATGAAATGGTTTTGATTGAGTTAACGCCTAAGGACAAAAAGAAGAATTACTTTAAAATTAAACTCACTATTGATAAAACCAACCAAACCATTACCAAATCACAAATATTTGAAAAAAGCGGAACCATTCATACCTACTCGGTAACCAACCAATATCCCAACATCAAATTGGAGGATAAATTTTTTACGTTTGATGCCAAGAAGTATCCAAAATGTGAAGTAGTGGATTTGCGATAATCCACTAACTCACTAAAATGCTTTTACCGGTCATTTGTTCGGGTTGAGGCACTTGCAACAACTCTAAAACAGTAGGAGCAATGTCGGCCAATCGCCCGGGTTTAACTTTATTATAATTGCTGTTTACTAAAATACAAGGTACTTCATTGGTGGTATGAGCAGTGTTTGGTGTGGCATCTTCTTCGTTCAGCATGTACTCCCCATTTCCATGGTCGGCAGTCACAATTAACGTGTAGCCTTTTGCTTTTGCTTTTTCAACTATTCTTCCCAAACAAGCATCAACCTTTTCAACGGCTTTTATTTCTGCTTCAATCACTCCGGTATGCCCAACCATATCAGGGTTTGCAAAATTCACACACATAAAATCAGCCTCATTTCGCTCCATTTCTTCCAAGGTAAAATTACACACTTCTTCGGCACTCATTTCCGGTTGTAAATCGTAGGTAGCTATTTTTGGCGAAGGTGCTAAATGCCGTGTTTCTCCGGTAAAGGTATTTTCTCTTCCACCGCTAAAGAAAAAAGTAACATGCGGGTATTTTTCTGTTTCGGCAATCCGTACTTGTTTTTTGTTGTATTTTTCCAACACTTCACCTAAAGTCATGGCCAAATCAATATCAGGAAATACTACATTTACTCCATCAAATGTTTTATCATAATCAGTTAAGGTTACATAATATAAGTTGAGTTTATGCATATTAAACTCATGGAAATCAGCCTGCGATAAGGCCATGGTAATTTCTCTTCCTCTATCAGTTCTGAAGTTAAAGCAAATCACCACATCACCATTTTGTATGGTGGCTAAAGGTTTATCATTTTCCGAAATAACAATGGGCTTTATAAATTCATCGGTTTCACCTGCTTCGTATCGTGCAGCCAAAGTTTTGATGCCATCTGTACTAAATTCACCCATTCCATTCACCAAACAATCGTAGGCCAGCTTTACGCGTTCCCACCGTTTGTCTCTATCCATGGCATAGTATCGACCTGTGATAGAAGCCAACTTTCCGCCTTTAGCTGCAATGGAATTCACAAGTTTATTCAAATGACCTACACCACTTTTGGGGTCGGTATCTCTTCCATCAGTAAAAGCATGTATGTAGTGTTGAGCAATGCCTTGTTCATGTAAAAAGTTAGATAAACCAATCACATGGTCCATGCTGGAGTGCACACCACCATCACTTACCAAACCAATTAAGTGAATATTTTTTTGATTTGATTTGGCATAAGCTACTGCATTCAGCAAGGTTTTATTTGTATCAACCTCACCGGTTTTAAATGCTTTATTTATCAATACCAATTGTTGATACACCACTCTGCCTGCACCTAAATTCATATGACCAACTTCGCTGTTTCCCATTTGCCCTTCAGGTAAGCCTACATCTTCACCACTGGTTTTTAAGCTTGTGCCCGGATATTGTTTTACAATCGCATCAAAATTTGGTGTATTGGCCAAATAAATGGCATTACCATTGTAGGGTTTGCCATTACCCCATCCATCAAGAATAATCAGTGCAACTTTATTTTGTGTCATGCCACAAAATTAAACAATAAAACTTTTCACACGATGATGTTTGCATTACAACATTTTTAGTAATTTGCACCTGTGGCATGCTTTTGGCTTAATGTCACCTAAATATTGCATTCAAAATGAAGTTTCGCAGGGTTATATTATATTTATTTTTATTTTTTTCGCTCATTGTGTATGCTGATACATTTGATGATGTGGTGGGCGCATTAAAATCCCAAAATGTAAAAGAGTTATCCAAATTATTTAACACCACGGTTGAATTAACCCTTAATGATAATGAAGGTGTGTACAGCAAGCAGCAGGCTGAAATGATGTTAAAGAATTTTTTATCTCGTCATCAGGCTAAAAATGTAACTATACAACACCGTGGTTCTTCAGGGCAAGGAGCAAAATATGCAATTGCCAATTATGAAACCACCCAAGGAAACTTTAGGGTGTATATTTTTATGAAGGACATAGGCAGTGGTTTGCTTGTTCATGAAATAAGGTTCGAGAAAGAGTAATCATAATACAATTTTACATGAAAGAGTTATTAAGCAATCCGTTGGTATTGCAATTAATTGACATTGCTTTTGCAGAAGATATCGGAGAGGGTGATCATACCTCTTTAGCTACTATTAATAGCAATGAAAAAGGCGAATCAATTATTGTAGCGAAGGATGATGGCGTAATTGCCGGAGTGCAGCTGGCCGAGTTTATTTTTAATAAGGTAGATCCCGAATTAAAGGTTACTTTATTGGTAAATGATGGTGATGTGGTGAAATATGGTGATGTAGTGATGGAAATTGCGGGCAGCTCTCGTAATATGCTAACGGCTGAACGCACAGTGCTTAACTTTATTCAGCGTTTAAGTGGCGTATCAACCCAAACGGCTAAATATGTGCGTTTGTTAAACGGGTTAAACACCCAAATATTAGATACACGCAAAACCACACCCGGAATGCGCTTGTTAGAAAAATGGGCGGTTAAAATGGGCGGTGGTGCCAATCATAGAATTGGTTTGTACGACATGATTTTAATAAAAGATAACCATGTTGATTTTGCAGGTGGAATATCTGCAGCTCTTTCACGTACTAAACAATATTTATCACAAAACAACCTTGAGTTAAAGATTGAGATTGAAACCCGCACTTTGGATGAAGTAAACCAAGTGCTTGAAATAGGAGGGGTGCATCGTATCATGTTAGATAATTTTTCTCCGACATTACTAAAAGAAGCAGTAGCATTAATCAATGGAAGATTTGAAACAGAAGCAAGTGGTGGCATTACTTTAGAAACGTTGCGTGATTATGCAGAAACCGGAGTTGATTTTATTTCATCTGGTGCTCTCACGCACAGCATTAAAGCCCTTGATTTAAGCATGCGAGCCAAACCAATAATTTAATAGTTCATTGCATAAAAAAAGCCAACAGATGTTGGCTTTTTTTATGAGTATAAATTACTTTTATTTTTCTTTTCTAGGATCACCTACACGGTCCATCACACAACGGAAACCAATGGTTGCAGTTGATAAATCTTCATCCAAAAATCTGCGTGAACCCGGAGTCATCCAGTAAGCTCTGTCATTCCAAGAACCACCTTTGTACACACGAGCAGTATTGCGGATAAGTGAAGTTACACCATAGTCGTATTTTTGTTCTACGTCTGTGTATTCAAGCTCATCACGGAAACCAATATTGTTAGATTTACGGTAGTTTCTACGTTTTGCATTTTCAGCTTCAGTAACTTCGCGGTAAGGAATACGTCCTAAACTGTCTTTTTCGGCTACGATACCATCAGCATCCGTAACTTTAGTTTTGTAAACGTTACCACGGAAAGGAGCAATTTCTTGTCCATCTTCCCATGATAATGGACGATACACATCCATTGTCCATTCACTAACGTTACCGGCCATATGGTATAAACCAAAATCATTCGGTAAATAATCAGCACTCTTTACTTGTACAGTGAAAAAACCTGCATCATTTAATTTACCAGCAACACCGGCAGCATCACCGCGTCCTCTAATGTAATTTGCGTACATAGTACCACGATTCTTTTCAGAGTCGCTTCTGCGCATGGTTAAACCATCCCAAGGATAGATGCGTTTTACATCAATGTTTTCGTTATATTCTGGTGACATGTAACCGTAGGCTGCATATTCCCATTCTGCTTCAGTTGGTAAACGGTAGTCAGGAAGTAATATTCCATCCTCCATTCTAATTTGACGCGTTTTTCCGCCCGGAGCGTAATCTTTTAGTTCCTTTTTTACTGTTGGTGTGTACAATCCAAGTAGATAAGCTTCTGTATTGAAGTTATTATCTCCGGTTGTTTTTTGTACATCCAAATCAATAAAACCTTCACGAGCTAAAATCATCTCATTTACACGGTCTGTTCTCCACTCGGCATAAGCCTTGGCTTGTAACCAACTTACACCTACAACAGGATATTCTCTATAGGCCGGGTGACGTAAGTAATACAGCACGTAAGGCTCGTTGTAAGAGAGTTTGTTTCTCCAAACCAAAGTATCCGGTAATGCACCTCTGTAAATGAGCGGATTATCTAGATAAACACGGTTTAACCAATAAAGGTATTCCAAATAATGGAAGTTTGATACCTCAGTTTCGTCCATGTAAAAGCTTGGAATTGAAACCCTTCTTTTAAAGTTGTTTCGTTCAAACATTACATCGTTCTCGAAAGCACCAAGTGTAATCGTACCTCCTTCAATAAAAACCAAGCCAGGGCCTGTTTCTTGTTCTTGGAATTTAGGTTTTTCGAAGCCGCCCCATTTCTCGTTGTTGTAATCCCAACCGGTTGTTTCCGATTTCGGTTTTTTACAACCTGTTCCAAGGAACACGGTTTGGGCTAGCGCTGCTAACAGAAAAACTTTTGTTATCTGCTTCATACAATGACTTATAAGTGATAATTTTTCAAATATAACGTAATTTATTTGTATTTATTCCAATTTTTTTAGGCAAAAATTGAATTATAATTCAGGACAAACCAAGGTTTTTACTCTGGAGCGTGTCTTTTTAGGCAAGGAAATCTCAAAAGTAACGCTTAATTCATGTGAGCCTTGTGTGGCAGTTCGGGCGTTAGAAATGGTTACATCATAGCTGTAACCGAGTCGAAATTTCGGAAATTTCATACCTAGCAAAATAATTGCTGCATCAGCGTTTTTACTGGTTTGACGAAACCATAAACCGGCAGTTAAGGATTGCTTTTTAATATACATCCCCAAGTTTAATTGGTTGAAATTCCGTTGGGTCATGTACAAAATATTAGGTGATAATATGACTCTATTTTGAGCAAGGCGTTCGTTGGTTAAATAAAGGTTCAATCCGGCATGTGCAGTGTATCTTCTAGGTAGCTTAAATTCTTCGGCAGCACTATTCGGATAGTAAAAGGATTGGTTCGGCTCGGTTAAATTATGAGCGGCAAAACCGCCAAAAAACTGTTCACCATAAATAAGCACCCCGGCTCCAAAATTTGGATACCTCCTTAACTCGGATGCAATGGGTTCTTTGGTTGGATTAATAAATCCATACCTGTCGTCAATTTGATCACCGAATCTAAATTTGCTGAAATCGTAACTTTTTTGAACGTATGACGCTTGCACTGCGGCACTCATGTTGATTTTTCTGCTTAATGCAGTATGAAAAGCATAAACAGCATTGATATTTACAGTATTTAGTCTTCCGTCACCTGCCACATCATTCAACATACTTAAACCTAAACCGCCATTCAATTTATTTATTTTAGCATCAATCGCGGTGAAATAACTTACAAAGTTGTTGTCAATTCCCACATATTGATCTCGGTATGCCCCATTTACACGTAGGTTTCCGCTTGTGCCTGTAAATGCCGGGTTGGTGTATAATGGCACTCCGTAAAACTGACTAAATTGAGGATCTTGTGCAAATGAACTTTGCTGTATAACAAGTAAAAATATGAACACAATGAAGTGTTTCTTTAACTGCATAATGTTTTGTTGTAACGTTCAAATATATCGAATATATATTTTAAACGCACATTAAATTAAAATTCAGGACAACGAATGGCACGAACCGATCTTTTTGGTGTGCGTTTTCGTAATTCAAAAGCCAATGAAATTTCATGAGAACCTCTGGCACCGGGTCTGGCATTTGAAATGGTTGCATCATACGAGTAACCTATGCGTAGTTTCTCTCTTCTAATACCTACTAAAAAGATGATGGCATCTGCATTTGCAGAAGTTTGTCTGAAGTAGGTTCCCAATACATAAACGCCTTTGTTGTAATACATACCGAGGTTTAATTCTGCAAAAGGACCTTGTTGCATATAAATAATGTTGGGAGATATTCTAATGTTATTTTTTTCTAACTTACTTTTTCTAATTGGAATTTGAGCCCCAATATGTGCGGTGTATCTTCTTGCAATTACGCTGCTGTCTTTGGTTGCCGTCCAAAAACTTTGGCTTGGTTCAAATACGTTATGCATGGCCGCTCCACCATAAACCATATTCGTGTATCCTACAATACCAACTCCGAAATTTGGGAATAAGATGTTGCTTTGGTCAAAGCTTTCACCGGTTACCGGCTTAACAATACCTGCATTTCTCAATATTTGATCACCCCAAGTAAAATTACCGAAGTCAATTGATTTTTGGACTAAACCTGCTTGTATGGCTGCTCTAAACGTTAAGTGTTTATTTACGTTTAATTGATAAGAATAAATTCCTGAAATGCTGTTGGTAGTTAACAAGCCTACACCTGCTTGATCTCGGCCCAACACTACTCCTATTCCTCCGTTTATCGCATCATAATGTTCGTCAAATGCAGCCGATAAAGTGGTGAATGTTCCTGATATACTACTCCATTGATTACGGGTATTGGTTACTAAGCGGGCATGATGTGTACTTCCGGCAAAAGCAGGATTAGTATATAGCGGATTAGCATAGAATTGCGAGAAATGAGGGTCTTGTGCATGTACCCCTATTCCTGCAAAACACATTAGCGCTATATGTATGACTAATTTCTTACCTGCCGAAATATTAAATTTCATTTCTTATCAAAAACATTAATCAATGATAACGATAATTTAATCATCATTGAAGACCCCCTCTTTTACATGTTTTCTACAAACAATTGTTGCATTCGAACATATAATTAATTTCATTTGTTTACGTTATTTACGCAGTCAATGAACTTTTCAAGTATAAATAATTTGAATTCTTTTATGCAATTTTTATTGCAAACAGTTCAAAAAAAATATTTAATTCTTTCTTTTACAGTATTACTCACTGTAACCGCAGAAGGCGCGTCCATGCGTTTTTTAAGGAATTTTAAGTGGCAAAAACTAAATAATTATCAAATTCAGAATCAAAAATTTGATGCTTTTTTTACATTTGATGATGCCATTATCAGCCCTAAAACCAATTGGTTACCTGTTTTTGCTGAAAATTTCAGACTCAATACCAATGCTACCAATGTAAAATTAACCATTGTGCCAAAGCAAACCCAAGTATTGGATGAGGTGCCTTCCCAAATCAACTTATTGAAAAAACACATAAGTTTATTTCAGGAATACAATCTAGGGATGGAGAATGAAAAAACGGTGGTGATGCTTCAAGCCATTCCAGTTTTTTTTAATCAGAATATTGGCAAGTTTGAGCAGGTAATGAGTTGCGAAATTATCATTGAGTATGAACCCGGTTTTATTCAGGCTTCAATTGATAAAAATAAAAAAGCGGCTAACTCGGTGCTTGCCACGGGCGATTGGTTTAAGGTTGGCGTAACGCAGACAGGCTTTTATCGTTTAAATAGAAATTTTTTTACGGCTAATGGAATAGATGTAAATGCAGTCGATCCGAGGACGATTAAAGTTTATGGAAATGGTGCCGGTTTGTTGCCTCAACCTAATAGTGAAGATCGAATTGATGATTTAATAGAAAATGCCATTATGTTTCAAGGGGAGGAAGATGGCGTATTTAATGAGGGTGATTTTGTTGTGTTTTTCGCCAAATCGCAGTTCGATGTATGGAAGGCCGATGCCCAAAATAACTTGTCGCGACAAAACAATATTTATTCCGATACCACCTATTATTTTATCACCTTTAACCAAGGTTTAGGGAAACGAATTACTAAAGTGCCTCAGCAACCTAATCCTGCCATTAACGATAACTACCAAGTATTTTGTTATGCCTATGAAAGAGATTTGGTAAACCCGGGTAGAACCGGAAGGGTGTTTTTAGGCGAATCATTCGAACGCCAGCCTTCTTATAATTTCAGTCTAGCTGTTCCGGGATTTGATGCGAATCAACCTATTCGTTTTCGTTCATCCGTAGCAGCACGTTCGTTTTTATCGGCAACTTCTTTTGATGTAAGTTTAAATGGAAACAAAATTATTACGCACAGCAATATTCCTCGCGTAGGTACTGATTACGAATCGCCATACTATATGCCTTCCGAAAGTGTAAAAATCGATGCCTATTCCACCGGTGCCCAACTTAATGTTACGTATACTTTTTCGGGGGCCACAGGTGGTGGGGCCAATGGCTGGCTCGATTTTTTTGAGCTAACCACAAGAGCTAATTTAACGGGGTATGCTTTTCAGGTTATTTAGCGCATTTTGCCTCAAGGTATAGGTGGCTTTTCGCTGTATACCAT
>JBKDBG010000041.1:0-8078 GCA_046314755.1 Bacteroidota bacterium | reverse complement strand
AATGGTTCACTGCTTTGGCCTTTAGCCGGCTTAATAAAAAGGAGAGGAGCTCCAATAAATAACAGGGTTAGTTTCAGTATCTTTTTCATATTCATGCTTGTTTTAATCATTGATTGGTTCGGCCGTTTTAATCAATATGGTTTATTAATTAAGTTGTTTATGAGTTATACGTGTTTGGATGAATAAAGGTTACAGCGGAATGAAAATTTTTTTGAAAAAATTTGATGAATCTATTAACGGCCCATGGCAAATGCCATACCTGCAATTTCAAAACGCGTAACCTTTCCTGATGTTGTATCTTTTTCAACTACAATACCTGCGCCTGTGAGGTTGTTAAATCGTTGTAAAAGCTGATTCGGGTTTGTTTCTTCTTTAACTTTTCGTTTGATCCATTTTTCAGGATGTAAAAAACCGTTTTCATCAACCCAGGTTTTATTGTTTCCTGCCAATACAATTTTTAATGATGGTTCACGTGTAAACTCAATTGAAGCCATTGCAATGGGTTGTAAAGTTGGCTTATTCATTACTAGTGTAGCAGGCTGAACGGGAATGGCTTGCTGCGCCAACATTAAACGATTTACAACAACTTCTTGATCCCCTAACTTAGTTGTTTTAGTTTGAATGTTTGAGGTTGGAAGTGTAGTTGTTCTTGTTGCATCAAAGCTTTTTACAACACGTTCATTTTTGTTTGGCGAATGGTTGTTGAGGTTATTTTCAAACGGAGTGATTTGCGATAGCTGTTGCGCGGGTTTGTTTGGTTGATACAAACTATAAATAAAAAATGTGGCTAAGAGCATAGCCGCAATTGCACTTACATATTTGTAATATACACCAATACTGTATTTTTTCAGTTGGCGTTTTGGTGTGAATACAAATTGTTCATTAGGTGATAATCGGGCAAGTGAAAACAATTTTTCTTCTTTTTTAAGTGAAGGATAAACATGAGTGAGTTCTTCAAGTTGTGTTAATTCTTCTGCGGTAGCATCACCTTCTGTTTTCGCAAACAACAGTTGTTCTATTTCAGGAGTAACGATAACTTGTTCGCTTTTTTTAAGTGCTGATTTATCTAGTGGGTTGATCTGGTCATGGTGTAACAACACCAACTCAACACCTTCAAACTCTTGTTTTAAATCAGGATTTTGTTCCAAAAACAACAATAATTCCGATACCTGTAAAGGAGTTAAATTTCCTTCCAGATAATCAATTAAGAATATTTCATATGTTGTTCTGTCTAATTTCATATCACCCTATCTAAATCAACCAAATATGATTTTAAAAACACACGTGCTCGGTAAATGTAAACCTTTACTTGACTTTCATTTAATCCGGTAATCTTTCCAATTTCTTCATAACTGTATCCTTCATAATCACGAAGCGTAATGACCACACGTTGAATGTCGGGTAGTTTATACAGTGCTTTATTGATGATACTTTTTAAATCGTTGTAATGATTTTCGGTTTGATAGTTTTCGAATTCACCTTCATCAATATCGGCATGCTTTTTATCTTTTCTAATCGCATCAATCATGGTGTGGTAGGCCGCGGTAAATAAATAGGATTTTGCTGTAGCAAACTCAATTTGATGAGCCTTTACCCAAAGTTTTTCAAACGTATCTTGCACCACATCGCGCGATAATTCTTGGTCACGTGTGTTTTTGAGCACAAAGCGAAACACTCCGTCAGCATATAAATCAACGCATGTATTGTATTCAGATGCAGTCATTGGTTAGGTAACAAGGGTATTACGCGAGTAACCTATAAAAGGTTACAAGCTTCTCAAAATTAAACACAACTATTTGAATAGCAATGACAAAAAAATTAGGGCTGACCACTACGGCCAACCCTAATTTTATTTTTAATCCATTACTTAGTCGTTATTCCAACTCCTTTTCAAGGGCTGTTTCATAAATTGATTTGTAATCATTGGTGTTCCCAAATGAATGCTCATCAATAGCAATAGCTCCTGAAGTAACTGTTCCTAATTTTTCGAATGGAATATTGTTTTGTGCTAAAAATGTTTCAAAAGCTTGGATGTTGGTTGGTGCAACCGAAACAACAATTCTGCTTTGTGCTTCGCCAAACAAAAAGGCATCATTTCTTAACGTTGCATTTGTTTTATGAATGGCAAAACCAAGGTTACGATACATGGCACTTTCAAGCAAACAAATAAATAATCCGCCTTCGCTGCAATCATGTGCTGATTGAGCCAAGTTTTGATGGATAAGTTTGCTTACTGCTTGTTGTATTTGATGCTCTTCATCCAAGTTAAAGGCAGGTGCAGGAGAAAGTTCAACTCCTCTTTGCGAAACTAAATATTGTGAAGAAGCAATATCATTTTTTGAAGTGCCGATTAAATAAATGGCATCATTTGCTGATTTAAAATCAAGCGTCATGTGTTTTTTCCCTTGTTTAATTAATCCTACCATGCCAATGGTTGGTGTAGGAAAAACAGCATCATTATCACTGCTTTGATTATAAAAACTCACATTACCTCCTGTTACTGGAGTATCAAATTTTTTGCAGGCTTCACCCATACCTTTTATGGCATGTACAAATTGATAATACACTTCTGTATTATAAGGGTTACCAAAATTTAAACAGTTGGTAACGGCAGCAGGTTCAGCGCCACTGCAAACCAAGTTACGAGCTGCTTCACTCACTGCAATCATTCCGCCAACAAACGGATTGGCATGCACAAATCGGCTGTTGCAATCTACCGTCATGGCAATGGATGAATTGTTTTCTTTCACTTTTACTACGGCAGCATCGCTTGGTGCATTCGTAGTTTGGTTGTTGGTTCCAACCATAGAATCGTACTGGTTGTAAACCCAACGTTTGCTGGCAATATTTGGGTGAGCTGCTAAGGCTTTTGCAATCACGGCAGCCTCAGCTAAATCACAATCCTTTACATCGTTGATGTTAAATTTCTCGATGGTTTTAAAATAAGCAGGCTCAGTATATTCTCTGTGGTAAACAGGAGCTCCACCACCAAGTACTAAACTTTCGGCCGGAATATCACCCACTAACTCCTCATGCATGTAATACTGAACTTTTCCGGTATTTGTTACTTCACCAATCTGAGCGTAGGTTAAATCCCACTTTTCAAATATTTGTTCAAATTGTTTTTCAAATCCTTTTTTCACCACCACCAACATGCGTTCTTGTGATTCAGAAAGTAATATTTCCCAATCTTTCATATCTGCTTGTCGCATGGGCACTTTATCCAACCACACTTTCATTCCTGTTCCGCTTTTAGCGCTCATTTCGCTGGTTGAACAAGTAATACCGGCAGCTCCCATATCTTGCATACCAACCACTCCGCCTGTTTCAAGCAACTCCATGGTAGCTTCTAAAATTAATTTCTCCCAAAACGGATCTCCCACTTGCACTGATGGTAAATCTTTCGCAGAATCTTCTGTAATATCTTTTGAGGCAAAGGCTGCACCATGAATACCATCTTTTCCGGTTGATGAGCCATAAATATACACGGCATTGCCAATGCCTTCAGCCACTGCGCTTACTGTTTTGCCAACCTTTGCAATACCAACACTCATGGCATTTACCAGAGGATTTATTTGATAACAATCATCAAAATAAACTTCACCGCCAACGGTAGGAATACCAAATGCGTTACCATAATTTCCAATTCCTTTTACAACACCTCGAACAAGCCATTTTGTGCGTTCGTTTTTAATGTTGCCAAATCTCAAACTGTTCATTTGTGCAATTGGGCGTGCGCCCATGCTAAAAATATCACGGTTGATTCCACCTACTCCGGTTGCTGCGCCTTGGTATGGCTCAATGGCACTCGGGTGGTTATGACTTTCAATTTTAAATGCACAGGCTAATCCATCACCAATATCAATTAACCCTGCGTTTTCTTCACCGGCTTTTGCCAGCATGTTTTTGCCTTCACGAGGAAGTGTTTTTAACCAAACAATACTGTTTTTGTAAGAGCAATGTTCACTCCACATAACCGAGTAAACACTTAATTCAGTAAAATTTGGGGTGCGTCCTAAGATTTCTTTAATTTTATCAAACTCTTCAGGGCGAAGGCCAAGCTGTTGGGCTTGCTCAACAGTGGCTAAATGCTTGGTACTAACTTGTTCGGTCACGTTTGTGGCTTTTGAGAATGGAGTGGCAAATTTGCTGATTATTTAGGAGTAAACATAACAAGTTTCAATAAAAATTTAATGTACAATTAGCACAAGTTAATAAGGCAATACCAATTGATTGATTAACTTGCATCGCTTTTTAAAATTATAAAATGAAGAATTTTTTACTTGCATTGTGTTTTGCGCCATTGTTTGCGACAGCACAAGCTGTTTTGCCAACAACATGGAATTTTAGTACACCGGGAGTTTCTACTCCACCATCAGGCTGGAGTTATAATGTAGGAACAAATGGTAATCTTACTTACGCTTTTGGTAAAGACGATGCCTTATCGGCAAGATTAGATGCTACAGGTGAAAACGTTACGATTAGTTTTACCGAAAGACCGGGTAATTTAACTTACTTCATCAGCCCGCAAAATGCCGGAAGGCCATGGACAGGGCAATTTGATGTACAAGAAAGTCCTGATGGGGTAAGCTGGACCACTATTAAAAGTTACACCTCTGCGCCTACATCTGCTACAAACTTTAATGCCCCTTTGGTAACAGAAACATTAAGTCCAACAACAAGATGGGTAAGGTTTAATTATACCAATAAATTGCCCGGATCAACCACGGGCGGTGGCAATATGGCATTAGATAATATTACGGTTGAAAAAGCACCTCCTGCCGGTGTGGGTATTAATTTAAAAAGTAATACAACCACCTTGCTTAACGGAGGAACATTTACTTATGGCAATCTTTCGTCAAGATTATTTACCATTGAAAATCCGGGAACATCGATCGATTTAAAAATTGACAGTATAATTATTTCCGGTGCACATGGTTCGGATTTTTCAATAGGTATGTTTGATAGCATTACACCTCCTAATAATGGTACTGATACATTTCGTTTATTGTTTAATGCAAGTGCTCAAGGCAGCAGATTTGCAACCATAAAAGTGTACAGTAATGATGCAGAGAAAAATCCGTATATCATAAACTTTTATGCAATTGGTGGTTTGTTTGCAACGGAACCGGCTAACCAAGCGGGCAATGTAAACATATCTAATTTGCGCACTCATGCCATGAACGTAAGTTTTGCAAGAGCTACCGGTGGTGCCGAAAAATATATTTTGTTACGTAAAACCGGTAACAATTTAACCGAAGCTCCGGTTGATGGGGTTACCTACAAACGCGGTGATTATATTGGTGGCGCTCAAGTGGCCTACATTGGTAATGATACGGCATTAATCAGACCTACCTACATTTTAGCAAATACAACTTATTCATTTGCTGCATTTTCTTTTAATGGTCCTGATGGTTATGAAAACTATAAGACTTCAGGAGCGGTTGCGGCAACAGTAACCACACCCGGAAAACAACCGGGAAGTTATTATAGCACTATTAATCCAAGTAGTGCAACATTCATTACAGATTTAACAACAAGGCTTCAAACTCCACACGATACCATATTTTACAGTAACTATATTTCAACAGTAATCAACAGTTACCTTACTCGTGATACTACAAATGGCCGCAAGGTAGTGAATTGTGTTTATACCGGAATACCCTATATATATGAGGAGCCTTTTGTATGGAATGCAAGTTCAGGTTCAGGAATTCTTTCAAGAGAACATACCTTTTCACAAAGTTGGATGCCTTTAAACCCGGTACTTGGGAACAATTGGCCGAATATTAACGGTAGAGAAGTACTTGAGTTTAATGACCTGCATAATTTATTTCCTGCACATCAAGTAAATGCAAACGCAAGAAGAAGTAACAATCCGTTTGGCATTGTTGCAAACCCAACTTACACTTCACCTACAGGTTTTGGTAAATTAGGAACCGATGCAAATGGTAAAACCGTATATGAACCAAAAGACGATCAAAAAGGAGATGCGGCAAGAGCTTTGCTATATATGTTGGTTCACTATAATGGCCAAAGAGGTTACCAATGGCGCGTTCCCCCTGCGCAAGACATTAATATTTTGTTACAGTGGCATCAACAAGATCCTCCAAGTAATTTAGAAATTGCACGTAACGAATACATTTTCTCTATACAAAAAAATCGCAATCCGTTTATTGATAATCCGGAGTGGGTGGATAGAATTAATTTCACCAACCTTACTTATATCCCTGATGCAAATACCAAGCTTATCACGCTTACTGCACCAAATGGCAATGTAACTTGGACCAGAGGTAAAGAATACAACATTACCTGGAGCAGCCAAAATGTGGATAGTGTAACCATACAATATCAACCTGACATGACAACTCCGTTTGTCAATTTGGCTACGGTTGCTGCACAAGATAATTTATTTAAATTGGCGGTAACTTGGGCTAATGGCTCAACCTATAAAATACGATTGGTTAGTGCGGCAGATGCAACCGTTAACAGCTTGTCAGGCAACATTACCGTTGTGTCGTCAAGTGTTGCCATTACATCACCCACAGCAAATACCGAATTAACCATTGATAGTTCTTACAATGTTACATGGACGAAACAAAATGCAGATTCTGTAAGGGTTTCGGTTCAGTACAAAAATGCGCAAGGCAGCATGGTAGAAACCGTATTAAATAATGCAACAGCTGCAAATTCAATTTCGTTTACCGTTCCAACAATAAATGACACTATCGCTACATTATTTGTGCAAGAAATTGCGGCAGATAAATTACCGTTTGCCAGAGCAAAAGATAGCGTTGTGGTGAAAGTGAAATCAAATGTGGGTGTTTATGAAGAAGAGTTATTGCAACAAAACGTTCAAGTGTATCCAATTCCAAGCGCAGGTGTAATTCAATTTAGGTCATCGAGTACCGTTCAAATTCAACAAGTAAAAGTGTATGATTTGATGGGAAGAAATTTGGATGTTGTTGAAGGTATAAATGAAGTAACGATTCTTTCAAAAGGAATTCACTTTTTAATCATTACTACGGATAAAGGAACAATTTCTAAAAAGGTACTGATTCAATAAAATAGATCATATTATTTTAAAAAAGCCGCAGCACTTGTTTGCGGCTTTTTTTATTGGTAAAACAATCATTTATATTGCAGTATGCATAAACCGGGTCCAATAGGTGTATTTGATAGTGGTTATGGCGGATTAACCATACTTAAAGAATTTATGAGGCAATTGCCTGAATATGATTATTTATATTTAGGTGATAATGCCAGAGCACCCTACGGAACCAGAAGTTATGAAACGGTTTATGAATACACACTGTCTTGTGTGAAGTATTTATTTGATCAAGGTTGTAATTTGGTGATATTGGCTTGTAATACGGCATCAGCAAAGGCATTGAGAACCATACAGCAGAAAGATTTACCATTAATTGATGCGCAAAAAAGAGTGTTGGGCGTAATCAGGCCCACCACAGAAATTATTGGCTCATATACAGAAACCGGGAAAGTAGGAATTTTTGCAACGAAAGGTACTGTAAGTTCACAATCTTATGTAGTAGAGATTAAAAAATTCTTTCCTCAAATTAATGTGTTTCAAGAGGCCTGCCCAATGTGGGTGCCTTTGGTTGAAAATGACGAAGCCGATAAGCCGGGAGCAGATTATTTTATAAAGAAGCACATCAATCAAATTTTAGTTCAACATCAGGATATTGATACGTTGGTGTTAGGATGTACGCATTACCCGTTATTATTTGAAAAAATCAGATTATACACACCACCTCATATTCGCATTATTACCCAAGGAGAAATCGTTGCCCAAAGCCTTAAGAAATATTTAGAAAATCACCCGGAAATGGATGATTTGTGCGGAAAAAATCAAAAAAGACAGTTTTTTACCACAGAAGATGCACAAGACTTTGATTTACAGTCAGAAAAATTTATCTGAATAAAAATTCAGGCCGTTCAAATACAACTTTAAGCATCTTGTTTTATGTTTTATGTACCTTATTTTCAGAGCATTAATATTTTTTAATATTTTATTTATGAATTGAAAAAAAGGATGAGTTTGTAAAAAAAAATTCTAT
>JBKDBG010000040.1:0-8269 GCA_046314755.1 Bacteroidota bacterium | reverse complement strand
AAAAATTGCAGAAGAAAAAGGCATTGATTTATCGCAAGTGAATGGAAGCGGTGATGGTGGAAGAATTGTAAAACGTGATGTTGAACAATTTACCCCGGCCGCAGGTGGTACAAAACAAACCGTAATTTTACCAAGTGTTGTAGGTCAAGAAAGTTTTGAAGAAGTAAATGTGTCGCAAATGCGTAAAGTAATTGCACGCAGGTTAAGCGAAAGCAAACATACTGCTCCGCACTTCTACTTAACCATGAACATTAACATGGGTAAAGCGTTAGAAGCGCGCAAAGCCATGTTAGAATATAGCGATGTGAAAATCTCGGTAAACGACATCATCATCAAAGCGGTTGCCGGAGCATTACGTAAGAATCCTGCAGCCAACTCATCATGGTTGGGAGATAAAATCAGATACAACCACCACATACATATTGGTGTTGCTGTAGCCATTGAAGATGGCCTAATTGTACCTGTTGTAAAATTTGCCGACAGTAAGAGTATTTCACATATCAGTGCAGAAGTAAAAGAACTTGCTACAAAAGCTAAAAATAAAAAATTACAGCAGAATGAGTTTGAAGGAAATACATTTACCATTTCAAACTTAGGTATGTTTGGTATTGAAGAATTTACAGCGATTATCAACCCGCCAGATGCCTGTATATTAGCTGTAGGTGCTGTACAAGAGATGCCTGTGGTTGAAAATGGCGAAATTAAAGTTGGCCATATGATGAAGGTAACTTTAAGCTGTGATCACCGTGTAGTAGATGGGGCTGTAGGTTCAGCATTTTTACAAACGTTAAAAACCTTATTAGAAAATCCGGTTAAGTTATTGGTATAACCAAACGCTTTAGTCGAACCATAAAAGAAACGCCCTCCTGGCACGAATGTGCAAGGAGGGCGTTATAATTTAAACCAATTTGAACTTTTATCTGCCCGAACTTTTTATCGGAACCAATTTAATCACACCTATAAAGTGTAATAACTTCATTACCGGATAAACAGGATCTACTTCCCACCAACGCATGGCAAAATTCGGACGTGCACCTGCATGGTGATGGTTATTTTGAAACAATTCACCCAACATTAAAAAATCAATGATTAAGGTGTTGCGCGAATGGTCTTTATTGTCAAAATTTTGATAGCCGTATTTATGGCCTGCCCAATTCACGATGGCGCCATGCACAGGACCCATTAAAAAATGGATTGGCAATAATAAAAACATCCACCATTGTGTGGCAAACTCCACATAAAACCAAATGTAAAATCCGGCAAACGCCAAACGTGATAACCACATATCGGCAATTTTATCAATGATTGGAAACACCGGATAATTCTTTAAAAATTTTTCTTCCACGTCCATGGTTCCGCGCAAAACGCCATTATAAACACTGCGTGTATGCCACATCATAGAAAAAACCTCTTTAAAAAACTGTGGCGTGTGAGGATCTTTTTCGGTGTCGCTGTAAGCATGGTGCATACGATGTAATATAGCGTAAGCCCTTGCATTTAAATAAGATGAACCTTGGGTGATCCATGCAAACAAGTGCCAAAATGTTTGCCAAAACTTATTCATGGTAAACATGCGATGTGCTGCATAACGATGCAGGTAAAATGTTTGCCCGAATAACGATAGGTACCAATGACCTACAAAAAACAATAAAATTGCCATTAATGAATATTTTGTGATGTGCGCGAATGTATACAATAACTATTTTATGCCTTCATAAAATTAGTCATTTTACGGTTAAGTATATGTATGTGGTTGACAATGAAACGCAATGATTAATAATTTAAGAACATTTTGCATTTTAAAAAATATGTTTACCTTGCGAACGGAAACTCTTCCAAACTCAAATTCTTCCGAATCGCATTTATTTAAAAAACCGTTTCGGAAAAAATCAGTTTAATTCTTTACAACACACAAATTAATTTAGATGTATAGTTTAAGTACGCTTTCCGATATGCTTATTTCGGAATTGGTTGAAGTAGCAAATTCATTAAATATTCCTAACACCGCAGGAATGACAAAAGATGAACTTATGAACAGCATTATGGCTCAACAAGAATTGTTAGAGTCTATTAAGAAAAATGCAAAGCCTGCTCGCGGCAAAAAAGTAAAAGATGCCAAGGAAGAACAAGTTGCTGAAGAAACAAATGCAGAAGGTGATACCAAGAAAAAAAGACCTCGCAAAAAAACAGATGCTAAACCGGTAAGCGAAGAGCGCATGCTAGACAACGGAAGCGACAGTTTAATTGATGACATTGACTTCACTCCTACACCTGTTGAAAATACGGAATCAACAACGGTTACTGCCGAAAACGAAATGACTTCGCTTGAAGTAAAAAATGAAAACACAGAAGAAAACACTTCAAACAATCCTCAAGTAAATTGGAAAGACAAACGTGCCCAAGAGCGCAATGAACGCCAAGAAAGAATCAATCAACAAAATGCATTGTTGCAAGAGTTGGAAGGTATTGTTTCCAGCGAAGGTGTATTAGAAACCATGCAAGATGGTTATGGATTCTTACGTTCGAGTGATTATAACTACATGCCATCGCCTGATGATATTTATGTTTCTCCATCACAAATAAAATTATTGGGATTAAAAACAGGCGATACCATAAAAGGCAGTATTCGCCCGCCAAAAGAAGGTGAAAAGTATTTTGCATTAATTAAAATTGAATCAGTTAACGGATTAAGTCCTGCTGATGTTAGAGACAGGGTTGCGTTTGAACACTTAACACCATTATTTCCTGATGAAAAATTAAACCTGTCAAAAAATGCATCGGCCTATTCAACCCGCATTATTGATTTGATTGCTCCAATAGGTAAAGGACAACGTGGTTTAATTGTGGCTCAACCTAAAACAGGTAAAACCATCTTATTAAAGGATGTGGCCAATGCCATAGCCAAAAATCATCCTGAGGTTTATTTAATTATTTTATTGATTGATGAACGTCCGGAGGAAGTAACCGATATGCAACGCAGTGTGCGTGCAGAAGTAGTTGCAAGTACCTTTGATGAACCGGCTGAAAAACACGTAAAACTTGCGAATATTGTTTTGGAAAAAGCAAAACGTATGACAGAATGCGGACATGATGTGGTGATATTATTAGATTCAATTACGCGTATGGCTAGGGCATTCAATACCGTTCAACCGGCATCAGGTAAAATTTTATCAGGTGGTGTTGATGCGAATGCATTACACAAACCAAAACGCTTTTTCGGTGCTGCACGTAAAATTGAAAATGGTGGTTCATTAACCATAATTGCAACAGCATTAACCGAAACCGGAAGTAAAATGGATGAGGTAATCTTTGAGGAATTTAAAGGAACCGGTAACATGGAACTTCAACTCGACAGACGTTTGGCAAACAAACGTATTTATCCGGCTATTGATATTGTGGCCAGCAGCACGCGTAGAGAGGATTTATTATTGGATAAATCAACCCTGCAACGTATATGGATATTGCGTAACCACATTGCAGATATGAACCCGGAAGAAGCCATGGATTTATTGTTGAAGAACATGAAAAACACGGCCAGCAACGAGGAGTTTCTAGCTTCTATGAATGGTTAACATAACCATTAATTATGAAGGGATTAAATAAAAAATTAAAGACACAATTAAGGTAAACAGTACTTTTGTTTCATAATATTTAAACACGTATATGATTATGTTAGTAGGTAAAAAAGCTCCTTCGTTTAAAGCTACCGCTGTAGTTAATGGCGGTGAGTTTGTTGAAGATTTTTCATTGGAACAATACATCGGCAAAAAGCATGTTGTATTTTTCTTTTATCCGCTTGATTTCACTTTTGTGTGTCCAACAGAAATTATCGCTTTCCAAAGAAGAATGGCTGAATTTGAAGAACGCAACGTAGTTGTTGTGGGTTGTTCTATTGATTCTAAATTCTCACATTGGGCATGGTTAAATACTCCTCAAAACAAAGGTGGTATTGAAGGGGTAAAATATCCGTTGGTGGCTGATGTAAACAAAACCATTGCATTAAACTATGGTGTATTGGCCGGACATTACAATTATGATGATAACGGTGATATGATTTGGATTGGCAATCAAGGTGAAGATTCAGTAGCATACCGTGGATTATTTTTAATTGATAAAAACGGTATCGTTCGTCATCAAGTAGTAAATGATTTACCGCTTGGCCGCAGCGTAGATGAAACTTTACGTATGGTTGATGCCTTGCAATATTTTGAAGCCAATGGCGAGGTTTGTCCTGCTGATTGGAGCAAAGGCAAAGATGCATTAAAAGATACTGCAGAAGGTATCGCTTCTTACTTGGCAACACACTAATTCAAGTATTTACTATAAACGAAAAAAAGCTGTTTCCTTTTGGGAAACAGCTTTTTTTATGCGTTGATGTTTCATCAATTACAAACTCATCATTTCCTTAAACTTTACAGCCTGCCTGCGACTAACTTCCACCTTCGCACCGTCTTTCATGTAAATTAAAAATCCTGCATTAAAAAACGGCTCGATTTTATCAATGTATTGCAGGTTAATAATTTGCTGTCGATTGGCTCTGAAAAATAACTTCTCACTTAAGCGCTCATCCAATGCATTGAGGGTTTTATGAATGAGGGGTTGGTATTTATCAAAATGAATTTTAGCATAATTGCCTGCACTTTCAATCATTCTAATTTCAGTGAGCTTTACAAACCAACACCTTTCACCATCGCGTATAAACACTTGGTCGGTTTCGGCCAATTTACGTTCCTCTTGCTTATTCAACACCTCTTCAGCCACCAGCCTTTTGGCACGCGAAATAGCTTCTTTAAGCCTGGGCATTTCAATAGGCTTTAAAATATAATCTAAGGCGTTTACATCAAATGCTTTTAAAGCAAATTCATTGTAAGCCGTTGTAAAAATTACAACCGGTGTTTCAATTAATTCTTCCAATAAATC
This sequence comes from Bacteroidota bacterium, assembly GCA_046314755.1. Lineage (GTDB taxonomy): Bacteria > Bacteroidota > Bacteroidia > UKL13-3 > UKL13-3 > UBA6183. The sequence goes on along the minus strand of JBKDBG010000040.1, from coordinate 3,349 downwards.
AAACCCATTTTTTTCCGGCATTTCAATATCCAAAAACATCAATTGAGGTTTGTGTTTTTCTATTAAGTCAATGGCTTCATCGGCATTGGCTGCCTCTCCTACCAATTCAATTTCACCTATTTCTTTCAATAGTTGTTTTAGCCCTTCACGTGCTAATCTTTCATCATCAACAATAATGGTGGTAATGCTCATAATGGTAATGTTATGGTTGTTTTCACTTGTTCATTTGGGATGTTTTGTATTTCTAATGATGCAGCATCTTCATACAATAATTTTAAACGCTCACGGGTATTTTCAAGTCCAACGCCTTCATGACCGAGTTTAGGCTCGTACGATCCGGTGTTGATCAAAGTAATCACTAACTTTCCATGCTCAGCATTGGCCGTTAAATAAATCTTTCCGCCATGCTTTAAATTAGAAATGCCATGCTTAACAGCATTTTCAACTAAGGTTTGTAACATCATGGGTGGCACTTGACAATCCATTAATTCTTCAGGCACCTGCTTTTGCCAGTGCAAACGTTCATCAAAACGAATGCTTTCAATGTGTAAATAATCTTCTACGGTTTGTAACTCTTGTTTTAGTGCAATGGTTTTAGATTTGTTGCTGTGCAATGAACTGCGCAACAAACCGCTTAATTGATTAATGGCCGACTTTGCTAATTTGGGATCCGTATCAACCAAGGTGCGAATACTGTTTAAACTGTTAAATAAAAAGTGTGGATTCAATTGGTTTTTTAAATTGAGGTAAGCATTTTCCCTTGCTACTGCCTGAAGTTGGTATTTTTCCTTTTCGGCCACCAATAAACGCTCCCAATATTGGAATAGATGATACGTGAGTGTCCAAAGCAACACAAACTTACTCAGGTTAAAAAAGTAGCCCATCACCGATCCTACATTGATCTCTAATTGTTGAAAGATTGGATAGGTATATCGATCGAGCGGAATATTAATGACAGTGAGTACACTGGCCATTACCACAACAGCTAGTATACCACGCGGAATAATTTTATAAAGCGGCAAATTTAACCACCCGGCTTTGATTACAAACAAGCGGTATAAATGTGTAATGCCAATTCCTAATGCAAAGTTCACACTTGCATTCAGTATCAATGAAGCCCTAAAACCATCAATCATTAAATAACCAATCAGTTCAATAGAAAGGAACGTAAGCCATCCTCCGAACTGACAAATCCAGTACAATTTTTCTTTTGCTATAGGCTTCATGAACTAAACTGCTTTCTCTGTTTTAATTAGAATTTTAGGACCAAACAATGCCATTTTATTTATTTCGGTTTGAGGTGTAGAATGGTTACATTTTGACACATCCTTTTTGTTTTTACCGCATGTTGCTGGCAACGTAAATCCAAATCCCAATAAGATTACGAATAAACATTTCATAGGTGTAAGATTAAGTCAATCAAAACTAATTATTTTTTAAGAGGTGATGATGGTAAAATTATGAATGGTAAAAATGGAATTTAAACGGATATTATGCGATGTTAAACCATACAACTTTATCATAATTAACACTTTTACCTGTGGAGAACCCGAAAGCAACAGCCAACAAACCCATTATTTTTGACTTATGAGTACAACAAGAAAAAGCGAATTATACACCCTGATTATTGTTTTCTTCTTTTGGGGATTTGTTGCAGCATCAAATGGAATATTTATTCCTTTTTGTAAGGCACATTTTAACCTTACGCAATTTCAAAGTCAATTAATTGATTTTACTTTTTACGGAGGTTACTTCATTGGGTCGATATTATTGTTTGTGTATTCACGAATAACCCAAAACGATTTGTTAAATAAAGTAGGTTATAAGAAAGGAATTGTGATTGGGTTAATTATATCTATGCTTGGTGCTTTAGCCATTATACCTGCCGTGCATGCCGCTTCATTTGCATTTATTTTAACTGCATTTTTTGTGGTGGCACTTGGCTTTAGTTTACAACAAACTGCCGCACAACCTTACGCTGTAAGTTTAGGCACGGCCGATACAGGTGCACATCGACTAAATTTAGCCGGAGGCATTAACTCTTTAGGAACCACCATTGGACCGGTAATTGTTAGCTTTCTGTTATTTGGAAAGATGGGCGGACAAGGCAATGCTTCTATTTCATCAATTAATGAGTTGTATTTAATTATGGCCGGATTATTTGCGGCTATGGCCTTGTTTTTCGGCATTACGGGTTTAAAACACACACAAGTACAAAGTGACGAAGTAAACTTAGATATGGGTGCCTTAAAATATCCTCAACTTACCTTGGGTATGGTTGCCATATTTGTATATGTTGGTGTTGAAGTAAGTATTCAAAGCAACATGGGTGCCTTACTGCAATTACCTGAGTTTGGCGGTTGGAGTGAAGCGGCCATTTCTCCTTTTATTTCTTTGTATTGGGGAAGTTTAATGATTGGCAGATGGACAGGAGCGGTGAGTGCATTTGATTTAGGGAACACCGGTAAAAAAATAATGATGGCGTTGATGCCATTAATTGCGTTTGCAGTGGTAGTTGGCGTAAATTATTTAAATGGAAATCCGGTATCGTTGTTTTATGCTTACCTCATTCCGGTGGTATTGATGATGTTGATGAATTTTATTGCAGGAGAAAATCAAGTTCAGGCATTAATTTTATTTAGCAGCTTTGGCGTATTAGCCATGTTGATTGGTTTATTTACCACAGGTAATATTGCCTTATACGCTTTTATAAGTGGTGGTTTGGCATGTTCGGTATTGTGGCCTTGTATTTTTAGCGTAGCTATTAACGGACTAGGCAAATACACATCACAAGCTTCATCGTTTTTAATTATGATGATTGTAGGTGGTGCCATTATTCCGCCACTACAAGGATTAATGGCAGATAACCCAAGCATTGGCATTCATATGAGTTATGGCATTGCTGTACTTTGCTTTTTATATTTAGTGTACTATGGCATTCGCGCAAAAAAAATCCTGGCCGCAAGCGGCCAGGATTTAAGTACTAAAACTATTGGGCATTAAGGCCTGATTCTTAAACCTGCATTTATACCTACTTCATTCGCCAAAAAGAAGAATGTTTTTGCATGTAGTTCGGCAAAAGCACTTATATTACGATTGAATGAATATTGGTATCCGTACATATAGCCAAACTTAAACGTAAATAAGGAAGAGCTTTTTGCCGGTAGTAATTCGTTATCCGATTGATTAATTTCTGCTAATTGACTCGCTGTGGCACTTTCTGATGTAACTACACGATCTGAACTGCCGAACTCAACTTTGTATCCAAATCCGATATAGGAATATGACTTATCATCAAATTCTTTTTGTCCTAGTATATAACCCATATCATAGTTTAATGCATAAACGT
>JBKDBG010000039.1:0-25714 GCA_046314755.1 Bacteroidota bacterium | reverse complement strand
GGTTGAGTCAGCGCTTTGGCTTGCTATTAAATAACTTGCCTTTACCAAGTAGTCGGCATCTTTATCAGATTCCGGTGTAAATAAATTAAATACAAGATTACCTGCTTCATTCATTGCGTTTTGGAAATCAAGGTATGTAGTGTCTGCCTGTGATTTAAATCCCAAATTATCATATCTAATCACATAAATTGAGCTCAATTCATTATAAGTGAATCCTTTATTTACAGTGTCCATATAAATTATAAGCCTAATCCCATTATTTTGTGCGAATTTTGAACAATCAATACCAGAGGCCGAACCAATTGGATTACAACACGATGAAATGGTTATGGAACTCATTAACAAACTAAAAAGTAAATTGTAGGGCTCATTTTTCATGATAATCTAAGTTTATATCGAAATTAACCATTTTCATTACAATCTAGAAGTAATAATTCCTATTTTCGAACAAGTTTTAAAACACTAAAATATACAATTATGGCATTTGAATTACCAAAACTACCTTATGATTACACCGCATTAGAACCACATATTGATGCGCGTACCATGGAAATTCACCACACGAAACACCACCAAGCTTATGTAACCAATTTGAACAATGCAATTGCAGGAACAGAAGCTGAATCATTAAGCATTGAAGACATTTGTAAAAACATCAGCAAATATCCAATGGCTGTTAGAAATAACGGTGGTGGGCATTACAACCACTCGTTGTTTTGGACCATTTTAGGAAATAACGGTTCAAAGCCATCAGCTAAGTTGCAAGCAGCCATTGATGCCGAGTTAGGTGGCATGGAAAAATTCAAAGAAGAATTTAATAAGGCAGCTACCACGCGTTTTGGTAGCGGTTGGGCTTGGTTATGTGTTGAAAACGGAAAATTAAAAATCTGTTCAACCCCAAATCAAGACAATCCTTTAATGGATGTAGTTACGGATTGTAACGGAGCTCCAATATTAGGGTTGGATGTATGGGAACATGCTTATTACTTGCATTACCAAAACCGCAGACCTGATTATTGCGCTGCGTTCTGGAACATCATCAACTGGGATGAAGTAAGCAAACGTTACGAGCAAGCACTTTAATATTTATAACACTTCAAGTTGTTGTGTTTTTAGCACAACAACTTGATTATATTTTGGCATATGAATGTAGTAGTTAACATTAGAGAGATTGAGGAAATAAAAAATCCTGAAGGAATAAAATTGTTAGCAGAGGACGTGCTGACAAGGGTAGAAGACCAACGTGTTCGCAGGGTTAATTTAGATAAGGCTGCAACTTTAGGTAAGGTATCAAACCGCAAGGCAATACTGGTATTAAAAACACCTGATGGTTACAAAAAGATTATAACCAAAGTACTAGGTACAGATACCAATGGTGTTTGGATTGAAAATAATTTGGTAATCCCCATTCAAGCCATATATGCGGTGGATGTTGAATAAATAAAAAATTATGCAACTTGTATTGTTTTTTCCACCGCTTGGCCTAAATTTGTGTTCGTAATCATATGTAGTAGTTTACGTACTCGCGCAACAGCGCTATGATTAGGGGGTAAAAAGAAAGCCGGTCATGTTTTACATGCCGGCTTTTATTTTAGGTTGAAATTTTATTACTCCACCGTTACTGATTTAGCTAAGTTTCTTGGTTGATCAACATTACAACCTCTCATCACAGCAATGTGATAAGAAAGCAGTTGTAAAGGCACACTGGCAACCAATGGAAGCATGGCTTCTTCACATGGAGGAATATGAATTACATAATCAGCATGTTCTTTAATATGCTCATCTCCTTCGGTAGCAATAGCAATTACTTTACCTTTTCTTGCACGCACTTCTTGAATATTACTGATTACTTTTTCGTAATTGCTGTTTTGAGTAGCAATAACCACAACAGGCATTTCCTCATCAATTAATGCGATTGGTCCGTGTTTCATTTCTGCAGCCGGATAACCTTCTGCATGGATGTAACTGATTTCTTTTAACTTTAAAGCACCTTCCAAAGCAATTGGGAATCCGTAACCACGACCAAGATAAAGTGCATTTCTGCTGTCTTTAAATTCTAAAGCAATGGTTTTGATATAGTCATCTAACTTTAATGCTTGCTCAACTTTACCAGGAATGGTTTCCAACTCAATTAACAATTGGCGAAGCCTGTCATTACTAATTGTTCCACGTTTTTGTGCAACTGATAACGCCATTAAAATTAAAGCCGTTACTTGAGCCGTAAATGCTTTTGTTGATGCCACACCAATTTCAGGTCCGGCATGTGTGTATGCTCCTGCATCTGTAATTCGAGGGATGGATGATCCCACCACATTACAAATTCCAAATATGGTAGCACCTTTGCTTTTAGCCAACTCTAATGCGGCAAGGGTATCAGCAGTTTCACCGCTCTGAGAAATGGCAATTACAAAATCCGATTCATCAATTACCGGGTTTCTGTATCTGAATTCAGATGCATATTCTACCTCAGTTGGTATACGTGCAAAATCTTCAAATAAATACTCACCCACTAATCCTGCATGCCAACTGGTACCACAACCTACAATAATGAGTCGTTTTAAATTTTTGATTTTATCTTCAAATTTATCAACTCCTGCCATCGCAATGGTGGCATCATTAATATGTGTTCTTCCTCTAAATGAGTCTAAAATAGAACGAGGTTGCTCATAAATTTCTTTAATCATAAAATGATCAAAGCCACCTTTTTCTATACTTTCCAAGTTGATTTCTAACTCTTGGATGTATGGCGTTTTAATGGTGTTATCAATGGTTTTAATGGTAAGTTTATTGTTATCAATAATCACCAATTCGCCATCATTTAAATACACCACGTTTCTGGTGTACTCAACAATAGGAGTGGCATCACTGGCAATAAAATGTTCACCTTCACCAACACCAACTACCATTGGACTTCCTTTGCGGGCACCAATTAAATAAGTAGGGTCACTTTTAGATAAAATCACAATAGCATAAGCACCTACCACTTGGGTAAGTGACATACGAACGGCTTCTTCAAAACTTACCTGATTATTTTTATACACTTCTTCAATTAAGTGGATAAGAACTTCGGTATCGGTTTCACTTTTAAATTCGTGACCACGTTTTTGAAGGGCAGTTTTTAACGCTGCATAGTTTTCGATGATTCCGTTGTGAATAATGGCAAACTCTCCATTTTGCGAGAGGTGGGGATGGGCATTTACATCATTTGGAGCGCCATGTGTAGCCCAACGAGTATGGCCCATACCGGTGAAAGCATGGGTGTTTCTATTTTGGGTTTCCTTTTCCAGCTCGGCAACTTTGCCGCTCTTTTTGTAAATGTTTAATTCTTTTTCAGGAGTTAATAAAGCAACGCCTGCGCTGTCATAGCCGCGGTATTCGAGACGTTTTAATCCTTTTACAATAATAGGGTAGGCTTCGCGGTGGCCTATGTATGCTACAATTCCGCACATAAGTATTCAAAAATACTATAATCTTACACTATTCAAAATAGTGCTTTCCGTATCGGTGTGTTTTCCTAGTGCGTTTAGCAGCAATTGCGTGTTAACAAGTAGCTCTTTAAACTGACTAAAAGTAATGGCTTGGTCACTGTCGCTTAAAGCTTGTTGCGGGTTTGGATGAACCTCTACCAACACCCCATGTGCCCCAATGGCTGCTGCGGCCATACTTGCAGGAATTACTCTATTTGCTGACCCGGTTCCATGACTAGGGTCGATTATTATTGGCAGGTGGCTTAATTCTTTTATTAATGGAACAACTCCAAGGTCTAATAAATTTCTGCTTGACGGGTCGAAACTTCTCACTCCACGTTCACACAAAATTACTTTTTCATTGCCACCGCTTAAAATATATTCTGCGGCCAATAACCATTCCACAACTTTTGCTTGGAAGCCTCTTTTAAGTAACACAGGCTTATTTGTTTTACCCAACATGCGTAGCATATAAAAATTATGCATGTTGCGGCTACCAACTTGTAAAACATCACTGTGTTCGGCCACTTCGTCCAATACACTTAAATCTAACACCTCTGTCACTACCCTCAAATTGTATTGTTGAGCTGCTTTTTTTAGTAATTTCAACCCTTGGGTTCCTAAGCCGTTAAAACTGTATGGAGAAGTACGCGGTTTATATGCACCGCCTCTGATAAATTTAACGCCAAGCGAGGCCAAAAATTCTGCGGTTTGAAAAATTTGATCTTCATTTTCTACCGAACACGGTCCGGCCATGATGTTGAATAAATCGCCACCAATTTCTACTCCATTAACATCAATTACCGTTTTTGATTTCCAATTATTGGATGCTAATTTATAATGTGTTGAAATGGGGTAAGTAGTTTCAACGCAAGTAAGTTGTTGTGGAAGTTCAATAGAATTAATCTTAGGCAAAACAACCAGTTTTTGGTTGACTACCTCATGCCAAGCTATATTTTTTTCGTTCAGATAATCGAATAAAGCTTTAACATTATTTGCTGCACTATCCTTTTTTAATCTAATGATCACGACTTATTTTATAACAGAGTAGGTTAAAATTAGTTTCATTTTGGCTGTTGATGTATTGTTTTTATCGGTATTAAAAACGGCTCTGTTTGCCGTAATACCCAATGAAACATCGTCTTCTGCCGTAATAATATTAAATCCTAAGTTCGTATCCTCACCTGTTTTATTATAGGTGGATAATATGCGTTGTACTTCTCTGGTTACGTTAAACCAATATCCATTAATGGTTTCATCAAAGCTGCCTCCACGAACGGAAGAGGCTTCAAAATTATCTTGAATGATTTTATTTCTTCCGAATTCATCCGTACCTCTAATTCTTAAAATGGATGGAGGCGGGTAGTTGGTTTTTGACAAACCGGTATCCTTTAGTACCAATTGTATTTTAGCACCTAACACCGAAATTAAATTGTTTTTTGCCAATTGAGCCAGCCCCGGAATCATAATGCGTGTTTTAATTCCGGCACCCGGCTGAACATAACAAACATTTCTGTGGGTACCTGAAAGCGAGTATTGAAGTTCGGGAGTCTGTTTTTGTTTAAACTCATTCGCTTTTACTTCATTAAAACCGTTTACCGGAAATTCATACTTCACCGGAACATTATTTTGTTTGAAATAAACAACTACAGCCGTTTGAAAATTATCGGAACGGAAGTTTATGTAAGTCATTGCGCCATCACCGGAAACCATTCCTGATTGTTCAGCGCTAATGTATAAACCTTTAAATACAGCTTTGAAGTTTGCATTATTCGTAAAGGTTGAAGCATCGGCACTTTGTAAACGATTGATGAACTGTTGGCTGCTGAGTTTAACGCGAAGTTGAGGTGCATTTAATATGGTTTTATCACCAAGTTGATAATTTGCACTGTCAGTTATATTAAAAGTACCTAAGTATTCACCAATAAGTGCCCCTTTTGTATAGGTTCTACTGGTAAAGTAAGGGCTGGTTTGATAGGCAGGCAAGTCCTCGGCAATTTCATACACACGGATGGTTTGAGGTGTTTTTGCATTGCCGTAAATACCTAAAGGCCCGGCATATCGTAATTGCAATACCACTGAGTCAATAGTGGCTCCCCCAAATGAAAAATTGGCTACCGGTAAGCCATATTGAAGGGCAATGTTAGCTGTAGAAATGCCTAACTCGGGATCATACATTTGTCCCAACATGTAGTAACCTAAATAGCGGGTATCAAATGAATCGGCCTTTGAGCTAAAAGCAACTATATCAAAAGTGTCGGTAACTTTAACATCAAAGCCAGCACGATCACCAATAATATCAGATCCTACTTCATTATTAACATCTTTTTTGCAGGCAGTTTGTAGAAGTATAAGGAGAAATAAAAAGGTAAGATTATAAATTTTAATTCTGTCTTTCCAGCAAGTCATCATATAGTTTTATATAATCTTCAACGTAACCTTCCTCCTCTTTATGATCAATAATCATTTTCCCTTTTTGTTTTTTCAAAAAGCTGTCGATTTCAGGATCAATTTCGTTGCTTGCTTTTACAATTGCATCAGCATGTGTAATACCTGATTTGTACAAACCGCTGCATGATGGATCAAGCGCTGACATTTGTTTGTTATCAATGGTATTTAAACTCGCTTTGCGTGCAAAGTCTTTACCCAAGCTATCGTCAAATTGATTTTCGAAAACGCTGAATACCACTTTTGCATTTTTGAATACCGGCTCATCCTTGTAAATTGTTTTTAAATACAAAGGGATTAAGCCTGTCATCCAACCTTGGCAATGAATAATATCAGGCTGCCAGCCTAATTTTTTAACCGTTTCTAGTGCGCCTTTGCAAAAGAAAATGGTTCTTTCATCATTGTCGTTGAAAAACGCGTTATTTTCATCAGTGTAAACGAATTTACGGTGAAAATAATCTTCGTTATCAAGGAAGTAAACTTGCATTTTTGCCTCGGGTAAGGAGGCTACCTTTATGGTTAAAGGATTGTCGTTATCGTCAATGGTAATGTTAATACCCGATAAACGAACTACTTCGTGCAAACGATTTCTACGCTCATTGATACAGCCATAACGAGGCATCAAAACTCTGATTTCGTTATCTTTTTCCTGTATGGCTTGCGGGAGGCGTCTGGCTAACTCAGCTACTGTACTCACTTTTAAGTAAGGACTCATTTCCGAGGAAATGAACAAAACTTTCTTTCTTGCCATGATTGGGTGTGCTTAAAAAAGTCCACAAAAATATATATAATTTGTGGAAAATTAGTAATATACCGCCCTAATTATTTTGAATTTAAGCGTAACTAACACATAATTAACCAGGTAGATGTTTTTATTTAAATCTGTCCAACTTTTAAAACAGCACCTCAGGCAAAAAAGTATTGAGGGATATAAAATCGGCTTTGTGCCAACCATGGGGGCATTGCATCAAGGACACTTAAATTTAATAACGGCATCTATGCAAAAAGGGCTATATACTGTGTGTAGTATTTTTGTGAACCCCACCCAATTTAACAGTAAAGACGATTTTGATAAGTACCCCAATACTCTGGAGGCCGACTTAGTAAAATTAAACGAAATGGGCTGTCAAGCGCTTTTTCATCCGGATGCAGAAGCTATGTATGGACAAGATGTTACTGCACAAGCTCATGATTACGGTTCAATCACACAAAACTATGAAGGTGCCATGCGCCCCGGACATTTTAACGGGGTAATTACCATTGTAACCAAACTTTTTGATGCGGTAGAACCGGATGAAGTTTTTTTCGGACAAAAAGATTTGCAACAATGTATGGTGATAAAGGAATTAATCAGACGATTGTTTCCTACTATTGAAATGCATATTGTGCCTACCCAGCGAGAAGAATCAGGCCTGGCCATGAGTTCTCGAAACTTGCGTTTGAGTGATGAAGAGCGGGTTGTTGCTGTAAACTTTTCAAAGGCATTATTGGCAGTTGAGCAAAGTTTAAGATTAGGTAAAGAGTTGAAAATTGCACTTGACGAAGCGACTGCCACATGGCTTACACATCCTTTAATTAAGTTGGAGTATTTTGATGTAATTGATGCTGAATGGATGACTCCTGTTGACAGTATTTCAAATACATCGAGGACTTATGCAGTGGTAATTGCGGGTTGGTGTGGTCAAATCAGGCTTATTGACAATGTGATGTTGACTGAATAATGGCTTTTTTTATTTTAATTTGAATTCATGCGTAAAGCGGAAGATTTTTTAGCACAAGCAGAAAAGGTTGCATTTAATGCCGAACATCGAGATAAGATGTTTGCTTTTTCGCGCAGTTATGAAAAATCTTTTATTAGGGCCAAGCAACAATTTTCAAATCTAGAATTGGCCAGAACACGCGCAGCGTATCTCAAATGGAAAATCACCGAAAACTTAGATAAATACTTAATTGATTTTGAGTCGAACGTAATTAGAAGAGGAGGCAAGGTACTTTGGGCTGATGATGCAACAACCGCCTTAACTGAAATTGAAAGTATTATTGAAAAACATCAGGCAAAAACAATTATTAAAAGTAAAACAGGTTTGGCTGATGAAATTGGTTTGAATGAATATTTACGTTCGAAATCATTTGATATTAGCGAAACTGATTTGGGCGAATTTATTATTGATGTTGCGAAGGAAAAATCATACCACATGGTTTTGCCGGCCATTCACAAATCGCGAGCAGAAATTGCAGGATTATTAAATGACAAGGTTGGTATTTCATTAGATGCCGAGGCTAGTGATATTACTCGCGATGTGCGTGATTCGTTGCGCAAAAAATTTACTACTGCTGATATTGGCATTACCGGAGCTAATTTTTTATTGGCTGATACAGGCCAGGTGGCACTCACTGAAAATGAAGGGAACATTAGGTTAACCACAGCATTCTCAAAAGTTCATATTGTAATTGCAGGAATAGATAAACTTCTTCCTTCCATTAATGATTTGGATTTATTTTTTAGCTTGTTGGCTACTTACGGTACATCACAACACTTAACCAGTTACAATACCATTGTGGGTCCTAAAAGTGCTGACGATATTGATGGTCCTGCTGAGTTTATTGTATTATTGGTTGATAACGGAAGATCAAATTTATTGGCACAACATGATCAACGACAAGCATTGGGATGTATTCGTTGTGGTGCTTGTTTAAATGTTTGTCCGGTGTATCTACATATTGGTGGGCACGCATATGGCACCAGCACTCCCGGGCCAATTGGTGCGGTTGTTAATCAACACATTAATCAGCAAGATGATTTTAAACACTTGAGTTATTCAAGTCCGGTATGTGGCAAATGCACAGAAATGTGTCCGGTTAAAATTGATATCCATAACCATTTGGTGCGCAACAGAAAGGATGATGTGCAACAAACGGGCGGGAAGTATTCTGAGAAATTGATGTGGTACAGTTGGAAAAAATTTATGCTTTCGCGTAAAAACATGAACAAGGCACTTTCTATCAAAAGTTTTATGCTAAAGTCTATGTTTAAATCAGCTTGGGGTGAAAGAAGAGAGTTTCCAAAACTGGCCGAAAAATCATTTAACCAACTTTGGCGCGAACGATTTGGACAATAATTAAAGCGCTGTTCCTATTGCATCATTTTCACCTGTAAACTTACGTTTTGGTGCTTTTACATCTTTAAACACATTAAAATCTATAGAGAAGTAAAATACGTTAGCCTCCAAGTTTTGGTAAGGTTTTACTTCTGCTCCGTTTACGGTTTCGCTGTAATTTCTATTGAAGAATGCCGTGTTGTAATATTTAAACTTAAGGTTTAATCCGCCTTTAAAGTTTATACCTACAAATGGTCCTTGCATCATGGTATTTACCCTGTTGCTAAACCAATAAGAATTCACATCCTTTTTATCATCATCAACAAATAATTTTTCTTTGTAATGAAACGGAAATTCAATTTCATAACCGCCATATAAAAATGTTCCGTTTACATTACCCAACTTAATACCAACCGGTACTCCAAGGTTGTAGGTTCTAAACTTCATCATGGTATCGGAATTTGGGATGTCGAAAATGAAACCAACGTTTTTTATGTTTAAGCCGTAAAACACACCAAAGTGTTGCGTTAAATCATAGTTGTGTAAAAGCTGCGCATTAAATACAGGCGACCAACGTAGGTTGCTGCTTTCTTCTTTACCGTTATATTTCACTTTAGCAAAAGAAAAAATCATTTCACCGGAGCTGGAAAAGTAACTCTTTGTTTGTGCTGATGCTGTAATAGAAAATAAAAGAGCTATGGATAAGATTAGGTTTTTCATAAAACAAAAATAGTGATGTGGAGCAAAACTCCAACATCACTATTTATTTGATTATTTATTGATAAACAGTTTAGAAATCTCTTCTGCGGCTGCTTCCTTCGGTGCGCCTGCGTGCGCCTCTGTCTCCGCCTCTATCACCACCTCTGTCGCTGCGTCCTTCGCTTCTTCTTCTGTCGCCATAGCCACCACGTCCGCCTCTGTCACCACCACGTCCGCCTCTGTCGCCATAACCGCCTCTTGAAGATGAACTGCGTGTACGACCGCCTGCGCTGTCGTTACCACTTATTTCAACCCTTACTTGGCGACCTTTGTACTCAGAGCCATGTAAATTTTGCATCACTAATTCTAAATGTTCTTCATCTACATTAATAAATGAATACACCCCTTTTACATCAACACGGTAAATGTTTTTAGATGGTATGTTGGTAATTGCCGATACAAAATCTTTTAATGAACCTACATTCAATCCATCTTTTTGGCCTATGCTAATAAACAAGCGAGTACCTCTTGATGCTCCGTAAGTTTCATTTCCACCTTCTGCACGATCACCTTTTCCGCGTTCTTGAACATTTAAATCAGGCGCATTTAAGTAATCAGCACTAAACCTGCGAAGTTCAAGTGATAACATTTTCTTTAACACTTCTTCCTTATCAAGTTCTAATAAAGGCTTTAAGTGTTTTTCAACTACATCATCAAAAAATGTTTCTTCAATTTCGGTTGAGTTGATGGTATCAATAAACGCTAATAATTTTTTATCACGTACTTCCATAGCAGATGGAATCATTACGCGATTAAATTTAATGCTGGTTAGTTTTTCAATTTCTCTTAAACGGTAAAATTCTCTTACGTTTAATAAAGCGATTGATGTACCCAATTTACCGGCACGTGCTGTTCTTCCGCTACGGTGTGTGTAGTTTTCAATATCATCAGGTAAATGGTAATGAATAACGTGCGTTAATCCGCTAACGTCAATACCGCGAGCTGCCACATCTGTTGCCAATAAAATTTTAATGGCATGATGGCGAAAACGGTTCATTACTTTTTCACGTTGTCCTTGGCTTAAATCACCATGTAAACAATCAGCGTTGTAACCATCTTTAATAAGTTTATCGCTAATGTCTTGGGTTTCGTGTTTGGTGGTGCAAAAAATAATTCCGTAAAAATTTTCACTGTGAAAATCGAGAATACGTTTTAATGCTGAAAATTTTTCTTTAGCATGTACCACTGCGTATTCATGGGCAATGTTTTGGTTGCTTGAGTTCGCTTTACCAACACTAACCTCCACAGGTTCTTTCATGTATTGGTTGGCAATGCTTCTAATTTCTTTAGGCATGGTAGCACTAAATAAGCACACTCTTTTTTCTTCGGGAGTTACCGATAAGATACCTTCAATATCTTCACGGAATCCCATGTTTAACATTTCATCGGCTTCGTCTAATACTACGTAGCTAATGTTTTTAATGTTCACCGCTCTGCGACTCATCAAGTCGATTAAACGGCCCGGAGTTGCAACAACAATGTGTGCACCTCTTCGTAGGTCTTCAATTTGTCCGCTGATACTGGCACCGCCATACACCGATACAATACGCACACCTGAAACGTTTTTGCTGTAAGCATGAAGGTCTCTGGTAATTTGAAGACAGAGTTCACGCGTTGGACAAATAATTAAAGCCTGTGTTTGTTTGGCGTTAAAATCAATAAGTTGGAGCAGCGGCAATCCAAATGCTGCAGTTTTTCCGGTTCCGGTTTGAGCTAATCCTAAAATGTCTCTTTCAGTTTCTAAAAAAACAGGAATGGACTTTTCCTGAATAGGGGTTGGATTCTCAAAACCCATCTCCGAAATGGCGCTTAGAATAGACGCATCTAAGCCCAGGTCGTTAAAAGTTGTCAATGTACGATTTGTTTATAAATGAGGCGCAAAGATAACTAAATAATTGGTAATGAAAATTATTTTAACAATATCTACAATAAAAAGTAATGTTCATCCATTGAATTATCATTAAATTTGAAAACTATTTATGAATATAAAAGACATTCTTTCGCAACGTATTATGATACTGGATGGTGCAATGGGCACCATGATTCAACGCTATAAACTAGAAGAAAAAGACTTTAGAGATGCGACTTTGGCCAATCATCCAAAGCCATTAAAAGGTAATAACGATTTGCTTTCATTTACACGTCCTGATGTAATTAAAGCCATACATGCGCAATACTTTGATGCCGGTGCGGATATCATTGAAACCAATACGTTTAGTGGTACTACTATTGCGCAGGCTGATTATGATTTAGGCGAAGATGTGGTTTGGAGAATTAATTATGAATCGGCAAAAATTGCACGTGAAGTGGCTGATGAATACACGGCTAAAAATCCGGATAAGCCTAGATTTGTAGCCGGTGCAATGGGGCCAACAACAAAATTATCTTCTATGTCGCCAGATGTAAATAACCCCGGATTTAGGGCCATTACTTTTGATGAATTGGTTAAGGCTTACCGCGCTCAAGTACAAGCGCTCATAGAAGGTGGCGTTGATTTGTTGTTGTTTGAAACCATTACGGATACACTAAATTCAAAAGCAGCTTTATACGCAACGCAGGAAATATTTGAAGAGATTGGCAAAACTTATCCTGTTATGATATCAGGTACGATTACCGATGCATCAGGAAGAACTTTAAGTGGACAAACCACTGAAGCCTTTTTAATTTCAGTTAGGCATGTACCTTTATTGAGTATTGGTTTAAATTGTGCTTTAGGAGCCAGTGCGCTTCGCCCATATTTACAAGTATTGGCCAAAACCGCTCCATTTTATCTGAGTGCTTACCCAAATGCGGGTTTACCAAACGAAATGGGTCAGTATGATGAAAGTCCGGAGTTTATGGCCAAACAAGTTGAAGAGTTTTGTAAAGAAGGTTTGGTAAATATTTTAGGTGGATGCTGTGGTACAACTCCCGATCATATTAAAGCCATTGCTGAGATGGCAGCTAAGTATGAACCGAGGAAACTGGAGTTGGCCATCGTTGGAAGTTAACTTTTGGCGCATGGATTTTTGTTATCAATGGTAGAATTAGATGCAAGTACAACTTATTATAGTAGCTTTAATGGTGTTGGCAGCAGGTTGGTATTTGGTTAAATCCATACTTAAATCAGCCAAAGGGCATAGTTGCGAAAGTGGCAGCTGTGGTTGTGATAAGCCTAAACCAAAAATTCTAAATTAATATTCTATTCTTTATATTGCTCATTCAAGTAATCAAACGTGAGCAATTCTATATTTCGCAAAAAATCAATACAAAGGATTATGACTGAAGCTGAAAACTTAGCTTCGGGTGAACATAAACTAAAACAATCTTTATCCCTACGCGATTTAACTTCATTAGGCATTGCAGCCATTATAGGGGCAGGTATATTTAGTACCATTGGCAATGCAAGTGCAAGTGGTGGTCCCGCTGTAATTTTGTTGTTTATTTTTATTGCCATTGCTTGTTCGTTTTCGGCCATGAGTTATGCAGAGTTCGCAAGCAGTATACCCATTTCGGGAAGTGCTTATACGTATGCGTATGCAGCCTTTGGCGAGCTGATAGCGTGGATAATTGGTTGGGCGCTTATTGTTGAATATGCCATTGGTAATATTGTAGTGGCCATTAGTTGGAGCGGTTATTTCACAGGGCTAATGGATGGTTTGGGTTGGCATATTCCTGAGCATTTTACCATGGATTATTTTAGTGCACAAAAAGGGTTTTTAATTTTTGAAATGCTTCAATACAAGCATGCTGCACCAAGTTATATTTATGAGCAATATTTAGCCTGGTTAAATGCACCAAATATAATGGGCTACAAATTGGTGTGCGATTTACCTGCTTTAGGTATTGTGTTTGCCATTACCGCATTAATTTATCGCGGTGTGCATGAAACAAAAACTGTGGGTAATTATTTTGTGGCGCTTAAGTTAGTGGTGATCGTATTAGTAATAATTGTTGGAGCATTTTATGTTCAACCCGATAATTGGAGTCCGTTTGCGCCCAATGGCATGAGTGGTGTACTTAAAGGCGTTGCATCAGTGTTTTTTGCGTACATTGGTTTTGATGCACTCGCCACTACAGCCGAAGAATGTAAAAACCCCAAACGTGATTTGCCCAAAGCCATGATTGCCTCATTAACCATTTGTACCATACTTTACATCCTTATTTCATTAGCATTAACGGGTATGGTAAATTATGAAGAGTTGGCTGTTGATGATCCGTTGGCACACGTGTTTAGTTTAATAAAAGTAGATTGGATGAGTGGATTGGTAGCCGTAAGTGCAGTAATTGCCATGGCCAGTGTGTTATTGGTTTTTCAAAACGGGCAACCACGCATTTGGATGAGCATGAGCCGAGACGGACTACTACCGAAGCGTTTCAGTAGCATTCATCCAAAATTTAAAACACCTGCATTTAGCACTTTAGTTACCGGTTTTTTTGTGGCTATTCCGGCTTTGTTTTTAAACCTTGAAGAGGTTACTGATTTATCAAGCATTGGAACTTTGTTTGCATTTGTAATTGTAAATGCCGGAGTAATTAGAATGGAATCACACAAAAATGAATACCACACCGGATTTAAGGTGCCGTATTTTAACGGCCGTTTATTTGTTCCGATGTTGTGTTTAATTTCACTTTTTTTATTTATTGTGTATGATACCGATAAAATATTTATGCATTTAAACCAAGCGGCCAACTGGCCCATGGCCTTGTTTTGGATACTTTTTATTTTGTTAAGTATATTAAGTTTTATAAAACGCTACAGCGCTATTCCGGTGTTGGGTATGGTAACTAATTTTTACTTAATGACTCAACTTAATTTTACCAATTGGGCAGCATTTTTAATTTGGTTGATGTTTGGATTGGTGGTGTATTATTTTTACGGAAGAGTACACAGTAAGTTAGCAGCATCCGCTACCAATCACTAAAAGTGGTTTAAAACCGTTTACCGATAAAAATTAAAGGTTCGTCCTAAATATAACATTTTATTCAAGGTGCAAACCTTACTTTTGCGCCCGCAATGAAATTACAACCCTATCTTTTATTATTATTTTTATCTTGTTTCAGTATCCATGCAGTTTACGCTGAAGCGGGAAAACATACTGTAAGCGGCTACGTAAAAGATGCCAAAAACGGTGAGGAGCTGATTGGCGTGAATGTGATGGTGGAACAGCTAAAAACAGGTGTGGCTACAAACACCTACGGATATTATTCCTTAAACCTGCCCGCTGGAAAGTACACTGTGGTTTTTTCTTATGTTGGTTATGTTACCAAAACTCTTGAGGTTGATTTATCGGCTGCTGATGTGAAGCTAAATATTGAATTGGCTGAAGATAAACGCGAGTTAAACGAGGCCGTGATCACCACAGATAAGCCCAACTCTAGTAATGTGGAATCTACTAAAATGAGTGTGGTGAAAATGGATATTAAAGAGGTGAAAAAAATTCCGATTTTATTGGGTGAGGTGGATGTAATAAAAGCCATACAATTGCTTCCGGGTATACAAGCCGCTGGTGATGGAAATACCTTGTTTGTTGTGCGTGGTGGTAATGTTGATCATAACTTGGTTCAATTAGATGAAGCGGTTGTTTACAACCCATCACATGTGGTTGGATTTTTCTCTGTGTTTAATGGTGATGCCATCAAAGATTTTGAAATATATAAAGGTGGAATTCCTGCACAATATGGAGGCCGATTGGCATCGGTATTGGATGTGCGTATGAAAGACGGCAATTCAAAAAACTTTAGTGCAAGCGGTGGTATTGGTATTCTCTCTTCACGTTTAACCATTGAAGGTCCAACTCCGGGTTTAAAGAATAAAAGTTCATTTATGATATCGGGTAGGAGAAGCTACTTTGATATCTTTTTTCCGTTAAGTGAACAAACCAAAGATGTGAAAGCATATTTCGGTGACTTAAATGTGAAAATGAATTTTTTGATTAATGACAGAAACAAATTATTCGTATCAGGATATTTCGGAACAGATAAATTAGGTACCGGAAGTTTATTTGGTATTGGATGGGGAAATCAAACGGCAACCTTGCGTTGGAATCATATTTTTAATACACGCTTGTTTTCAAACACCAGCTTAATTTTTAGCAGATATAATTATAATGTTGATTTTAATATTTCACCTACCCTCAATTTACAACGCTTAAATTATATTACTGATTATACCTTAAAGCAAGACTTCAACTATTTTGCTAATCCCAAAAACAACATCAAGTTTGGATTTATTTTTACACACCATACTTTTTCTCCGGGTGAGGTAAAACCTATCACTGCTGAATCTATTTTATTGCCGGATGTACTTCCTGCAAAACGTGCATTAGATTATGCAGTGTATGGCGGACATTCCATAAAATTAAATAGCCGCTTAAATGCTGAGTATGGGGTTCGTGTTTCTGTTTTTCAAAATATAGGAAGAGGCAGGAGTTTGGTTTACGCAAACGGCAAGCCTAATTATTTTGATAATGGATTTATAGTTACCAGTCCGATAACAGATACCACCAACTACGAAAAAGGAGAAATTTTTAATACCAACTGGGGTGTTGAACCAAGGCTTGCGTTTACTTATCTGCTTAATACCGAAAGTTCCATTAAAGCATCATATAACCGCATGATTCAATACATGCATTTGATACAAACAACCAATGCAAGTGTTGGTGCAGAGTTTTGGACACCAAGCGATCAATACATCAAACCGCAAGTGGCTGATCAAATCGCCTTAGGCTATTTTAGAAATTTAAGAGAAAATACCATTGAAGCCTCAGCTGAGGTGTATTACAAATGGATGAACAATACGGTGGAGTTAAAGGATGATGCCGATGTGCAATTTAATGAGGCCATTGAATCGCAAGTGTTGGCAGGAATTGGCAGGGCTTACGGAGTTGAATTATTGGTAAGAAAACAAAGAGGAACTACCACAGGTTGGATTAGTTATACCTTATCAAAATCGGAACGTAAAGTGGATGGGGTAAACAATAATGAGTGGTATAATTTTAGGTTTGACAGAAGACATTATTTAACCATGGTGCTAAGTCATGAGTTGAGTAAACGTGTAAGTGTATCGGCTAATTTTATTTATGCTACCGGTGATACTTACACGCCTGCATTAAGTTATTTTGAATTTGAAGGCGGCCGTGAAATTGAATATGGAAAACGCAACAGTGCAAGGGTTCCTGCCTATCATCGCTTGGATTTTTCACTCACCTTAAACCAGAAAAAAACCGAAGCTAAACCACTTTGGACATTAAGCAAAAGAAAATATGAAGGCAGTTGGGTGTTTTCTATTTACAATGCCTACGGCCGAAAAAATCCATATAGCATTGCATTTAGAACCAATGAAACAACGGGCCGAAATGAAGCTGTAAAAACGTATTTGTTCACTTTTGTTCCATCAGTTACGTATAACTTTAAATTTTAATCACACATGAAACTAAACATTATACCTATACTTTTCGCTTTGTTTTTATTTACTTCTTGCGAAGAAGTAATTGAACTTGATACGCCTGACAATACCGTTAAATTGGTAATTGAAGGGCAAGTAACTACTGAGGTTGACAGCTCCTTTGTTCTTTTAACACAATCGGTTGCGTATTTTGATAATACCAGCACCACACCTTTTGTTACCAATGCACAGGTTGAAGTAAATGGTGTGGTATTTAACCATGTGGCCAATGGCATTTATAAACCTGCATTAGGTTATGTAGGCGTTGCGGGCCAAAACTATTCACTAAAAGTCACGCATGATTCAAAAACGTATACGGCCAATTCATTTTTAGAGCCCATGTTTCAGGTAGACACCATAGTTTCAGTTTTTAAACAAAAAGAAGGTTTTATTGAAGAAGGGTATGCCGTGCGTTACATTGCGCGAGATGACAGGCCAAGAACAAAGTTTACCTATTTTAGGTTTGGATTTAAAAGTGAAGAAACTTTTGGCAAGGATTCATTAAATGATTTCAGGGTTTTGTTTGATAACCGAAACTCCATCATGAATCAGCCCTTTATGTTTGAGTTGCCTTTCTTAAGATTAAAAGCAAACGATACGGCCTTGTTAATTTTCCGTTCCATTGATGAGCCTGTAAACAGATTTTATCTGGCATTGGGTAACAGAGGAAATGGAGGAGGGCCGTTTACCACACCACCCGCTAATTTGCCAACCAATATTACCGGAGGAGCTTTGGGATTATTTGCCGCTTATGATGTAAAACGTTTCAGGGCAAGAATTTTTGAGTAGGTGTATTATTAACTGCTGTGGTCGGCCACAATTACCCACTTGTTTTTTATTTTTCGCATTAATAGGGTAAAGTGTCCGCCTACGTTTCCGGCTGTACGGGTTAAATCCCATTTGCCAACCACAAATGCCACATCACGCGCTACTAATTTTATATTTAGGATATCCAGTTTAAGTTTGCCCATTGCGGCCTTATCGGGGTAACTTTTTTTATAGTTTTCCAAGGTGTTTTTCCAACCACGGGTTACACCACGTTTCCCAACAAAGGTTAATGAATCATTATTCCAATAACCTTGCATGTATATTTCAAGTTTACCATCATTCCAAGCTTTTTGTTGGCTATTCAACACCGCTTGAATTTCAATTCTCGGGTCGGGAGTACGTTGTTGTTTTCTTTTCGGTTTTCTTTTGGCCTCTGAAACTGAAATGATAAACAGAGCTAAAAAAACTGCAATGATATATCGGGTTGATTTTTTCATAATACTTTATGCAATAATATCAAGAATGTGGTTAAAATTATTAATGTATAATTTACTTGTCAGTTTAGCCCCTCGTTTACTGCTTAAAGTGGTAGGTATAACAAGAGCCACATTATTAGTTTAATTTTTTATTAATTCCTGATTTTTAGCTTTTCTCTTTTATTATAATACTTTACATCTCAATAGTAGAAATTCGCAATGAAGCAAATTGATAAATAGCAAATATTAAAATTATTTTAATGCGAGTTCTGACTAATATCAACGCTATCAATGCCTAAGATGTATTATTTTGTAAGTTAAGAATCCCTAAAAAAATTAAAATATCTAAAATTCAGCCCTTCAAGGTATCAAATACATTTATGAAAAAATTATTATACGTTCTTTTATTCAATTCCATTGTTTTCAATCTTTGGTCTCAGCCATTAAGCATTAATACATGTCCTGAGTTAGAAAAACGAAATAACGGAAATGGGCAATACGGTGAAGCTGCGGGTATTTTCTCCGGTTATGGGCAAAATAATCCTGTTGCTGCCAATGTAGTTGGAACACCGTATCAAAATGTAAGTTTTGATCCTCAAACCAAAACAGGCTTTTTTAATTTTAAATGGTCATCGGCTACACCAGTTACTAATCTTCCTGTTATTACCAGGGTTTACTTAACTCCGAATGGATCTACTACGGCAGTATTAAGTTCAATTGTTTTTGGACCACCACCGCCACCTGTAATTTCCGGTCAATCTTACTTTGTAAATTATTCGTTTTATGTTTCGAACATGCCGCCAAGTGGCAGGGTAACATTAGAGTTTACAGATCCTCAAACCGGAATTCCACAGTTTTCATGTACTTATGATTTACAATCAGGATCCACTGCTGCGGCCCCCAACATTGGATGTTCGCCTACCATTACTACTCAACCAACTAATATCAGTGTGTGTGGCAGCCCTGCTGCAAGTTTTTCGGTAAGTGCAAGTGGTGTTTCAAGTTATCAGTGGCAAGTGAGTACCAATGGCAGTACTTACAGCAATTTATCTAATGGCGGTGATTACAGCAATGTAACCACTCAAACATTAAATATTGCAAATCCAACAAACTATGATGGAAGATTTTACAGGTGTGTGTTAACCGGAGCAAGTGGATGTGGAACCACAACGAGCAATCCTGCTATATTAACAGCAAAAAATAGACCTACTGCATCATTCCTTGGTTCAACCGGCTTATGTGGTACCGGCTCAAGAAGTTTAGGAGTCCAATTTACAGGAACAGCCCCTTACAGTTTCACATACACTGTAAACGGAGGTTCACCGATTACAGTGAGTAATATATTGGCTAGTCCGTATTACTTCACTGTGGCACCTACAAGTGCAACTACCTATTTGATTACTTCTGTTTCAGATGCGAATTGTGTGAATACTTCGTTAAGTGGAAATACAACGCTTAGTATTAATACCATACCAACGGTAACACCAACTAATGCAATGGTATGTAATGGTTCAAGCAGTTTTAATTTAAGCTATTCTTCAACCAATAGCCCCAATCAATATTCAATTACAGCAGGTGTGCGTGCATTACCAAATTTTGTTACGGTAACGAATGCAACACTTACAGGTTCTCCAATAAGCGTGAATATTCCATCTAATACTCCTAATGGAGTTTATGATTTTAACTTATCAGTACGCAACTCTGTTACAGGTTGCGTTTCATCAGTTGTTCCGTTTACATTAACAGTAAATGCGCTACCATCAGTTTCGGCAAGTGCAGTAAATTACAGTGTTTGTTCCGGTAGTTCAACAACATTAAGTGCGAATGGAGCCAGCACCTATTCTTGGTCACCCTCATCGGGATTATTATCAACAACCGGAAGCAGTGTAACGGCTACACCAACAACATCTACAACTTACACGGTTATCGGCACATCCTCAAGTGGATGTACAAACAGCGCAACAGTATCAATTACTTTAAACACACCACCAACCTTAAGTATTTCACCTTCTGCAACCACTATTCAATTAGGTGATGCCGTATCGTTAACAGCATCAGGTGCGAGTTCATATTCATGGAGTGGGCCCTCTTCTTATTCAGCTACAGGAAGTACAATTGTTGTTTCGCCTTCATCAAACAGTACCTACACTGTAACTGGTACATCAGCTAATGGTTGCACCGGAACTGCAAGTCAAATGATAACAGTTACCGGTGGATTAACACTTTCGGTAAACCATTCGCCTAGTTCAACCATTTGTTCAGGGGGAACGGATACCCTTACGGCCAGTGGCGCTGCGAGTTATACATGGAGTCCGGTTACAGGACTATTTATTGATGCAGCGGCAACTACACCATATACAGTTGGAACGAATGCATCTAAAGTGTACGCCAGGCCAAGTGCAACCACAACATACACTTTAACCGGAGTGAGTGGAAATATATCGAGTACAACAACCACAACGGTTACCGTAAATGCAGGCCCGGTTACCAGTGTTTCACCATCCTTGGTTGCTTATTGTGGTGGTGATTTTACCGGTTCGGGGTCTATTTCATTATCCATTTCTGCTACACCAAATCAAACTTTTAAATGGGAGCGAGCAACTACTTTAACAGGAACAAGAACAGAGGTTACATCAACTAATTCAGGACAACAATACTCACGCTCAGAGGCGGCTACTACCGCAACCGGAACCTCTACATTAACTATTAGAACTCCGGCCAGTGGAGATCAATTCTTTTTTGCTTCATTAACTTCAGCAGGATGTACCTATAATTATCCTATTAATATTTATAACGTGGCATCGGTAAATCCGGTTATTGGTTCAACCCAAACGATTTGTTCAGGAAATAGTCCGGCAGCAATTACCTATAATGGAACAGCAACAGGAGGAACCAGCAGTAGAACTTATACCTATGCATGGGAGTCATCGGCAAATGGAACATTATTTAGTTCAACAACTGGAAGTAGTACTAGTTTATCTCCGGGAGCACTTTCAGCTGATACATGGTATAGAATGAGACTAACTTCAACCTCTACTAACTGCCCCGGTCCTTATTTTTCTAACAGTGTAAAAATTACCATTGGAGCAAGTTTGGCCAATAATACATTATCAATTGCCAATTCATGTGTTGCGAATACAACCATTACAGGGAGCACTCCAACGGGTGGAACGGGTTCATTTGTTTACACATGGGAGAGATCAACAACTTCGTCATCAAGCGGATTTACTGCAGTTGCCGGAGCAACTGGAGCAAGTTATACTCCTCCGGTGCCGGCAGTAACAACATGGTATAGAAGAGTTGTGAGCAGTGGCACATGTTCAAATAACACTTCAAATGTTATTGTAGTGTATCCACCAATTACCGGAGCGGATATCTCATCTTCTCAAACCATTTGTGTTGGGGGAAGTTTATCTGCATTAGCTACTTCACCATCAGGAGGCGATAACTCAGGATCATTTACCTATCAATGGCAAACATCACCAAATAATAGTATTTGGACTGATTCTTCCGGCAGAACCACGTCCTCATTAACTCCACCTGTGGTAACCGGAGTAAGATATTACAGGGTGAATATTTCAAGAGGTGCTTGTTCAGTCACTTCAAATACATCTACTATTACTGTTAATGCTTTGCCAAATGTTACGGTGAGTCCTTCTTCACAAAATATTTGTTCGGGCAATCAGGTTTCAATTACTGCTTCCGGAGCCCTCACTTACAGTTGGTCTCCTTCTACTGCTTTATCATCAACCTCAGGATCTACGGTGGTTAGCACTGCAAGCAGTTCACAAGTTTACACCGTCACGGGTACAGACGCTAATGGGTGTTCCAATAGTGCTACCTCAAATATCAATGTTACAACTTCTCCTTCAGCCCCGGTTTTATCAGCATCAAGTGTTGTTACTTGTGCAACTTCTTATAATCTATCAAGTATTGTATCAAGCGGAGTAAACACCCAATGGTTTACCGTTCCGGAGGCCAATGTTTCCTATGCGGTTAACGCGCCAACAGCAGTTACTACATCAGGAAATTATTATGCATTTTCATTAGATAATGGTTGCTACAGCAGCAGTAATGCAACACTTTCATTAACATTAACAGATGTAAGCACTCCGGTTGTTTCATCAACGAGCTTAAGTGCTTGTTCTCCACTAACTGTAGATCTTACTTCATTACAACCTTTATTAAATGCGGGTACTACATTCGAATGGCACACTGTTCCTTCATCACCAACTCCGGCTACTTTATTAGCAACTCCGGCAACGGCAGGTGCAGGTACTTATTATTTATATAGGTATTCAACAGCAGGGTTATGTTATGGGACAGCTTCATCCGCAGTAACAGTTACCGTTCACTCATTACCTGTTTCATCGGTGTCCTCTACTTCAGCGAATGTTTGTTCTCCTTCAACTGTTGATTTAACATTACTTAATAATACCAATAATAATTCGAATACCTATAGTTGGCACACTGTATCTAGTAACCCAAGTGCAGTTAATTTAGTTTCTATCCCGAGTGCACTTAATGCATCAGGTACGTATTATTTATATGCAACAAGTACTGCAGGTTGCGTAGGATTGGCTTCCAGTGGTGTGATTGTGAATGTATCTACACCTCCTACAGCAAATATCTCAAATCCAAATTCAGTATGTGCCGGAGCTGCGGTTTCCATTGTTGGCACTAGCAATGCAACGTCTTCAATTTATACTTGGCAGGTATCAACTAATGCAGGTTCAACATATTCAACAATATCAACAAACGGAGGAATTTATTCAGGTGTAACCACCTCTACTTTAAATATAACAAATTCACTTGGAACCGGAGGTTATCAATATCGTTATAGTGTTCAAAGTAGTAACGGATGCAGCACAACTAGTAACCCGGTTATAATTGCTGAAGAGGCATTGCCAACGATTACAATTCAACCTGTTGGCGTAAGCAGTTTTTCTGGAAGTTCGGCTCAGTTTTTTGTTGACATTTCAGGCACTCCAACAGCAAGTTTTCAGTGGCAAATTTCTTCAAGTTTAAATGGAACTTATACCAATATTACTCCTAGTACTGTTTATGCAGGGGTAAATACCAATGTTTTGGTAATTAACAATACCTCAGGGTTAAATGGTAATTTTTATCGATGTGTGATTAGTAATTCATGCGGTACAGTTACATCTTCCGCAGCATCACTAACTGTAACTATTTGTCAACCAAGCCCACTTCCATCTTTCACTTCCCAACCAGGCGCCAATGCCTGTGGAAACACCTCAATTACTTATTCTACTCAGTCAGGAATGACTAATTATATGTGGGATATTCAAGGTGTTCAAGATGTTGATTATACCATTGTTTCAGGAGGTGGGGTTTCGGATAATGATTTGATTTTAAAATGGCTTACTTCAGGTAACAAAACTGTAACAATCAATTATACTTCATCTGGATGTACAGCAGCTAATCCAACAGCATCAACTGCTACCGCAGTAAGTGTGATTAGCAATAATAACTTATCAGGAGGTAATCAAACCATTTGTTCAGGTTCAACACCATTAGGCCTTACGGGTTCAACCCCTTCAGGTGCATCAGGTGCTTTTACTTACACATGGATAAGTTCAACGCAATCGGCAACATCAGGTTTTAGTTTGATTCCAGCCGCTACAGGTATTGATTACAGTCCGGGAGCATTAAGCGCTACAACATGGATTAGACGTGTTGTTGCAAGTGGATCCTGTGTTGATAGCTCTTCTGCTTCTGTTATTAATGTAAACGCAATTCCAACCATAAGCGGTGTAACAGATAACAGCCGTTGCAGTACAGGTACAGTAACCTTAAACGCAGCAGCAAGTGCAGGTACGATTAATTGGTATGCAGCCTCAACAGGTGGAACCACATTAGGCACAGGCACCAGCTTCACTACACCAAGTATAACAGCAACTACAACCTACTATGTAGATGCAACCGCAAACGGATGTACCACAGCAACCAGAAGTGCAGTGACTGCAACTGTAAATGCTATCCCAACCATCAGCGGAGTAACAGATAACAGTCGTTGCGGCACAGGAACAGTAACCTTAAACGCAGCAGCAAGTGCAGGAACGATTAATTGGTATGCAGCCTCAACAGGCGGAACCACATTGGGCACAGGCACAAGCTTCACTACACCAAGCATCAATACAACTACAACCTACTATGTAGATGCAACCGCAAACGGATGTACCACTGCAACCAGAAGTGCAGTAACAGCAACAGTTAATCCACTTCCATCGATTATTACCCAACCTGTTACCGTGAGGGCAATAACCGGAAATGCTGTTTTATTTAGTGTTACTTCTTCTAATGTTGCAACAACTCAATGGCAACAATCTGTGGGAACAGCTTCATTTGCAAACTTGTTGAATGCCGGTATTTATTCAGGTGTGAACACGGATACACTACGTATATCAAATACAACCGGGTTATACAATACTCGCTATAGGGTGTTGTTGAGTAATGCCTGTTTAGGAATTATTACGGATACCGTAAATCTATTTTTAAATGATAAACCTGTAGCACAAAATGATACCTTCAATATAGGTCAAGGAGGAACTGATTCAATTTTTGTTTTGCTAAATGATACAGATGCTGATGGCTCAATCAATAATCCGGTTGTAATATCCGGCCCAAATCATGGAACGATTACGATTTCTCCAACCGGGAAGGTAGTTTATACGCCAAGTGGTGGTTTCTATGGCTTGGATACCATCAAATATGTGATTTGTGATAACGGTAATCCTGTAGCTTGTGATACCGGTTATGTGTTTATTCGTATTAATGGTAAACCGGATGCAGTTGACGATTACGTTAACATCAATGAGGATAGTACGACAATCATCTCTACATTAACCAATGATTCAGATCCTGACGGAACAATAGGCAATCCTGTTATTCTAATTCAGCCTAAAAATGGTTCAGCTACGGTTCAATCAAATGGAACGATTAGCTATACTCCAAATAACAATTATTTCGGATTAGACTCAATTTTCTATAGAATCTGTGATAACGGCACTCCGGTATTATGTGACAGTGCATGGGTACGTATCAACATCAACCCAATCAATGATGGTCCGAATGCAATGGATGATACTGCAAGTGTGAATGAAGATGATTCGGTAACCATAAATGTAAGATTGAACGATACAGACATTGATGGCACGTTGAACAATCCAAGTATCCGCACAACACCAAGTAATGGAAGCGTAGTGGTGAATACAGACGGAACAATCAAATACATCCCGAATCCAAACT
>JBKDBG010000038.1:0-7760 GCA_046314755.1 Bacteroidota bacterium | reverse complement strand
GTAGTTTCAAACGCTTCATGCACAACAAACTGTTTAGCTCCGGTAGCTAAAGTTTTGCATGATAACTTTGGAATATTAGAAGGATTAATGACCACGGTTCATGCCGTAACTGCAACGCAAAAAACAGTTGATGGTCCTTCGGTAAAAGATTGGAGAGGCGGACGTGGAGCTTACCAAAATATCATACCTTCATCTACCGGTGCAGCTAAAGCTGTAGGTTTGGTAATTCCTGAATTAAAAGGAAAATTAACCGGTATGAGTTTCCGTGTGCCTACACCTAACGTATCGGTTGTTGATTTAACTTGTCGTTTAGAAAAGGCTGCTACTTATGAAGAGATTAAAGCAGCCATGAAAAAGGCTTCGGAGAATGAATTAAAAGGAATTTTAGGTTATACTGAAGATGCAGTGGTATCAAATGATTTCTTGGGTGATGCACGTACTTCAATTTTTGATGCAGATGCAGGTATTTCATTAAATCCTAATTTTGTTAAAGTGGTTTCGTGGTATGACAATGAGTGGGGTTATTCAAACAAATTGGTTGATTTGATTTGCCACATGGACACTGTAAAGTAAAAAATTAATTGAATAGAATTGAACGCGGGCAGGCCAAATGGCCTGCCCGCGTTTTTATTTACTTCTGATAATAATCTCCAGCTTCAAAACTTCAGCTACTTTTATCAATGTATCTAAGGATGGATTTCCTTTCCCGCCCTCCAAGTTCGCGATGCTGCGCAAATGTACTCCGCTTCTAAAGGCTAAATCTTGCTGGGTAATTCCCAATGCATCCCGTTGTTTACGAATAATTACTGCTATTTCTTCTGCATCCATATAAAATATGTATTATAATGCACAATAATATAAATTTTATACTAAAAATAATTTATTACATGTAATATAATGCACAAAATAAAATCTATTTTGAATTAAATAGGTTTATAATCAATGAATTAGTGTAGGTGTGGTGGTATGCTGATTTTTGTTGCTATGGATAACCAATTGATGTGCTGTTATTTGTAATCATAAATCACAATTCATTATGGCCTCTTTAAGATTTAAAGCAATTGAAACCGTACTCAATCGTACTACAGTTAAAGTTGTTCCTCCTTCCGATAAAGTTTCGGATTATTTTAACTCACATGTATTTAATGATTCAGCCATGAAAAACTTCTTGGATAAAGAAGCGTATGAGGCTGTAATCAGTGCAATAAAGCATGGCGAAAAAATCGACCGCAAAGTGGCAAATCAAGTTGCTTCAGGTATGAAAAGCTGGGCCATGAGCAAAGGTGTAACCCATTATACCCATTGGTTTCAACCATTAACGGGTTCAACAGCCGAAAAGCATGATGCGTTTTTTGAACCTACGGAAGATGGTCGTTCCATTGAAAAATTTTCAGGAAGTGCGTTGGTTCAACAAGAGCCGGATGCTTCAAGTTTTCCGAATGGGGGTTTAAGAAATACGTTTGAAGCCAGAGGATACACAGCGTGGGATCCTTCTTCTCCGGCATTTATTATGGAGGGTGAAAACGGAAAAACCTTATGCATTCCAACCATTTTTGTTTCTTATACAGGTGAGGCATTAGACTACAAAGCACCTCTATTAAAATCATTACATGCAGTTGAAAATGCCGTAGTAGATGTTTGCTCAAGCTATTTTGATAAAAGTGTTACCAAAGCATTCGCCAGTTTAGGTATTGAACAAGAATATTTTATAGTTGATGAAGCATTTTTTAATGCCCGTCCTGATTTAATGTTAACCGGTCGCACTTTATTGGGACATTCACCTGAAAAAGGCCAACAATTAGAAGACCATTATTTTGGCACTATTCCTCCACGTGTGTATGATTTTATGGTTGATTTTGAAGTGGAATGTTACAAATTAGGCATACCACTTAAAACACGTCATAATGAAGTTGCTCCGGGGCAATTTGAATGTGCGCCAAATTTTGAAGAGGTTAATCTTGCTATTGATCACAACCAACTTTTAATGGATGTAATGGAAAGAGTTGCAGGCCGCCACGGATTAAAAGTGTTGTTGCATGAAAAGCCATTTGCCGGAGTTAACGGAAGTGGAAAACACAACAATTGGAGTTTAATCACCAATACAGGAGTTAACCTGTTATCACCCGGCAAAACGCCTCATACCAACTTACAGTTTTTAACGTTTTTCATCAACGTAATTAAGGCGGTGCACAATCATGCTGATTTGATGAGGGCAAGTATCGCTTCTGCATCAAATGATCATCGCCTAGGTGCAAATGAAGCTCCACCTGCAATTATGTCGGTGTTCATTGGCACGCAACTCACCAATGTGCTTGAAGAATTGGTCTCAAACAAAACAAAAGCCGTTGCTAAATCTTCATCAAAAACAACCATTGATATTCAAAAAATACCTGAAATTTTATTAGATAACACGGATAGAAATCGTACATCTCCTTTTGCATTTACAGGAAATAAATTTGAGTTCCGTGCGGTGGGTTCATCTGCCAATTCTGCCAATGCAATGATTGTGCTAAATACGATTATGGCCGAACAATTACGCATTTTTAAAGCCGATGTTGACACACAAATCAAAAAAGGAAAGAAAAAAGAAGACGCCATTTTGGAGGTGTTAAAAGGTTACTACAAAGCCAGCAAAAATATATTGTTTGAAGGTAACGGTTACAGCGATGAATGGGTGAAAGAAGCGAAAAAGCGTGGGTTAAACAATATCAAAACAACACCTGAAGCGTTGAATGCTTACATTACACCTGCAGCCAAAAAGTTATTTACCGATAATACCATTTTTGATGAGCGTGAATTAGAGGCACGTTATGAAATTATGCAGGAGAATTATGTGAAGAAAATTGATATCGAGGCGAAAGTGTTGGCTCAATTAGCTACATCACATGTAATTCCGGCTGCAGTTGATTATCAAACAAAATTAGCTACTTGTGTAGGAAGTTTAAAAGCAGCGGGAGTACCTAAAAATGCGTATGCGGCTCAAATGGAAATGATTCAAACCATTTCAAAACACATTAATACCATAAACGAGTACGTACAAAAATTAATTTCAGAAACTGATAAGGCACATCACATTGCCGATACACACAAAAGAGCCGTTGCTTTTTGTCATAAGGTAAAGCCTTTGTTTGATGTAATTCGCAGTGCCAGTGATAGTTTGGAGTTTATGATTGAAGATGATTTGTGGAAATTACCTAAGTACAGAGAGCTGCTTTTCCTTAAATAATTAAGCAAAAAATACACCTTAAGTAAATAAGGCTTGATATTTTAAATACTTTGTGTTTATATTAGCTTGAACATTTAGTGCTTAATTTATCAAGCCTATTTAATTTTATTACAATGAAGAAACAAACCTTAATAGCTTGTATTCTATCTCTTACGATACTCGTAACAGCCGTTTCATGCAACAAAAAAGGCAGTATGCAGGCTGCTAGAGAAGCCATGGAAAAGAAAGAGTTTGCAGTAGCAGGGGCTAATTACAAAGCGGTTTACAGTAAAACTAAAAATAAGGATGAAAAAATTGAGGCCAGCTTTAAAACGGCAGAATGTTATTACATGGCTAATGACATGGTAAATGCCGAAAGTTGGTATAAAAAAACACTTCAAGCAAATCCAAACAATGTCGAGGCTCAATTAAAATTGGCTGAAACCCTTAAAACGCAAGGCAAATATGAGGAGGCAATCCTTGAATTTAAAAAATATGCGAAATTAAAGCCTGAAAATCAGGAATTGGTTGATAAGCAGTTAAGAGGTTGTGAGTTAGCCATTAAATGGAAGGGTGAAAAAACCCGTTATCAAATTGAAAACCTGAAAGGCATTAACTCTAAGTGGAGCGATTTTGCGCCAATGTTCTATAAAAAAGATCAACTTTATTTTACCAGTGATAGAGAGAAGGGTGTAAGCGCAAGACCATACGGTTGGACAATGAACTTTTACACTGATATTTACAAAGTAACCTACAAAATAGATAAGAAAAATCCGAATGTAATCAAATATGAAACCCCAATGCTGGTTGATAAAGAGCAACTTAATTCGCCATATAATGATGGTACGGTTGCTTTTGACGGGAAGGGTGGAACTGCATACTTTACACAATGTAACGGTAAAGATGGTAAGGGCAAATATTGCCGCATATTTCAAGGAACATTATCTGGTCAAGAATGGACCGATGTTAAGCCGCTTGAGTTTAGTTTAGATTCATTTAATACAGGACATCCAAGTGTATCAAAAGACGGGCAAGTGATGTTCTTTTCATCGGATATGCCGGGCGGTTACGGTGGCAAAGATATTTGGTTTGTAACTTACAGCAAAAGAAGTAAGACATGGGGAGATCCGGTGAATTTAGGTCCGGAAGTGAATACCGAAAAGGATGAAGTTTATCCATTTATTCATGAAGATGGTACGCTTTACTTTTCATCCAACGGACATACCGGAATGGGTGGAATGGATATTTATTTTACCACAGGTTCTGAAACCAACTGGAGTACTCCGGTAAACATGAAAGCGCCAATCAACTCAGGTGGTGATGATTTCTCAATTGTATTATCAAGAGATAAAGAAAGTGGTTATTTCGCAAGTACCAATCGTCCGGGTGGTAAAGGACAAGACGATATCTATCGTTTTTACATGACACCATTAGTATTTACTTTGAGTGGTGTTGCACGTGACAGTGAAACTAAAAAAGCTTTACCGAACACTATCATATATATCACTACAAGCACAGATACCGGAAAAGTTACAGTAAAAACAGATGGTACAGGATTTTATAAAGTGAGCTTAAAACCCAAAACAGACGTAGAATTGTTTGGCTCACATGAAGATTATTACGACAGTAAAATTGCATTTAAGACCACAAAAGGACTCGAAATATCAACAGATTTGGTGCAAGACTTGGAATTAAAACCATTTAATTACAAAGAGGTATTTAGCGTACAAGGAATTTATTATGATTTAAATAAAGCCAATATTCGTCCTGATGCTGCAAAAGTTCTCGACTCGTTGGTTTACCTATTACAACGTTATCCAAAAATTAGAATTGAGTTAGGTTCGCACACGGATTGTCGTGCAGATTCGTCTTACAACCAAAACCTTTCGCAATGGCGTGCCGACTCTGCGGTTGCCTACATTGTGCGCAGTGGAATTGATTCAGCTCGCTTAGTATCAAGAGGTTATGGAGAGGCGCAATTAGTGAATGATTGTGCTTGCGAAGGCTCCTACGTTAAACGTCAATGTACGGAAGAAGAGCATCAAATGAACAGAAGAACAACTGTTCGATTGTTGGGTAATGATTACAAGCCAAAGCCAAAAGAGGAACCTAAAAAAGAGGAGCCTAAGCAGAATAATCGTCCGGGGGCAAGACCGGGAGGAACAACCAACCCGCCTCGAAGGTAATTTACAATCAAAACGCAGTTTAATAAAAGTCAAAAAAGCAATCCGATTAGGGTTGCTTTTTTGTTTTCAATAAAAATTAACTTGATGTAATTAATAAGTATTTGTAATTTTATGTTTACAAGTAACTAAAGAAACATATGAGAAAATTAATTACACTAATGAAAAGTTCGAACAAACAATTAAAGTTGTTTGAGGGAATGTTGGTAACCGTGCTGTTACTTTTTGTGCATAGTTTAAGTGCTCAAATTTCTCTTACTTCCACGGGTGGTGCAACTACAGGTAGTTACACTACATTAAAGGCTGCGTTTGATGCAATTAACAGTGGAACGCATACAGGTGACATTTTGATTAAAGTAGAAGGTAGCACTACCGAAACTGCTACCTGTAGGTTAGATTCAAGCGGAGTATCTACAGGAGCCAATTACACCTCGGTTCTTATTGTACCTTCCGATACGGCAACCGTTCCAAGGGTGATTGACATTGCAATTTCAGGTTCCCCGTTAATAGATCTCAATGGGGCAGATAATGTTTTCATTGATGGTCGATCATTATCAGGCGGAAATAATAGATTATTAACTTTTAGACACTCGAATTCAAATTCAAGTACAACTTCTATTGTGCTACGTTGTATAAATGGGGTTAGAGATGCAGTTATTCAATATACAAATTTGGTTTCGTTGACCACTACGGCAACGGCTGCTTCTATTAATCTTAATCTTTCTACCTCGGTTGCAACAACAGGTAATAGAAACATTACTGTACACAACAATAATATTACAGGTGGAATTGTTGGAGTATCTGTTGCAGGAACCTTAGCTAATTTTATGGACAGCATTTATGTATTAAAAAATATCATAACAAATGCACAAGGAACCAGTCTTGCTATTAATGGAGTAAGGTTTGCAATCGTTGATTCAAATATTATTTCACATACCGCTTCTTTTACTGGCTGGAATCTCACAGGAATTAGTATCAACCCAAATGTTAGCGCAGCAGATTATCGGATTACTAGAAACGTTGTTGCAAATCTTCAAACCGGAAGTACTGCACAAATGGCAGGTGTATTATTGAGCCCGGGTACAGCCGGTTTAGTAATAGTTCCTTCTGTTACTTTCGTCAATAATAGTATTTCTTTACTCGCGACAAATAGTGCTATCACTTTCGCAAGAGCCATGCAATTTCAAGGCACAAATCCTGCAAACGTTACGTGCTTGCATAATACATTTAGGTTAGGAGGCAGTGGCGCAGGCACAACCGGAAATCCAGCTTCAATAACTTTTGTTAAATCAAACAGTTCTGCACTTACCTCCTTTACATTTAATAACAACATTTGTATTAACACACGTACCGGTGCGGCTAATCCCCATATTGGATATTGGAATACAACACCTACAACAGGAACTAACACCACTGATTGGAACTTACTACACGGAGCAGTATTTTCTGCTATTGCCAATGGATTTTTTCAAGGTACTGTAGCCGGTTACAGAACAGCATCTGCACCAAATGAACAAAACTCTACTTTTGGTAACTTAGATTTTGTAAATAATTTGTATCCTGATTTAACAGTTGGCGGTTTAAATAATACCGGTGCAAAATTAATGGGTAACCCAAGCGCAGTAACAACCGATATCTATTTAACGGCAAGAAGTTCAACTTCTCCTTATAAGGGTGCATTTGAGGGTTCTTCTTCTAACTTAACTACTAATGATTTACAAACGGTTATTATTTATACTTACGGTAAAATCCCTGTTGGAACTACAGATACCGTTAGGGCATTGATTAGAAATAACGGAGCTGCAGCAGCAGTGAACGTTCCTATCAATTTATTCAGTTCTAAATCAGGTTATATTGGAGCTGTTAATATTTCTTTACCTGTGGGTGGGGAACAAATCATTAATGTAGCTCCATATACTCCCGGGAACTTGGGTATAGATACTTTATTTGTATACCCAGCACCAGATCAAGTTGCTGCTAATGATACTGCAAGATGGATCAGAGAAAACACATTAAATGCGTTATCTTATAATAACATCACATTGCCTCAATCAGGTAATGTTGGAACCAATGGACAAGGTGAAATTGTTGCGAAATTTTTTACACCTGTTCCAAACTTTTTGAATCAGGTAAATGTAAATTTTACGAATATAGGCTTCACCGTTCCTAATCCATTTCAGGTAGTATTGTATGAAGATTCAGGCGCAACATTCGGACCTAAGCGCACCCCGCTTTGGGTTTCAACTACTCAAAATACAGTAAATGGTATTTTTAATTTATCAATACCAAATGTACAAGTGAGTGGTAATTTTTATATTGGTGTTCGTCAAACCTCTGCAAATAATATTGGTTTTGCATTCCAAAATGAAAAT
>JBKDBG010000037.1:0-8390 GCA_046314755.1 Bacteroidota bacterium | reverse complement strand
CACTGTTGCTCATAAGTTTTGCAATCATATAGCTTTTTAACTCAGCCATTTCACCATAGGTGTCACCTGAACCTTGGCTAAAAACACCTTGTATGTGATGTGCTTTAAAATAACGAATGTTTGATGCGAGGTTAAATAGTTCAGGGAAAGGCGCTAAGTAATTGGTGAATTGTGTAGTGTAATCCCAAACGAATAAGTTGTGTGTTATTTTTTCCCAACCTTCCAATGCTCTTCTAAAAGTTGCTGCAGAAGGTTCCTTTTCAA
Source organism: Bacteroidota bacterium (assembly GCA_046314755.1). Classification (GTDB taxonomy): domain Bacteria; phylum Bacteroidota; class Bacteroidia; order UKL13-3; family UKL13-3; genus UBA6183. The sequence goes on along the minus strand of JBKDBG010000037.1, from coordinate 8,126 downwards.
TTGGCTGAGTTCTGTACGCATCAATTGTGCTTAACATTACGTACACATTAGGTGCAGGTTTTGTTTTTGAAGGAGCACGCATGGTGTAGGTATAAGCAAGTGTCGTAAATTTTTTATCAGGAAATGCCTGAGCAATTTTATTTACAAAACGAAGGTGAGCACCGGAAGGAGTTCCTTCTTCTTCATGAATGGTTCTACATTTTTCGCATAAACAATAACCTATTTCGTCTTCCGCACTAATCGACCAATACTCTGCATAAGGAAGATCAATCATTTTTAATTTTAATGTTTCAATGGCAATTTTTACCACCTCATCATTGCTCATACATAATTGTGTGGGTTTTCGTTGTCCGTTTTCATAAGCAAAATACTCCGGGTTGGTCTTAAAATATGTTTGAGGATTAACCAATTTAAAATAACTGTGGCCCCAAATACCCCATAGATCCTCAAACTTGTGTAACTTATGCCAATCCAGATATTCAGGGTCATTACTCATTGGATAATAAACTTGTCGGTATTGAAATGTCGGGACGTATTCTTGTTTAAAATTTCCGGGTAAACTCCAGTCTTTATTTTCAGCAACTTGTCCGGGTTCGTCTGAATATTTTTTACCTTCCAAAAACTGTTCAATAAAATCATAAACACCATATATCACACCTTTACCGGTTCCACCCGCAATGGTAATGTTTTCATCCTCAATAGTTGTAACATAACCTTCATTTGCTAGAGGTTTGTTTACTACTGATTTTGATTTTATGGTTTTGCCAATATAAAAGGCCGGTCGGCCGCCCGTTTCATTTTCTTTGGCAATAAATAGGGTTACCCCTGTTGACTTTAGAATATATTGTTGTAGGATTTGAGCTGCTTTATATTCATTAGGTGTGCTTTTAACCGGAATAGCAATAATATATCGAGTAGTATTGTTTACCACCACGGGAAATTCACTTGCCCAATTACATGATGCGCTTAGAAATAAAATTATAATTAAGCCAATTGTTTTTGTTTGCATAACGATGGGTTAAAACTTGCGTAGGAACATTAAAAACAAATCGTATTGGTTTCTGTAAAATCCACTTGGTAATTCTTGATTATACCAAGTTCCTGTGATAGAAAAGGTATTTCTGTATTTATAAATTTTACCATAACCAACGCTAAAGTTGTAGGTTCTGATTTTTATATTTTCAGCCAATTGAAAGTTACGACTAAATTCATCAGGTGAACTTCCAAAACCAAGTGCAGCAGTTACATATTCCTTATCAGGAGTTAAATATTGCCTGCCTGATAAATTAACCGCATGATATAAATTACCGCCTTGCATCATACCGAAGTAACGAAGATTCATCCAAAAGTCATTCCAATATCTGGTTGATGAAAGAACAAATGAGGGTAATGAAATGTCAATTAAATTAAATCGCAGAAATCTTAAACCGGCTTCAAACGTATAATCTTTACTGTAATTATAAAATAACGAATAGCCCAACTTATATGAAGGAAAAACAATATCATTTGAAATACCGGCACTTCCGAATGAATAGAATGTTTTATTATGATTATAGTTTATGTCTACTTCTAACTGCAATCCTGTTCCAATGGAACGCCCTGCCATGTTTAGCCTTCCTCCAATACTACCTTTTTTAATTGTTCTAAAATACTGTAGTGTGGCAATGTTTGCTCTAGTTACATTATTTGCCGAATCAAAGGTGGTGTATAAAAACATCAACCCAAGTTGATTCTTTAATGATTTTGCTTTTACGTTGTCGGCAAAATCAATGTTCAGTAAAATGGGATTCATTAAAGCTACACTGTCCGCTGCCAGTGAGGCCTCTTCATAGCGTTGCATTTTATCCAAAATAATTGCTCTCTTAAATGTAAAAGTTTCATTACCTGGATAATTGTGTAAGGCTTTATCGGCCACTTTTAATGCTGAGTCGTCTAAATTCTTTTCCAATAAAATATTGATAGAATATCCCAGCGCGTTGCTGTCTCTCGGGTTTATATCAAGCACTTTATTGAACTCAATTAATGCACTGTCCCATTGTTGTTTTTTGTTATAATCTCTTCCGCTTGAAAGTAATTGTTCAATATGTGTTTGTTTGATTTTACCGTTGTAAGGATAACGTTGCATTAATCCTCCGGTAATTTCATACGCTTGTTTATATTCTTTTTTTGCCTCAAGTACAGATGATTTTTTTAACAATAAGTCTCGGTTAGTTGGATCTACAATCAATGCTAAATCACAATAGTATAATGCACTATCATAATGCTTTGATCCGCTTTCCAAATTTATCATTCCGTTTAATGCATCCATGTTAGTTGGTTGAATACCAAGTAACACACGATATTCCTCACGTGCCCCGTCATAATCATCTGCATTCATCATTTTTTTTGCATTCACGGTTTTGATATCCACCACTAAATTCTCATAACGCTTATCATCCGGTCTTCTGCGAAACAATGCCATTGCTTGTTGAGATGCGTAATCGTATTGGCCAGCATCATACAAAACCACCGCACGTTTAAACATAAGCTTTTCGTCCTGAGGATATGTATTTAATCCGAGGTCGATTTTTTCCAATGCCTCATCATACTTTTTCTGATTTGCATACACTTCAGCCGAAAAGTATAGGGCGTCATAATTGTTCGGTTGAATGGTTAAAGCTTGGTCGAAATCCTGAAGGGCGCTATCATACTCCATTTCTTTCATGTGTTGGCGTCCACTCAATATATTAAATTCTACAACTTGTTGTCTGTAGTTGTTGTTGTTTGGCGCAATGCGATAAAGTTTTTCTGCAGTGTTAGCTGCTTCGGTGTACCTTTGCATCGTTTCCAGTGTTCCTACCTTTTTCTGCAGCAACTCCAAATCATTCGGATAAGTTTTTAGTGCTCTGTTCTCATATGCTAATGCATCAAGGTAAAGTCCACGGGCTGTTGCTAAATTAATCACATAGTTATAAGCTTCTTTATCATTGGGTCTTTTTTCCAATATACCTTGAAATACCAAATAGGGATCTTCTTTCATATAAAATCTACCTGCTGCCATTTGGGTTTCGTAGTGCAAAATTTGTGCCCTTACATCACTCGGATAATAGCCAATGAGTTGTTGAGTTACCAGTAAGGCTTCAGCATATCGATATTGTTCTACGAGAAGTGTAGCTTTTTTGGTAAGAAATTCATATGATCTTGGATTTTTATTTAACTCCGCATTAACAACCTCTATACTTGCTTGTATGTTTCCTTTTTTAATTTCAAGATTAAACATTCCCTCTGAAGCTTCTTTGTTGTACGGTGCTTCTTCCAAAACGGCCGAGTAACATTCACGGGCTTTGAAGTAATTCCCCATTTTGGTGTAATAGCGAGCCATTTCAAGTTTGTAGCCGATGTAATAATTGATTGCAATACTATCGTTAAAGTGCACCTTAATTAATTTCTCGGCATATTTTTCAGCTGAACGGTAATCTTTATTGAAGTCTAATACCTCCAATTTTTTGATCATGAAATCTCTTTCGTATGGGAAGTAATACAAACCATCATTAATAATACAGGAAGCTTCTTCTTTGTTTCCGAGTTGCATTTCAATATTCGTACCTAACAAATAAGAATCCCGATAACGAGGGGCTTTGGTCATTACATGTTTCATCTTTATACGAGCACTATCTAATTGGCCGTGTAGCATAAATGCCCGGCCCTGCATAAAGTGAAGATCCATGTAATCGGGCCTGTTTTCGAGTCCAACATAGGCAATGTTAATCGCCTTTCGATAGTCTTTTTCTCTAATCTTTTGAACTACCATGGCCAAGTAATCATCGGCCGTAAGTTTTTTGTTGCTCCAAGGAAATTGTGCATACGAAGGGGATGAGTTGAGCAGGCATAATAAGGCCAAGCATACAACAATTGCGTAACGCATAATATGTTTGTTTATTGAGGGATAAGTCTTCATTCCTGTTAAGCAGGCTGAGGTGCAGCTGCCGTAGGTTTTGACTTTTGTCCGAAGCCTTGCCTTTGCATATTACCCCAGCTATGTTTTTTACCGGTTAAAAAGTTGTAGTAACCTCTCAAGGCAAAAAACACAATTAAAGGGTGATAGAAAAAAGGCTCTAAAAAGGCCATTAGGCACAGTCCCAGCACTTCACCCCATGTCTTATAATACCTGAAGGTTAACTGGTCCCAAAGTAATGCTAAAGTTGTAATCATCACAGAATAGAAATACACAAATACCAACAAAATTTTGGCAAATGGCCAATTTATTTGATTCGTTACTATGATGTAGATATAGTACATTATACCGGTTGCCTCAATTAGGGGGGCTAAAAACTCAAAAAGAAAATTATAGGGGAAAACAACAAGTCCTAAGCGTCCGTAAGAGGGATTGAAAAGTACCTTCCTATGTACCACCATAATCTCGAATAGTCCACGGCCCCAACGGGTACGTTGTCGACTGAAAATTTTAAGATTAGGTGGTCCTTCGGTCCATGCTTGTGTCGTAGGAATATACTTTATCATATATTTTTTCTTATTGTTACGCATGTAAAGAGCCATACGCGTAACCATATCCATATCTTCGGCAAATGATTTCCCGTCATATCCACCTGCTTCAATGGCAATTTCTTTATCAAACATCCCTAACCCCCCAGAAACATTCGGTACGGCATTGATATAGCTCCAACCCATCTTTCCAAGTACGTATGCCCGTATGTATTCCATTTCTTGAAATCGAGGAATAAGCGCTTTGGGTGGCCTTACTCGGGTAATCACGCCTTCATCTACATCACATGAGTTTGCAATACGTAAGGTAGCTCCGGTTGCAATTACTCTTTTGTAGTCTTCTTTAATATGAATGTATCCACATTCCGGACAAGGCTTCCCTATTTCTTTGATTTTTTTCTCCTCCTCATCCAAAAATGGTTTAATCATTTTTAGCAAAGTATCCTTCTCAATAATACAATCTACATCAGTACACAAAAAGTAGGGGAATGAAGAACAGTTAATCCCTGCGTTGGAAGCATCTGCTTTACTTTTTCCATTCACTTTATCAACCACAAGCAATTTCTCATAGGCTTTGTCAGTTGATTTGAAAATACGTTTAACCGGTTGAGAGAATAGCTTGTCAATGTATGCAAAATCAACTTCAACCAAGGAAAATTCCTTAGTCATTTTTTCCAAGGTATCATCCGTACTTCCATCATTAACAATAATTACCTCAAATTTTGGGTAATTCAATGTAAGTAGGGAGCGTACGTTGGTAATGATGGTTACACTTTCATTAAAAGCGGGAGCAATTACTGAAATACCCGGGGCATGAGCAGATTCAACTATCTTATCATAATCAACATATTTTTCTGCAGCAATGAATTTACGTACACCAATAAACGATAATATTGCCAGTAGGGCGTAAACCAATAGCATTGTTAACCCATATATGAAAACGGTGTTCTCATAAAAATAAGTTACGGTTTGCCAGAATGTATCAAAATCGTTGAACACTAAAATTATGTTTTAAGTTGTAGCATTAACAGTTCGTGATTGTGCCTGCCTTCCAAATCCTTGGCGTTGCATATTACCCCAAGTATGTTTGCGGTTAGCCACAAAATTATAATAACCTTTAATGGAATAGAATACAATTAGCGGATGGTAAACTAACATTTCTATAAACGCGGTGGCGCAAAGTACAAGTATTTCCTTCCACGACTTATAGGTTTGATGTGTAATCTGATCCCATAAAATCGAGAGTGTACTAATCATAATTGCATAGGTGTAAACAAAAACAAGGAGCATAATGGCATATTCCCAGTTAATAGCATTTAGAATAACAATGATGATGTAATAAATAATCCCGAGTGCTTCAATTACCGGAGCCATTAATTCAAATACAAAATTATATGGTACAGTAATCATTCCTAATCTTCCGTATCGAGGATTGAACAATAATTTTCGATGTTGCCACATTAATTGGGCTAATCCTCTAGCCCAACGTGCTCTTTGACGTCCATATACCTTTAGTGTTGCTGGTCCTTCTGTCCAACATAAAGTTACCGGAATATATTTAATGGCATAATCAATTTCGTAATTCACGCAATAGGTCATCATGCGGGTAACCAACTCCATATCTTCACCAAATGATTGCGGGTCATACCCACCGGAGTTGATGGCAATTTCTTTATCAAACATACCCAATCCGCCTGATACATTCGGTACACAATTAATTACACTCCACCCCATTTTACCCATTACAAATGAACGGATGTATTCAATTTCTTGAAATCTTGGAAGAATTTGTTTTGGAACTTGTACCTGTTGCATAAAGCCTTGTTCTACAATACAGGAGTTGGCCATGCGTAAGGTAGCCCCTGTTGCAATCACTCTTTTCCGGCCCTCATCCATTATAGGTTTTACTAATTTCATTATGGTGTTTCTATCCAAGATAGAGTCCACATCAGTACAAATAAAGTGATCGAATGAAGATACGTTAATTCCGGCATTGGACGCATCTGCCTTCGCCTTTCCATTTATTTTATCAACAACAGTAAGTTTGGAATAAGCTGCATTGCTAGAGCGAAAAATTCTCTTTACCGGTTTTGTTTTTAAGCGTTCATTATAAGCAAAATCAACTTCAATCAAATCAAACTCTTTAATCATCTTTTCGAGGGTGTCGTCAGTACTACCATCGTTTACAATAATTACTTCGTATTTCGGATAATTAAGATTAAGTAAGGAGTGAACATTTTCAATAATGGTGAGCGCCTCATTAAAAGCTGGAGCAATTACTGATATGCCGGGGGTAAGCTTTGAATTTAAAAGCAAGGTGTAATCAACACGATGATCTAATTTTCGAAAACGCGTTACTGCCGATAATGACATGATGGCAAGAAATGCATAAATGAGGAGCAGTGTAGTACCGTACACAAATACCGCTCCTTCATAAAACTCACCAACTAACTCAATGTATGTTCCGGTTTTCATTAATACTTAATCAAAGGGTTCATACAATGTTTCAGAATAATGGCATTATCAGGCGTAGCGGTTTCAATCAATTGCTGCACAATCTCTTTGGTTTGCATGCCATGGTTAATTAATGATCGGGCTGCATTTTTTTTGATGTCAAAATCGTTAGATCGCAAAAATTCTGTTCTTAAAAAGTTGATTTGTCTTCCTGTTCCAAAACGACCTAATGTTTTTAGTATTTCTATTTGGCATCGTAATGGTTGATTGTTATAAATGGACACAAGCATCTCCTCTACGTCATCTGCTTTTAGTTTTCCTAAACAATTTATTGCATCGCCTCTTAGGTAGTGGTCTTTTGTGTTTAGCAATTTTACAATTGCGGGTATAGCTTCATGTTGGTTGTAATGAATTACTAATTTCAAACAAAATGAAACAATACTTTTATTGGTAGAATAGGTAATCCAACGGGCAAAATTTGGAATGGTTAAACCTTCAGTAGTGGTGATAATTTTATATAATTCAAGTTGATCCCAAAGTAATAAAGGTTCAGTTGCGTCATCAAAAAATTTAAACGGATCGTTTTTACTTAATTTAATATAAGCAATGCGAGCTTCTGATCTGAGTTTCCTGTTTTTACTGTTGGTTAATGGTAGAATTAATACGTCAGCAACGGCTACACCCATTGCAGTTAATTCAACCAGACCTAGAATTTTAGTAGCATTGCTGATTGATTTTAATTTTCTAAAGGAGATTTTTTCCAATTCCAATTCAAGAAAAAGTCTTCTGAATAAAACATTTCTATCACCCGAAAATGAGCCTGAAAAGTAAATCAACCTTTCAATCAAAGCTTGTTTTACCCATTTTTGTTTGAATACAGGCTTAGTAAAGGGAGATAAATCTAATCGAGCATTAATTGGAGAAACACCTTCCATCACATCCTCATTAAAAATGATGTGATCGGTAATTAGGTTGTCGAGAAACTGATTGATTTTTTTAGCACGAACGTCCTTTAAATATCCTCGAGCTCTTCTGATAACTATAGAAATGTATGCGATTACGGTTGTACTGATAGCAACACCGGTTAATAAAATAGCAATTTGTATTACAACCGGATAACTGTCGTAATAATAGAAGTATTTTCTAAAGAATGGGCCAAATAAACTATCTAGTAATATCAACAGTGATGT
>JBKDBG010000036.1:0-14787 GCA_046314755.1 Bacteroidota bacterium | reverse complement strand
GCATTACACGGTATTGAATTTTATACGTTTGTTTTTCGAGTTCTTTAAAAAATCCGTCAATACCTTCCCATCCATCGCTACCTCTCCATAAAAACTCTTTTTGTGCAGACGTTAATTCGTAATAGGGTTTATGAATTGGGAATTTATTTTTACTGCTCAGTTTTACAAAATACGTTTTCCAATCACTCATTTTTTCACCTTTCCATGGCGCAATGGCATCTGCATAAATGCTCAAACTTTTATCCGGCACTACCAAATCTTCATCAATGCCAATTACACTACCAAATCCTTCACAGGTTTTGCATGCTCCATAAGGATTGTTAAAACTGAAAAAGTTTACACTCGGTTCTTCAAATGTTATTCCGTCTAACTCAAAACGGTTGTTGAAACTCAAACGTTTGTCTTCGTTCTCCAATTGAATTTCCACCTCACAAGCTCCATTACCTTCGTAAAATGCGGTTTGAACACTATCGGCAATGCGTGCTGCATGTTCTTCGTCATTTTTAATCACCGTAAATCTATCCACCAGTAAAAACACCTCATTGGTTTTCGTTTTGGTGTTGATGGTTGAAATAAAATCTTCAATGTAGGTCATCTCATGGTTCACCAATAAGCGGCTGAAACCATTTTGTAAATACACTTCTAATTTCTTTTTAAGTTCATTTGATTTGGCCGCTACCGGCACGATTAATAACACCTTGGTTTCTTCAGGCAGTTGTAAAATTTCATCCATTACAATATCAACGGTATGTCTCATTACAGGTTTTCCGCTAATAGGAGAGAAGGTAACACCAACACGTGCAAACAGTAGTTTTAAATAATCATATATTTCGGTAGTGGTAGCAACCGTACTTCTTGGATTACGGGTGTTTACTTTTTGTTCAATGGCAATTGCAGGAGAAATTCCATGGATGTAATCCACTTCAGGCTTATTCATTTTGCCTAAAAATTGGCGTGCGTAAGCCGATAAACTTTCAACATACCTGCGTTGACCTTCGGCATAAAGCGTATCAAATACCAAACTCGATTTCCCGCTGCCACTTACACCCGTAACCACAGTTATTTTGTTGCGTTTTATTTCAACATCAATGTTCTTAAGGTTGTGAACACGTGCGCCTTTAATTTCTATATTCTTGGTTTTTACTTCGCTTTTAAACTTCATGTTAAATCGGCTTGTATGCTTTGCAATACTACAATTTATTAAGGTTTGAGCAGGTAATATTGTTTAGGTTTTTGTAATTTATTTTTTGCTGCGCAGATGCTACCTCAAATTATTTTTTGAAAAATTTAAGAAAGAAATATTGTGTTCGTGATAATTATCATTAAATTGCAGTATCAAAATACAAACAATAACATCCAAAAAGAAATAAGCTTATAGATAAAACTCTACACTAATTTTTAAGTACAATTACATCATTCACACCGTAAAAATTAAGGTTATGAAAGCAGTACAAATTAGTGATCAGGAGTTGGTACACCTGTACATTAAAGGAAATGAAGCTTGTTTGGACGTGTTAGTTAAACGCCATCAAAGAAGTATTTTTACAGCCATCTATTTATTGGTAAAAAATCGTGCCCTTGCTGAAGATATTTTCCAGGAGGCTTTTATCAAAATTATTCACACGCTGCGTGCAGGTAATTATAATGAAGAGGGAAAATTTGGTCCTTGGGCCATTAGAATTGGTCGCAACCTGGCTATTGATTATTTGCGCAAACAATCACGTGATGTAACCATTACTGATAGTGAAGGCAATGATATTTTCAGCTATTTAAATATTGCCGAAGAGAGCAGGGAAGACAAGTTGATTCAATATCAAACCGAACAGAACATAAAAGGATTGGTTAAGTTACTGCCTGATGAGCAAAGAGAAGTTTTAATCATGAGGCACTGGGGCAACATGAGTTTTAAAGAAATTGCAGATGCCACCGGTGTAAGTATCAATACTGCCTTAGGAAGAATGCGTTATGCTTTAAATAATTTGCGTAAAATGCTTGAAAAGCAGGGTGTTGAGTAATTATTTTTATAAATTTATATGTGAAGTATACTATTGCTGCGCTTGGTTTCGTTTTACTCATAAAACAAAACTTGCCTATGCAAAAAATTACTACACCCAACTTAATACCTGCATTTATTTACGATGAATTAAGCGCCCAAGGTGAGGCTGCACTTATGCAAGCTTTAGCTGTTGATGAAGAATTATGCGAAGAGTTAGAAGAAGGAATGTTGATGAAGCAAAAACTGAGTGAGATTCAGTTAGAACCTCATCCAAGTTCAGTAGCATACATTTTAGCGTATTCAGCAAGAACCACTTCGGTGGAACATGTTTAATTTTACAGGTGTTGATTATTTTAACTCCGTGCCATGCACGGAGTTTTTTCATATATAAAAGCGGCAAATGTCATAATTGTAATTCATAACATCTCGTAGTATTGTATACGAATTATATTCTAATATGAAATTGTTAACGGCTGCTCAAATTAAACAATGGGACGAGTACACCATTAAAAATCAACCTACAACAGGTTTAGATTTAATGGAACACGCAGCGAGAATTTGTGCTTCACGCATTGAAAAATTAATAAAAAATAATCTGCAAGCGTATCATGAAGCGCTAGTATTCTGCGGAACAGGTAACAATGGTGGTGATGGGTTAGTAATCGCTCGAAATTTACAACGTGCCGGTATCAATGTTCGATTGTATGTAGTAGAAACATCCGCTCGATACAGCCATGAATTTAATGTTGAGCTCAGTAAAATTAGAAACAATACCAACCTTGTCATTCATCAAATAAACAGCATTGATGATTTGCCTATTATTACCCCTCATAGTATGGCAGTAGATGCCATTTTAGGAATTGGCATCAACAAACCTGCTCAAGGATTGGTAGCTCAAATTATTCAACACATCAATAAGTCACATGCCTATATTGTAGCCATTGATATTCCAAGTGGTTTGCCTGCCCAGGTTCAAGATCCTGATTTCATCAATCATCCAATCATTAAGGCATCTGTAACTTACACTTTTCAATTGCCCAAATTGGCTTTTATGCATGCCGAAAGTTTTGAGTATACATCAACTGTTGAAATTATCGATATTGGGTTGTTGCAAGGTTTTTTAAACGAGGTTGATTGCAATAGTTTCTATGTAAATGCTTCATTCGTAAAAGGCATGTTGAGGCCACGAGAAAAATTTACCAATAAAGGTTCATTCGGCCATTTATTAACAGTGGCGGGTTCTTACGGAAAAATAGGAGCAGCCATGTTATCAGCAAAAGCAGGCTTGAGAACCGGATGTGGCTTGGTTACAGCTTATGTACCTTCTTGTGGTTATGTACCTTTTCAAAGTAACTTTCCGGAGGCCATGCTCATTACTGATTTGCATGCAGAGCATATTACAGCACTGCCGAATGTTGGTTCCTTTGATGCCGTTGCAGTTGGGCCCGGTTTAGGAACGAATGAACATACCAAACATTGTTTGGTGAATTGGTTACAAGAAATGAACAAACCGGTTGTTATTGATGCGGATGGTTTAAATTTAATTGCCGCCTACATGCAACAAGGCAATGATTTTCAATTCCCGGAATCAGCCATTATCACTCCGCACCCTAAAGAGTTTGATCGATTGTCGGGTAATTCCGTTAATAGTTTTGAACGACTGAATAAGATTATAGAGTTTGCTGCAAAGCATAGGGTATACATTGTTTTAAAAGGCGCCTACACCAGAATTGTAACCCCGGAAAGTTCGGTGTTTTACAACGGAACCGGAAATCCTTTACTGGCCACCGCAGGCAGTGGTGATGTATTGACAGGAATTATTTCTTCACTATTGGCGCAACAATATTTGCCATTGCAAGCTTGTATTATGGGTGTTTATCTGCATGGATTAATAGCGGATGAACTTTATAACAAAGGAATGCGAACCATCACCGCATCTGATATTATTAATGAAATACCCTATGTGTTAAGTCAATTGCATTAAGGTAAAACTCCAATTCTAAATCCAAGGTTATATTGACTAAATTTAACATCAGTTGGGGGATGTAACTGAATATGATTTTCGACCAAGGCTGTTTGCCGGGTATATTGAGCCATAAGCCAATACCTGTTTTTTTTACCCAACCCAAGTTCAGTACGAATACTTTGGTAAGCCGCTCTGGTTTTGCTTCCGCCATCATGCCAGCCTGTAATAATAATTCTTCTGCGGTTTTCTTTGCTTAAATTATATTCAATACGTAAAACAATTGGTTGGCTGAAGTAAAAAAATCGCCATCTAAATTGGGCGTTGAAATCCCTCCAATAAAGGAACTTCTTCACCTGAAATCTACTCCGCCTAATGCGCCCCATTTTTTGTTTCGATAACCAACTAAACCTAAATATCCAAAGTTGGATGTCATGGCAAAACGGCTTTCATAAGTTGCGGGCTCAAATGTACATGTAACCTGTTTCCTGCGCATTGGATAATTGGGAACAGAAAATAAAAGCAACTAGGAGAAATTTTTTCATACTCAATTCGGGGTAGTTTTTGATGCAATTTCTTCTTTCTTTCACTGATTGAAATACCATAAAATGCGTATTTCAGATTTGTTTGAAATGTAGGAGTAGCTGAAATTAAATTGTGCTAATGCTTTGATAATTAGAGAAATTTTCATATAACTTTGAGAAAATCAAAGATTGCACTTATGAAAATAAACTACCCATTTCTACTTTACGCTATGCTTGTATTTGTTTTTCCTTCAAAGGCACAATACAATGTAAACCCACAGTTGGTTAATATAACCGGCAATTTAAATCACAGTGCAATAACATGGCAACAGCCGGTTAATGGTTTAGGCAAAACTACTAGTTGCGGCTATGATACCGTGAATTACACGTTTAATAAAGCCACATCACTACAAGCCATTTCTATGACAAGTACAACCGCTACTGCATTTGCACAATGGTATTCGGCACCACAAACATTATCCGTAAGTGGTTTTGAGTTTTTTGCTTGGCAATCGGCTAATATTAATGCAACGGTAAGTGTTACTTGTAGAATTTTTAATGCCAGTCCGATTGATTCTACACCAACAGGACTTCCATTGGCCACAGTTGTTGTTCCGGTTGATTCAACCTTTGGAGCAGGTCAGTTGGTGAGGCTAAGAAAGCTGGCCATTTTTCCTACTCCGGTTACGGTATCAGGTCCATATGTGCTAACCGTTGAATCTAATAGTGCCACCCAAGTTTCGGTAGTAACTAATTTTTGGGGTGCTACTCCACCGAACGGACGTTCAGAGTGGTTAAGCTCGCTTAGGTTCAATAATAATTTTGTCCGTTCTTACAATGTAAATGTAGGTGGCATTCCTTTTAATGCTGATTTTGTGATGCAACCTTTTGTATCAACATCAATTACCGCTGATTTTACGCCTTCAACCTTATGTAATCAGGGTGGTGGCAACACCATTACGTTTACCAATACGTCTTCACCTATCAACTTCGATAGAATGTACAGTGTGCGTGCTTATCAAAATATACCTCAGTTTAGTTTTATGTGGAATTATGGTGATCATGCAGGTTTCTTTTATGCGGTCGATGGTTCAAGATCATACTTTAATCGCACCCAATACACAGTTACATTAACTGATACACTAATTGGTTGGACAAGAGGTTGCAGCGATACCAAACAAAGAATCATTTTTGAAGCACCTTTACCGCCTGTGGTTTCCAGCAATACTCCGCTATGTATAGGTTCAACCTTACAACTCACTTGCGATTCAGTTCCTGGTGCAACAGGCTATTATTGGACAGGGCCCAATGGTTTTACATCGAATCAACGCAACCCTACTGTAACCAATATGGGTATTTTAAGCCAAGGTAATTATAACTGTGTGGTGATTATGGGTCAATGCACTTCGGCCGTAAGCACGGCTTCTGTTAGTGTAATCAATACTCCTGTTGCTTCAAATAATGGTCCGATTTGTGAAGGTCAACAACTCGTGCTAAGCATAAGTAATATTCCCGGTGCAACATACAGCTGGACCGGACCTAATAATTTCAGTTCAACCAACATCAACCCTGTAAAAAGTAACGTAAGTATGGGCGATACGGGAATATACAGCGTAACGGTAACTTCTCCGGGTTGCGGAACAATTGGACCGTATCATACTCAAGTTGTAATCAAATCATTACCACAAGCACCGGTTGCATCAAACAATGCTCCAATTTGTGTTGGTGATAATTTGCAGTTAAATACCACCAATGTGCAAGGAGCAACTTATAATTGGATAGGACCAAACGGATTTATTTCTTCACAACAAAATCCTGTGCGTTTAAGTTCAACCTTATTGTTTGCAGGAACCTATTCGGTTACAGTAAATGTAAATGGTTGTACATCGGCCCCGGCAAATACAAGTGTAACAGTTAATCCTATTCCTGCTACACCGGTGGTTTCTTCCAATGCGCCATTATGCGTAGGGCAAACACTGAGCTTAACGGCCACTCCGGTAAACAATGCTACGTATCAATGGAGTGGTCCTGCTAATTTTAATTCAACCCTTCAAAATCCAACTCGCGACAGTGTGTTATTGTTTCATTCCGGAACATACAGTGTAGTGGCTACAGTAAATGGATGTGCATCTGTTCCCGGAAATGTAAATGTGCAAATATCAACGAACACACCAACACCCGTTGTAACCAATAATGGTCCATTATGTCCGAGTCAAACATTACAATTAAATGCAGGTGCTATATCAGGAGCTACTTACAATTGGAGTGGACCAAACGGATTTACAGCCAATGTGCAAAACCCAAGTATACTCAATGTTGATTCTACCAAAGCTGGTTTATATACCGTTACGGCAATTACCCCGGGTTGTGCTGTATCATCAGCCGGAGGTACTACCGTTATCGTAAATAGTTTACCGGCCATGCCTACCATCACTTCCAATGCACCGGTTTGCGAAGGCAGTAATTTACAATTAAATGCAAGTACCATTAATGGCGCAACCTATTTTTGGAGTGGACCTGACGGATTCACATCAAACAACCAAAACCCTTTTATTAATAATGCAAGCACCTTAAAAGCCGGACAATACAGTGTGTATGTTAATGTGCAAGGTTGCGGCAATTCAAATACAGCAAATTATCAAGTTATGGTTAGGCGTGTACCAATGCCTCCTTCTGTTAATGGTAATTCACCTGTTTGTACAGGTGATACTATCCGTTTTTTTGCTTCATCCAATACTACAGGATTAAACAGGCAATTTAATTGGTCAGGGCCAAACAATTTTAGTTCAAACTTGGCTCAACCCATTTTACCTAATGCAAACAATACCAATGTTGGAAATTATACGGTAACCGTTAGCGACTCTGGTTGCACCTCTCAACCGGCTTCTTATAATCTGTTTTTAAAACCTGTGCCTAACAGTCCGGTTGCCGGAAACAGCGGTGAGGTTTGTGAAGATGGAACTGTGCAATTAACTTCTACTTCCATTGCAGGAGCCTCGTATAAATGGAGCGGTCCGAATGGATATGTAAGTTTCCAGCAAAATCCTATAATCAATAAAATTCCGTTGAATCAAAGTGGAACATATCAAGTAGAAGCCATTGTTAATGGTTGTTCTTCTTTACCTGCAGCAACCACCGTTTCCATTAAGCAACTTCCTGCTGCACCAGCAGCTACAAACAGCGGTGCGGCTTGTGTTGGAGGTTCGGTAACATTAAGCACTGATTTAGCACCCGGAATGGTATACAGTTGGAAAGGTCCGAATAATTTTGTGTCAACGGATCGTACTCCAATTATAAATAATATCACAGCGAATCAAGCCGGTTTATATGAAGTGATGCTGATTGATCAGGGTTGTATTTCTAAGCCCGGCACCACGCAAGTTCAAGTTAATCCGATTCCAAACCCTCCTTCAATAACTAGTTTACCCGTTGCAGGAAGTGCATGTTCAGGAGATAGTATTATGTTGTTTGCCTCTTTCTTAAATGGAGGATTATATGAGTGGGCCGGACCTGCAGGTTTTGGAGCTACTACACAAAATATTATCATCCGTAACGCATCAACTGTTAACACCGGTGATTACACG
Source organism: Bacteroidota bacterium (assembly GCA_046314755.1). Taxonomy (GTDB): domain Bacteria; phylum Bacteroidota; class Bacteroidia; order UKL13-3; family UKL13-3; genus UBA6183. Next base: position 6,720 of record JBKDBG010000036.1, on the reverse strand, counting down.
GTTAAAGTAACCAAGTCGGGTTGTACATCCAATGAATCCATCAAAAACATAACTGTAAATCCTGCTCCACAAACCGGAAATGTTTTGGGGGCTGTAGAAGTGAGAAGTCAAGAAGCACATAACTATACGGTACAAGGAACAAATGGTTCAATATTTAATTGGACGGTGATAGGCGGTACACAAACAAGTGGTGGAACTACTTCAACCATTTCGGTAACTTGGGGAAAAGCAGGAACCGGGAAAGTAATGGTTAGAGAAACCAATGTTTTCGGTTGTGTTGGTTTGATGAAAGAAGCGAACGTACAAATTGGATTTGCTACAGGGCTTGATATGAATTTTGAATCACACTTTAAACTTTATCCTAATCCGGTAGAAGGAAAGTTGTTTATTGAATTACAGGCTCCGGCCCAAAAATCATTACAAGTAAAATGTTATAATCAGCTTGGGCAACTCATAAAATCAATGGATTATGCTACAGGTTTATCGGAAGTGAGTTTGGATACCGAAGGATTTGTACCTGGGGTTTATTTAATTAGTATTGAAAAAGACGGGGCAGTATTTTGGAATAAAATACTTCATCGATAAATTGAAACCGACAATAAAAAGAAAAGGCTGTTGCTTAATTGCAACAGCCTTTTTTATGAAGGATTGAATCACTCAAATTATTTTTGAATCAACAACCTTGTGGTTTGTTTTTGACCATTTAATTCCAAGGTCATCACATACATTCCGTTCGGTAATTCAGCCTCAAGTGATAGTTCATTTGCACCTGTGCTTGCTATTGCTTTCTTTTCATACACTACCACACCAAGGGTATTAGTGATGTTGATGTTTACGTTACCTTCATATTCACTGTTGAAAATGTATGTGAACACCCCATGTGATGGATTAGGATAAACAATCAATCCTAAATCATTATTAAGGTTAGAAAGCACGATTGATTGACTGGTTGTTTTTGCTCCGTTATAATCAACTTGAATTAATCTGTAATAGATTGAACCGTTACGATTTGTAAATGCACTTTCTTCAATAAATGAATAGGTATTTAATTGATTGCTGTTTCCAATGCCTTTTACTTTTCCGACATTGGTATAATGAACACCGTCATTTGATTTTTGAACCAAGAAGTAATCGTTGTTTTTCTCAGCAGCGGTACTCCAAGTTAATAAGGCATCATTATTCATTAATTTACCTTCAAACTTGGTTAATGTAACCGGAACAGTTGCAGCTGCAGTTATGGTAACAGTATCGGTAAAAGTGCCACAAGTATTGGTATAAACTGCAACATATCTGTAAATGCCAGGAGTAGTGTATGGGCCTACTTTTATCGTTGCGTTTGTATCAATTGGGTTGCCTAAAAAGTACCAATTAAATCCGGTCATGTTTGAAGGCTGTGGAAGCGGTACATTGGTATTTAATACATTAGGATCTTGAGGTGAAGTACCTGAATTAATCCAATTGGTAGCAGTATTATTGTCCGGGCCATTTAAACGATTTCCCGAACTTGAAACAGCAGGAGTTGTGCCGGTCCAAATGGTTGGTGTAACACCGGCTGCTACAGGGAATGACATTGCACCATAAACAACTGCATCCACAATTGTACCACCCGGATTTTTAAGGATATATCCCATAACAGTTGTAGATCCGTGTGTAGCTGTGTTGCCCGAATGATAATAAAAGTTGGCTGGTGAAGGAACACTGGCTCCTAGTTGCCCCGTTGCAACTACCATCGTTCCATTGGGTCCGAACAAGGTATTTGTAGGGAATGTAACTGTATGTTGAATTGTTGTTCCGTTCCATTCCTCTAAAGTAAATCCGGATAGGTCGGAATTTGGAACACCGGTTATTTCAATATAATCATCAGCTATTAAATAGGTTGGCCAACCTCCAACAGGAGCGCCTACAGTAGTTTTGAAGTGGCTTATTTCCGTGATAATAGGATTACTTGAAGCAAAGAGAGGCGATGATGCCCTTAAGTTAAAGCTATCTGTTGCGTTAATGGCTGTTGCTGTTTTTGGGGTAACACTGATAATCGGTTGCACGGAAATATTTGCTGCATTATAAAGTGTGTCATTATTAATAATGGTATTAACAGCATTCGGGCGAACATATGCTCTTAAGCTGTAGCTGCCCGGGGTTGACATATTAACGTTTGTCATAAAGTATTCTGCCGAAGCTCCCTGAGCAACGGTTCCATTTGTTAATACTATACTATCGGTAGTATTAATTGGGCCTGTTACTTCCCAAACAAGTGTTGTGGGATTTAAGGCAAAATCAACTGTCGTACCAATTAAGTTTCTTAAGGTTAGTTTAACGGTATCTGCATTGCTGTAGCATACACTCGAACGCTTGAGAGAAGCAGAAACAAGTGATAAATCACCTGATAATCCTGTAAACTCTAAAGCCCCCACATCAGGTGTTGTTGTCGAACGTGTTGCACCTGCTAAGTCAACAGTTAAACCCAACGGTAATCCAATGTTGTCAATATTACCTGATTGAGGAATAATATTGTTGTTGTTCAAATCAACAAAAACCGGATTAAATGATACCGATTGTGAATCTTGATTTGTGGCTGCAATCCAGTTTGCTAAAGAACTCATATCTGCACCCCAGAAACCAATATTGTTGGTTCCCCCTGTTGTTCCAATGTGGAACACGTTCTTATTGGCAGTATAACTAAGCGAAGGGGTGGTTACATAAATGCAATATTTTATTCCTGATGCAGCACCCTGAATACTGATAATGTTGTTTTTTACATCATGGAAGTTCGGAGCAGTACTCATAAAAATTCCTCTGATAGCGCCCGCACTTGTTGTAGGATGCAACACCACCGTATTGTGATATACATTTATTCTTTCTCTGGTTCCTAAAAGATAAATGCCGTAAAGTGTACCGCTGGTATTAATGTTATAAATCGCATTATTTATAATTTCTGTAGGGAAACCTACGCTGTTTACACTTATTGATATATATATCGGGTAAGCAGCATAATTTCCCGTTCCTGTGTTAAATATCCTGTTATATCTAATTTTTACGTTTCTACTTTGATTGAGGTAAATACCATATAGGGTAGATACAGCGGCACGTGCCGGACGCGAAATTTCATTGTTCGCAACAACAGCAGTATCAACGTCATTCAAATAAATGCCGTAAAAATGAAAATCTGTACATTTATTATTGGTAATAATGTGTCCGGAGTTGTTTAAATAACTTGGTTGACCAACCATAATTATGCTGTAATATCCTCCTATGATGTTGTTGTTATCAATAGTGATATTTTTCGCATTATTACCATCAGTGGTTGCAGATGTAGGTGATCCCGAAACAACAATACCGGCAGATGTTGTTGCAGTTGACGTAATACCTAAATTAATGGTAGATTTTCTTATGGTAACAAACTCAGATTGAGTACCGATATGTACACCAAAAACATTTGCTCCGGTCGCAGCATTGATGTTTAAACTGTCAATGATAATAAATCTGGCAGAACTGATGCGCACTACAGGAGACACACTGCTCTGAATGGTATTTCCATTGCCGTTGATGATTACATTTTTAGTTGCTGATACTCCCGGGATATTTCTGATATGAATATTTCCATTGAATATTGGTTGATTAGCCGGAATATTAATCGTAACAGGTCCACATACACCACTTTGAGCCAATGAATCGAGCGCAACTTGCAGATTAGGGAAGTTTCCTGCACCAACAGTAATTGAACCGCTATAAGCTGGTCGGCTGCTTGTAACAACTGTATCGTTTAGAGCCAAGTTGTTATTCAAGGAAGTTCCTAAATAAAGTTTTGCTGTATAATTTCCGGTTACGGTTCGGTTGATTGTGTTTGAAACGTTTACAACCATATTGTTACCAACCCCCAAAGTGCCGTTTGAAATGGTAAATACCCCTGAATCAGAAACCGGCCCTGTAATTCTCCAATTGATACTTACCGGAGTTGTTGAAAAATCAAGTAGTGACCCTAATGAGTTGGTTATTGTTGCCTTAAGGGTGTCATTGTTATTGTTGCATCCACTAGCATAAACCAATTGCGGATTGCTTAGAATTAAGTCATTATTCACGCCTACAAATTCATAAGCACCTATATCCGGGGTTGTGATAGATCTAGCGGCACCCATAATATCATTAGTCACACCAACAGGTGTTCCTAAATTATCGATAACAGAACTCATTGGTAAAAGCACCCCGTTTGCCTCATCAAAATAAACAGGATTCGTGTTTACAGAATTGGTATCTTGAAGACTGGCAGCCCTCCAGTCGGCTAATGACGTTCTATTGGCAGACCAAAATCCAATATGATTGGTTCCGGCAGTTGCAGCCATATTCAACACGTTATGAAAAGAGGCAAAACTTGCAGATGTGGTTGTTACATAAATAATATGTTTGGTGCCTGTGCCACTTCCATAAACCCTTAAAATATTGTTTCTAAAATTTACACTATTGGGTGCGGCAGCGAAAAATGCTGCACGAACAGTTCCTGATCCGGCATCTGTGGTTAGGTTTACCGTATTGTGCCATATTTTGAAGCCGGTTGTACTTGAAGAGAAGTAAAGTCCATATATGAGACCTGTTGAATTAATATTCCAAATCGCATTATTGATAATTTCCGTTTCATGTCCGATGCTGTTCAAGGATGTTGCAAACCAAATCGGGTAGGCAGTATAACTTCCAATACCCGCATCATGTATTTTGTTTGAATAAATCATTGATTTACGCGTGGTTGTACCGTAAATGCCATAAAAAGTACTAATTGTAGCTCTACTTATTCTATTAATATCATTATTTGCAATTAAGGTTGTGTCCGTATTTGCCAAATAAATTCCATAGAAGTAAAAATTACTGATGGTGTTATTGGTAATAATGTTACCGAATGCATTTTGATAAGAAGCTGCACCTATCATACTTATTCCGTAATAACCTCCAACAATGTTATTGTTGTTGATGGTAATGTAACGTCCGTTGTTACCTGCTGTTATAGCAGCTGTGGTTGAGCCGGAAATAACAATACCTGCATTACTGGTGGCAGTTGTGTTCATTCCAACATTGATGTTGCTGTTGCTTATGGTGATTCGTTCTGAAATATTTCCAATATGAATGCCAAACCCGGTGAAGTTTCCTGAACCAAGAACATTCAAACTGTCCCAAGTAATAAACCTTGAACCCGAAAAAGTTACTACAGGTGTTGCAGCACTGGAAATGGTTGCTCCATGTCCGTTTATGGTAATAGTATTCGTAGCCGATGTTCCTGTAATGTTTCCAAAAGCGATGCTTCCATTTAAGGTGATTCCGGGAGCCACATCAATTGTAACAGGCCCGGATACACCAACACAGGTTAATGAGGCAACTAAATCGCGTAAATTTTGAAAGTTGGTTGCACTTTGAGGCAAAGTTGGATTAACAGTATAATTTCCACTGTAACTTGTGGTTGGTGTGGTAACCAAAACTGCAGTTGAAGTGTCGGGGTTACTTCCACAACGCACCACGCATCTGTACCATCTGCTTGCTGTTTGATTTTCGGTTACATTTCGGGTTGTATCATTAGGTAATATCGTCCATGGACCGTTGGCACCTGTACTCGAAAGCCATTGGTAGGTTAGGTTTTGACGAATAGAATCATTTGCCAGGGATAAAATAAAATTTTGATTGGCACAAGCAATGTTCATACTGGTTGTTGCATTTCCAGCGGTTGGATTACTCGAACAAGCAATGGCGGGAACGAATTTTATTGTGCCTATCCATGCTCTTGGTGTAAATGTGCCTACCGTTGGTGGAGCACCGCCTCCATAACTAATATTAGTTCCACTTATGATTCTAACACCGCTCGCTGAGTCAGTAGTTGTACCTCCCGGATGTGTAAAGTAACGTTGTCCGTTTACATAAACATACATACCTATTGTTGTATTAGCCGGAACCACAAATGATAAACCTGTAAATAAAGGTATAGTTGCTGTTGTTGTACTATTGCCTGTAACCACGTTTACGTTAGTAGCTGCCACTAAAGTCCAACCGGCAGCGGGGCTAATACTTGCCGGTGCTCCATTCACAGGAGAGTTGTTAAAATGGAATTCGGCTGGCTGCAATCCGGCAGCTCCGCAAACGCCCTCAATTTCTGTGATAATAATTGGGAAGTTATTGGTGTTTTGCAAATTAAATGTTACCCCACCGTTTCCGTTATTGTTTAAAAATGAATTTGTTGTGGTCACGGATATTTGTGCCAGTGCTGCGCTCAATGTGAATAGGCTCGTTATCCCCATTAGCATGCCTTTTAAATTTGTTTGTAAAGAAATATTCATATAAGTAGTATTAAGTTTTGGTATGGAATTTACGTTTTCAGACCCTAAATTAAAAAGGGGTTAAAAACCGCGACTGAAATTAATGAAATTTTAAAAATTAATGAAATCTAATGAATAATTGTTTTGTCAATTCATTGATTAATAAATAGAAAATGGTGTAAAATTAACGTTTCAAAAAACGATTAATTCATTAGGGTACAAGTTTAAAGTAAGGATAAAACGAAGGCGGCCGATATAAAATATCGGCCGCCTTCATAAATATATTGAGTTTTGAGAAATTATTCTTGCACCAATTTTGGAGCATTTATTTGTATTAGGTAATAACCGCCAAATAAAATGGTAGTGTAAAATAAATCTCCTGCAAATGAATTTCTGAAGAATGGAATAGCTGCCGTGTAACATTCCATTAAGC
>JBKDBG010000035.1:0-20186 GCA_046314755.1 Bacteroidota bacterium | reverse complement strand
GTATATAATACAGTGTAAATGTATTATTCATTTTTTATTCCATCCACTCCAGGTTTTAACAAGCATAATGCAGCTGTACCAAACCGGTATCAAAGGTTTTTACTTCTTTTAATTGTACATTTTGTTCAGGTCTGCCATCATTAAACAAACGTATACCCTCTCCAAGCAATACCGGAATTACAGAAATAATCAATTCATCCAATAAGCTATGTATTAATAACTCATTTGCCACTTGTGCGCCACCATCACAAAAAATGTGTTTACCGGGTTGTGCTTTGAGTTGCTGAACCAAGGATGTTAAGGCGCCTGAATAAAATTCTGTTTGACCAATGGATGGCTTGGCATTGCGGGTAATGATATATGCTTTTTTATCGGCATGCGGAAATTCAGGCACCATGTTCATCACCCAATCATAGGTTTTTCTTCCCATGATTACGGTGTCAACAGATGAAATAAATTGAGCGTATCCATAATCTTCTCCCTCCTTTTCTACTTTAGCTAAAAAGGATAAATCGTCACCCGGCTTAGCAATGTAACCATCTAAACTCATGGCAATGTAGAGTATAAGTTTTCTTTGTGTTATCATGTTGTATTTGTTGTTAGCAATGGTTTCACCTTTGAGTTGATATTTACCCTAAGAGTATAAACACTTTATTGTAAAATTTAATTTACATAATTCAGTATAAAACTAGGTTGAATTGAGAAACAAATTATGCTAAATAATGTTAAAATTTTATTCTGTTGCCAATTATAAAATTACCTAACCAGTAATTATTCACCTTGGGTGTTTATCTGATAAATATACACTAATTAGTTTTGTTTGCCGATTACCGGGCCTAATAAGCCCGGTTTTCAATTATGAACTTTTAGTAGGATAAATTGGCTTTATAAAAATATAAGCTTTAATTTGTTGCAGCTTATAAAAGCTATTTAATTTTTACATACAATTATGAAAGTAAGCGTAAACAAAGTAGTGTCAATTCATTATACATTAACGGATAATGTCGGCACAGTGCTTGACAGCAGCAGCGGAAAAGATCCGTTGTTTTACATCCAGGGATTAGGACATTTAATTCCGGGCATGGAAGAAGGTTTAGAAGGTCGCACGACCGGTGAAAAACTTCAGTTAAAAATTAGTCCTGAAAAAGGATACGGAATACGTAATAACGAATTGGTACAACAAGTTCCTATGACTGCATTTGGAGGCCAAATGGTGAGCCCGGGAATGCAATTTGAAGCAGGAGCAGGCGACCAGCGTTTTATTGTAACCGTAACTGAAATCAACAACGATACGGTAACCATTGACGGTAACCATCCATTAGCAGGAGTTGAGTTGAATTTTGATGTAGAAGTAATGGAAGTTAGAGAAGCCACAGAAGATGAATTGGCACACGGCCATGTTCATGGTCCGGGTGGGCATCATCACTAATCCAATAAAATTAAAAAGGCCACTTGATTAAGTGGCCTTTTTTTATGCCATTACATTAATTGATTATTGAGTAAATTTTGCTCACATAGCAACTCGTAGTTTCTACTGCCAAGGGCATCTGCAAAAACGTGTAAATGACGTGGACCATGGCAATCACTTCCTACAAAGCTAATGAGTTTGTTCTTTAACAAATACTCGGCTGTTTTTTGAATTTGAGGAGAATAATACCCAACCAACGAAAATAAATTTAATTGGAGTAATACGCCTTGCTCGTGCAATTCTAAAAATTTGTCGGGTTTAGCAGCTAAAAAACCATACCGCTCGGGGTGGGCCAAAACAGGCTTGTACCCGTCAACACGTAAATTGAATAATGCACTTTTAAAGTTTACAGGCTCACTCATAAACGGCAACTCAACCAATACATATTTATTACCAAAAGTAAGTATGGTTCCCTGATCAATTTTCCGTTCAAACCCGTCATCTATCATATATTCTGCAGCGGCTTCCAATTGTAACGGAATATTATTTTCGGCCAAGGCTTGCCTTACTTTTTCTAATCCGGGTAAAATATTATCCGGGCCATTTTTGTAAAAATCTGCCATAATGTGCGGTGTTGTGATTACTTTTTGGTAACCCCACTCATGCAATTGTTTCAGTACGGCCACACTTTCTTCAATGGCTTGCACACCATCATCAATGCCAGGAATTAAGTGGCTGTGCAATTCTACCTTCACCGGATTTACAAACCCTTGCGAAGCCAACCTTGGTTTATTCCCAAACAGATTTTTTAAAAAGCTCATTTCTTAAAAATAAAAAAGGTAATACGTAGCGTATTACCTTAATATTAAGGTGCATTAGGTTTACACCTGATCTAAATATTCCTTTAGTGATTTGATATTCGGTACGTTTAAGGAATCAACCTTGCGCTCATCCGCAACCAATAATGATACCCAATCCAATCGATAGATAATTTCATATAGCGAAAGCAAATTAAATTGCTCCAACTCCATGTGAATGATTTTGTGGTTTTCAACTTCAAGCAATCCGGTTAAAAAATCCATACGTGCACTTACACGTTCGTTTTGGTTTGAATTGATGAAAAAGTAAACCGAATCTAAAGTTCCATAATAACTTTCAATCACGTTGTGATTCATTTCGGGCAATGCGTGAACAAAACATTCATGCTTCGCATTTTCTTGTATTTGTTGCGCAAATCGAATTCCAATTGGCTCACACGGGCCATCAGTTAACACCACAAACTTACTTTTGAGTTTAGTTTTAATGGCCTCAAACATGGCTTGTGCATCATCTACATAAGGTTGATAATCTTCAAATGCAGCTGCCACGGCTTTCATATCTGTGGTTAAATCATTACCCAGCAATTCACCAACCAACAACACCAAAAACGTTAAAGAAAAACCAAGTGCCATGCGCGGTTGAAAACCGGCTTCCATCAGTAACATATAAGTGCCGTCAGCTTTTGCTAATTCAGCTAATTTACCACCTGTAGTTACTGCAAGAATTTTACATCCTTTTGCTTTTGCTTCATGGTATACAGAAATAGTTTCTTCTGTATTTCCGCTGTATGAACCCGTAATTACCAAGGTTTTTTCATTGGCATACGCAGGCAAATGATAATCGGCCACACAGGCAATTGGTACAGGGGCTTGATTGCTAAAAATTGCTTTTACCAATTGTCCGCCAATACCGCTTCCACCCAAACCGGCAATAATGATATTACTATAATCGGTAGCTTTTAAACCATGTTTTGTGTAATGGTTGATGGCATAATTAATTTGATAGCTGAATTTTTTTAAGGCTTCATGTTGTTCGTTCATATCTCTTATTTTTTCTTTTTAATTAACGTCATTAAATATTGTCCGTAACCGCCCTTCATTAATTGTTGAGCTTGCTTTTCCAATTGTTGCTCATCAATCCATCCGTTTTTAAAGGCAATCTCTTCTATACATCCGATTTTTAATCCTTGTCTTTCTTCAATTACCTGAACAAACTGACCGGCTTGCATTAATGATTGAAAGGTGCCTGTATCAAGCCAGGCCGTACCGCGTTGCAACACACCAACCTTTAATTTTTTACGCTCCAAATACACCTTGTTTACATCAGTAATTTCAAGCTCGCCTCTTGGTGATGGCTTGATATTTTTAGCAATGTCAATTACCTCATTATCGTACAATTATAAACCCGGAACGGCATAATTTGATTTAGGCTCCTTAGGTTTTTCTTCAATACTAATAGCATTCATCTCTGCATCAAACTCTACTACGCCATAACGTTCGGGGTCATGCACATGGTAAGCGAATACAACACCACCATCCGGATCGTTATTGGCACGTAACAACTGGCTCAATCCTGCACTGAAAAAAATGTTATCACCTAAAATTAAGGCCACCTTGTCTTTTCCAACAAACGCTTCACCAATAATAAAAGCTTGCGCTAAACCATCCGGACTTGGCTGTTCGGCATATTCAAACCTGCAACCAATTTGACTTCCATCGCCTAGTAATTTTTTAAATCCCGGTAAGTCATGCGGAGTGGAAATAATGAGTATTTCATTAATTCCCGCCAACATCAATACCGACAATGGATAATAAATCATTGGCTTATCATACACGGGCATGAGTTGTTTACTTACTGCCAATGTTAAGGGATGCAATCGTGTTCCGCTTCCTCCTGCTAATATAATTCCTTTCATACGTGTTTATTGATTAACGGTTGGCATACATTTTATTGTAGTATTTCTGATAATCACCGCTGGTTACTTCATCCATCCATTGTTGATTTTCCATATACCAGTCGATGGTTTTTTCTATGCCTTCTTCAAACTGTAAAGAAGGTTGCCAACCCAATTCATGCATAATTTTATTGGCATCAATGGCATAACGTAAATCGTGCCCTGCCCTATCCGTTACATAAGTAATTAATTTTTCTGATTCACCTTCGGTACGACCCAATTTTTTATCCATGGCTTTGCAAATCACCTTTATCAAATCCAGGTTTTTCCACTCATTAAATCCACCGATATTATAGGTCTCGCCTACTTTACCTTTGTGAAACACATCATCAATGGCACGTGCATGATCAACTACATACAACCAGTCACGCACATTTTCACCTTTACCATAAACCGGCAATGGCTTATTGTTTACAATGTTATTGATGAAAAGTGGAATTAACTTTTCCGGAAATTGATTCGGGCCATAATTGTTTGAACAGTTACTCAAAACCACACGTAATTTATAAGTGTTGTGATAGGCACGTACAAAGTGATCACTTGATGCTTTACTGGCACTGTAAGGACTTTGCGGATCATACGGGGTAGTTTCAAGAAAAAATCCACCATCATCTAAACTGCCATAAACCTCATCTGTTGAAACGTGGTAAAACAAATGATTGGCCAAGTTATCTTTCCAAGCATGTTTAGCCGCGTTTAATAAATTTACTGTGCCCACCACATTCGTCATCACAAATTCAATCGGGTTGGTAATGCTACGGTCAACATGGCTTTCAGCTGCCAAATGAATTACATCAGTAAAGCCATAGGTTTCAAAAAGTTGCTGCATTTCATTCGCATCAACAATATCTGCTTTTAAGAATGTATAATTTGGAGCGTGTTCAATATCGGTAAGGTTTTTAAGGTTACCGGCATATGTAAGTTTATCTAAATTATAGATGTGATAATCGGGATATTTATTTACAAACAAACGCACCACGTGCGAACCAATAAATCCTGCACCACCTGTAATTAATATTTTCTTTTTTGTCATATAACGTTTAACTGTTTTTGGGTTCAATTATTTTTACGGTTGATAAATTTTATGCCTTCACTTCACGCAGTTGTTGCAAGTGTAACTCCCATTTCCACGCTGTTTCCAAGGCATTGTCGAGGCTGCGCTCTGCTTTCCAGCCCAATTCTTTTTCAGCCCTATCACATGAGGCAAATATCTGCACCACATCCCCTGCTCTTCTTGGACCAATTTGGTAATTTAATTTTTTACCGCTTACTTTTTCAAAGGCAGCAATAACCTCAAGCACTGTATTCCCGTTTCCTGTTCCAACATTAAACACGGCATAATTTTGGGTTGATTTTTTCAAATAATCAATTGCTTTTACATGCGCTTTTGCCAAATCAACCACATGGATAAAATCACGAATACAACTTCCGTCACGCGTTGGATAATCATTTCCAAACACGGTAAGTTTTTCGCGAATGCCAATAGCTGTTTGCGTAACAAATGGAATTAAATTGTTCGGTACTCCGTTCGGCAACTCTCCAATCAAGGCTGTATCATGTGCACCAATAGGATTAAAATAACGCAAGGCCACTATTTTCATGTCAGATGATTTTGATACATCAACCAACAACTCTTCACATATTTTTTTGGTGTTACCGTAAGGCGAATTGGCTTTAACCACCGGAGAACTTTCAGTAATAGGCAATGCATCAGCCGATACATCACCATACACGGTACAACTGGAAGAAAACACCAAGTGTTGAACCCCATGTTTTTGCATGGCCTCAATCAAGTTAACGGTTCCTCCAATATTGTTTTCATAATAGGCTAATGGCTTTTCTACGGATTCACCAACGGCTTTGTACGCAGCAAAATGAATCACGGCTTGAATATCCGGATGTGCCGAAAAAACTTCGTCTAATTGCTTTTTATTACGAATGTCGGCCTCTATGGCATCGAACGGTTTTCCCGTTATGCGAGTAACCAGTTCAAATACTTTGGGGCTCGAGTTCTCAAAATTATCAATGGCCACAACAGCATAACCTGCGTGCTGCAACTCAACAACTGTATGTGAACCAATAAAACCGGCACCACCGGTAACTAATACTTTCATGTACTGTGGGTTAATTGCCCGCAAGATAAAAATATTACGGTAGCAAAACACCCGAAAAATGAAGATTTTTAGGCAGTTTTTAATATATAAAGGTTCCGTGAGCGGTTTTTACCTCTACTTGTTTTTGCGTTGAAGCCTCTACACGTCCGATAATTCTTGCATCAATACCAACGGATTGTGCAATGGCAATAAGGCCTTCAGCGGTTTTTGCATCAGTATAAAATTCCAATAAACTTCCCATGTTAAACACCTTGTACATTTCTTCCCATGAAGTGCCGCTTTGTTGTTGTATCATTTGAAACAACAGAGGTGTTTCAAATAAGTTATCTTTCACAAACTTTAAGCCATTGGTGTAATGCAATACCTTGGTGTGTGCGCCACCGGTACAATGTATCATGCCATGAATTTGGCCAAAAAACTCATCAAAAATTTGTTTGATAACAGGTGAAAAAGTTCTAGTTGGCGATAATATCATTTTACCAACGTTTAACGGATGCCCCGGAACGGTTTCGGTAAGCTTTAAACCTCCTGTGTAAACAAACTCATCAGGTACCAGCGGATCAAAACTTTCAGCTACTTTTTTATAATCAGCCGAAAGTACATCATGCCTGGCCATGGTTAAACCGTTGCTGCCCATACCTGCGTTGTATTCTTTTTCATAGGCCGTTTGTCCGAAACCGGCAAAGCCTACAATTACATCTCCGGGCTTAATGTTTTTGTTATCAATAATACTGCTGCGTTTAGCCCTGGCTGTAACCGTGCTGTCAACAATAATGGTTCTTACCAAATCACCCACATCAGCGGTTTCGCCACCGGTTGATCGGATATTGATGCCATATCCTCTCAGTATTTCAATAAACTCTTCCGTGCCCTCAATAATGGTTTGAATAACTTCACCGGGAATTAAATTTTTATTTCGGCCAATGGTGCTGGATAATAAAATATCTTGATACACACCCGCAGCCAATAAATCATTGGTGTTCATTACAATGGCGTCTTGAGCAATGCCTTTCCAAACACTCAAATCACCGGTTTCTTTCCAATATAAATAAGCCAAACTGCTTTTTGTTCCGGCACCATCAGCATGCATTAAATTGCAATACAACTCATCACCGCCTAAATAATCGGGAACAACTTTGCAAAAAGCTTGTGGGAATAATCCTTTGTCAATGTTTTTGATGGCTGCATGAACATCTTCCTTTTGTGAAGATACTCCGCGTTTCATGTACTTATCGGAACTCATATGGTGGTTCAAAGGTAAAACAAGTTTGTTGAACCATAAAATCAACTTTAAGGCATTGATTGGGCGGCCTTCATTTCTGCTTGATTAAACATGGCCCACTCGCCTTGTTGGTAGCCCGAAAATGAACTATACTCTTGCTTGTTGATTTCATTCACGCTTTTAAACACACATGGCAATCCATACTCTTTTGCTTTGATAGGGAAGGTAATTTGCCAACCCAATGCAATGCTTACCGGCTTATTTAATTTTTTAAGTTGGTTGATTTGTTCTGCGGCTAATTTACTTTCTCTGATTCGAACAGAGGCATAATACTTCAACAACAAACCATTATTAAATAATAACCCGATTAACAACAAGTAGCCCAACCATTTTAATTTAGGAATAAAAAACAAAGCGGCAACAATGGTTAATACGGCCAACCATAAATGCGGTGTGTATCTGGCGTACCAAACTTCGGCATTAATGAAGGCAGATAAGGTGATGGCCAATAACATGAGCATTACATGTTGTTTTTGGTTGAATTTAAAAACAACCAATAACAATAACCCTACAAGCAACAAGATAAAAACTTCGGCATAGTAAGGGCCAAAACTTCCCATTTCTACATCCGATCGGGTGTAATAATATGGATCGGGAATGGATTTGAATAATTTTTTAGGAACACTGTTTTCCGGAGCCCTACTCCATTGTGGTCGTGCGAAGGTGCCTATCCAAAATTTTTCAAATCGGTTTTTGCCTTCCATATCCGCTGATTGCACAATTTTAGCAATACCATCACCAAATGATTCAGGACCCATGATTGGATAAAATGGATGCTGATTGGTAATGATATTACGTATGTAAGTAGGATATCCGAACACACCAACAGCTAAAATTCCGCTTACAGATAATACAATGATTAGCCTCCATAAATGGGGCTGTTTCTTCCAAACACAATACACAAAATACAAACCCAACAAAAATGTTGCATATACCAAGCCGGTTAATTTAATGTTGCTTACATACACAAACAGTAACAGTGCAGGCCACAAAAAAATGGCATTACGCGTATACAATTGCAACACCAAAAAAAGCATTAAACCCATTAAGGCTAAACCCAAATGGCTGTCGACATAAAATGAATACAGCTGGTAAATAGAAACCGGATTGAACCCGACCAACACAGCAATAATTGGAACAACCAAAAATGGAATACCGCTGAATTGCAAAAGTGTAAATGCTGTTAAAAATATCAACCCAAGCATCAACATCAATTGCGTAATTTTTACGGACTCTAACTGATTGGTAAATGAATATAAAACTGCTTGAGCCATCCAGGTGGCTTTTGGATAATGATTCATGTAAAACGGACCCCAAAGCGATCCTTCATCTGCTCGCAAAGGGCGTACAAAAGGATTCCACCCGTTTTTGAAATTCAACACTGCTTCTTGATGATACCAAATACCATCGTAACTGTTATCGAACACCTGATTAAAATGTGGCAAACACAATCCTAAAAACAACACAAATACGAGCATAGAAATCAATCCGAAATTGAGTTGCCATTTGCCACTGTAACGTTTTAGAAAGATAAGGTTTAATGCCGTTGTACTAAAGGTAATCAAATACACATGCCATGCGCCAATACTTACATGCAACCACATCAATACCGATGAAACAGCAAAAGCCAGCGGACACCAAAGGGTGAATTGCAAAGCAAGAGCCAACAACAACAGTTGATAATCGATTTTACGAATTTGGGCAAGTAGGCGCATAAATTGCGAGATATAGCTATATTAGCAGCTCATGCAAGAATATTTAAAATTATTAAGAGTACAAAGTTGGGTAAAGAATCTGCTGCTGCTTATTCCTGCTGTGTTTTCGTTTAACTTATTCAACCCGAATATTTACCTTCCATTGTTTGCAGCCATACTTTCATTCAGCATCATGAGTTCAACTGTTTATATTATAAACGACCGAATTGATATGGATAAAGATCGGCTTCATCCAAGAAAAAAATTAAGGCCTTTGGCATCAGGAAAAATTTCGCCTAAAAAAGCATTAATACTTGCAGTGTTATTGTTTATCGTTTCTGTGTTTATAGGATTATTTTTTCTCCCTTCATCCTTCTTAATTGTACTGAGTGCCTATTTGAGTTTAAATGTTTTTTACGTACTACAACTCAAGCACATTCCGGTGTTGGATGCTTTTTGTATTGCATCAGGATTTGTGTTACGCGTGCTTGCTGGTTGTTATGCCATTGAGGTTTTACCAAGTGATTGGATTATTGTAGTTACCTTTTTTCTTGCTTTATTTTTGGCGTTTAGTAAAAGAAGATCGGAGTTGCGCATGCTTGATGAACAAGCGGTGTTGCACCGAGAAGTATTAAAAGGTTATACCCTTAAAATGTTGGATGTGTTTATTTATTTAAGTGCAGGAATTTGCATTACCTCCTATATCATTTACACCATTACCAACACAAGTATTCCCGAGCATTTGCATCAACCACTAAAATACTCCTCATTTTTAGTAACCTTTGGTGTGTTTAGGTACATACAAGTTACTGAGCACAATAAAAATATTGATGCCGACCCGACAGTGATGTTGTACTCCGACAGGTATTTGCAAGCTACCGTTATTATTTGGTTTGTTTATGTAACTGCTACCCTTTATGCAAACAGCTGAGTTTGTTGTTTTCGACTTCGACCACACCTTGTACAAAGGCGATTGCTCCGTTGATTTTTTCAAGTTTGTATTGCGCAAAAAACCCTTGCTATCATGGCACATTCCCTTCATTTTTTTACGTGCGCTGCAATGGAAATTTCGTTTAATTGACACCAATACTTTTAAAGAAAATTTCTTTTCCTTTTTAAACGGAATAGATGAAGCTGAATTACAAATTTTAGTCAAGGAATTTTGGAGCAACAAATCAACCATTCATTTTCATCAAGCCGTTGTAAGTGAACTTAAAAATCTACAACACCATACCACAGTTATCATTACGGCATCGCCACAAATACTGGTGGAAGAAGCCAATAAAATTTTAGGCGCTGATTATGTCATTGGTACCTTAATCAGTTTACACAACAAACAATTCAAACTCATTGGAAACAACTGCAAAGGCATTGAAAAAGTAAACCGATTTAAACACTTATTTGGAGCCCATACAAGTATTGCAAAGGCTTACAGCGACAACGTTTCCGACCAACCTTTATTTGATGCCGCAACCAAAGCTTTTTTTATTAAAAACGGCATCATTAAATCCATCAAATAACCGTAATATTGAACCCTTATTGTTTTAAGCATGCAACGTCACAAATTATTTCTGTTGGATGGTATGGCATTGGTCTACCGTGCATATTTTGCCTTCAGCCAAAACCCGAGAGTTACCTCTTATGGTTTTAATACATCAGCAATTTTTGGTTATGTAAATACCGTGTTAGATATTCTCAAAAAAGAAAAACCTACACATATTGGCGTTAGTTTTGATACCGCTGCACCAACAGCCAGACATGAAGAGTTTGAGCATTACAAAGCACATCGACAAGAGCAGCCTGAAGACATTACCAACTCATTGCCCTATATTTTAAAAATTACCGAAGCCATGCGCATTCCATTGCTAATTATGGATGGTTATGAGGCCGATGATATTATTGGCACACTGGCTAAAAAAGCAGAACAAAAAGGATATGATGTTTACATGATGACACCCGACAAAGACTTTGGTCAATTGGTGAGTGAACACATATTTATATACAAACCCGGCAGAATGGGGAACAGTTATGAAATTTTAGGCGTTCCTGAAATTTTAAAACGTTGGGAAATAACAAGGGTTGATCAAGTAATTGATATTTTGGGAATGATGGGAGATGCGGTAGACAATATTCCGGGAATACCCGGAGTTGGTGAAAAAACGGCAAAAACTTTGGTGCAGAAATACGGAAGTATGGAAGGCTTGTATGAACACTTACATGAGCTGAAAGGAAAACAAAAAGAAAACGTAGAAATTAACCGTGAGCAGGCATTTTTAAGTAAACGTTTAGCCACCATTCAAACCGATGTACCTATTGAATTTGAAGATGACAAATTGATTTTAGAACCGGCAGATAAAGAAAAAATAGAAGCCTTATTTACCGAACTTGAGTTTAAAACCTTAGCCAAAAGATTGTTTGGCAGTGAAGTGGAAAGCAGCGTAATTGAAGGTAAAGTTGCAGGAAGCAGTGCAGGAACATTTGATTTATTTAACCAAGGAGAAAGCACACCGAACACGCCAACCGAAAAGCCGGTTGAACATTCGCCAAAAGAGAACATCAACACTGTTGCACACGAATACATTTTGGTAGACTCAGAAGATAAAATGCAAGAACTACTTGCACTTTTATTACAACAACAGGAAGTGTGTTTTGATACAGAAACATCAAGCCTCGATAAAATTGATAACGATATTGTAGGATTCAGTTTCAGCTTTAAAGCGCATCATGGTTATTATATTCCTTGTCCGCCTGATTATGCCGAAGCACAAAAACGATTACTCATTTTTAAACCATTATTTGAAAGTGAAACTATCACCAAAATATGCCAAAACTTAAAATATGATTTGAGCATTTTAAAGTTATACGGACTCACCATAAAAGGACCTGTTTTTGATACCATGTTGGCACATTATTTAATTGAGCCCGATTTAAGACATGGCATGGATTATTTATCGGAAATTTATTTAAACTATGAACCGGTAAGCATTGAAACGCTCATTGGTAAAAAAGGGAAAAACCAATTAAGCATGCGTAATGTAGAGGTTGAAAAAGTGAAAGAATATGCTGCTGAGGATACCGATATTACCTATCAACTCAAACAAAAATTAGCTCCTCAATTACACGAACGTAACGCTGAAGATTTATTGTTTAAACTGGAGCAACCGCTTATTCCGGTATTGGCTGATATGGAGGCTGAAGGCATTTTGGTTGACCGTGATTTTTTAAATGAATACTCAAAACAACTGGAGCAAGAAATTGGCACCTTAGAATTACGCATCATTGATTTAGCCGGAGTAACTTTTAACATCTCATCACCTCGTCAATTGGGTGAGGTATTGTTTGATAAATTAAAGCTTGACCCTAAAGCCAAAAAAACAAAAACCGGCCAATACCAAACCGGTGAAGATGTGTTGCAAGGATTAACTGAACATGAAATTGTACGATGTATTTTAGAAGTTCGACAATTGCAAAAACTCAAATCAACTTATGTAGATGCCTTGCCTGAATTAATCAACAAAAAAACAGGAAGGGTGCATACCTCATTTAACCAAGCTGTTGCTGCAACAGGTAGATTAAGCTCAGTGAATCCTAACCTGCAAAATATTCCTATTCGTACGGATAAAGGAAGAGAAGTGCGTAAAGCTTTTATCGCCAAAAATGAAGATTATGTATTGTTAAGTGCCGATTATTCGCAAATTGAATTACGCATTATTGCTTCAATTGCCGAAGAAGAAAATATGATTGCAGCATTTAATGAGGGTATTGATATTCATACAGCAACAGCAGCGAAAGTGTATGGCATTGCTATTGATGACGTTACTCCCGAACAACGCAGAAATGCAAAAGCAGTAAATTTTGGCATTATTTACGGACAATCAGCATTTGGTTTATCACAAAGTTTAGGCATTCCGCGTAAAGAAGCAGCGGCCATTATTGATGCCTATTTTGAACAATACCCAAATATCAAAAGTTACATGAATCACACCATCAATTTTGCAAAAGAACATGGTTATGTGCAAACCATTATGGGGCGAAGAAGGTACTTACGTGATATTAATTCGGCTAATTTTACCGTGAGAGGGTTTGCTGAACGAAATGCCATTAACGCACCCATACAAGGCAGTGCTGCTGATATGATAAAAGTAGCCATGATTAACATTCATACGCGTTTGAACAAAGAAAATATTCAACGCTCAAAAATGATATTACAAGTGCATGATGAATTGTTGTTTGATGTACACAAAGATGAAATTGAGTTCATTAAAAAATTAGTGAAGGAAGAGATGGAAAATGCCATGCCATTAAAAGTTCCGGTGTTGGCCGAGGCCGGAACAGGGCGAAATTGGTTGGAGGCGCATTAATTATTTATCTTATTCAACAACAACTCTCGGATAAACGAAAGGCATAATAATAAGCTTGTTTAGGGTATGATTGATCATTGATTCCCGGTAAAAAAGCCTTTAATTTTTAAAGGCTTTTTTCATTTATATTCACCCCAATAATTACTTCAATTACACATGAAAAAAACAGCCATTATTACGGGAGCAAACAAAGGCATTGGCTTAGCCATGGCTTTACAACTTGCCGAAAAAGGAATAGACGTCATCATCACCTCACGTAACCTTGAAAATGGACAAAAAGCTTTAGCACATTTTGCAGAAAAAAATTTAACTGCACAACTTTATACATTGGATGTGGCTGATGAAAATTCTATAGAACAATTTGTGCAACAAATCAAATCAACCTACCCAAAAATTGATATGCTTATCAATAATGCGGGTGTGCATTTAGATGGCACTTGGGTTGGAAATACCTTGCATGAGGTGAGCCCATCCATATTGTACCAAACTTTTAATACCAATTTTTTTGGAGCAGTACAACTTACGCAAAAACTGCTGCCTTTATTAATGCAAAGTGATGGGGCACGGGTAGTAAATATTTCAAGCATTATGGGATCCATGCAATTGCACAGCCAAACCGTCAGCGATATTTGGGATGTAAAACCATTTGCGTATGATGCATCTAAAGCTGCATTTAATCAGTTTACCATTCACTTGGCACACTTGTTTCATCAAACGGCACACAGCGCGGTGGCGGTTCATCCGGGTTGGGTAAAAACCGATTTGGGAGGCGAAATGGCTCCTTTGCAAACCCATGAAGGTGCCTTAACCGGGGTGATGATGGCGCTTGCAGCAGACACCCGATTCAATGGAAAATTTATGCATATGAACCAAGAAATTCCTTGGTAGTAAAAAATTAAATGAACTTGCATCTACTATATTTGCAGCATGAGTTGGCTATTACCTGATATTAAAATTCTCGACAATCACCTCACCGATATATTGGCCTTTGCAGCCATTTTACTCATTGGTGTGGCATTCAAACGTTTTGGGGCCAAAATTTTAAGCAGGCAATCGTTCCGCATTTTTAAATCTTTTGCCCGTAACCAATTTAGTGAAGTATTTGTAGAGTTACTTAAAAAGCCTATTGAACAAATGATCATGGTGCTGATTGTATATTATGCTTTTCATCAACTTACTTTCCCTCAAAGTTGGAACCTTGCACCCATTGATAAAATTGGTGTAAGATGGTTGGTATTGGTGATTTGGCAAATTGCATTTTTTGTGGTGTTGGCTAAAATATTACTCAAGTCAACCGACTTTTTTACTTATGTATTAATCAACCGGAACGAATCACCGGTGAGCCCGGAATTAGGCAACTTTTCAAAAGAACTGATCAAAGTATTAATTGTGGTGCTTTGTATTTTTGCGGGATTACGTTTTGTATTTAATGTAAATATTACCGCCTTGGTGGCTTCATTAGGCATTGGTGGTTTAGCGGTTGCCCTTGCCGCACAAGATACACTGGCCAACTTACTGGGTTCGTTTGTCATTTACCTCGACAGGCCTTTTAAAGTGGGTGATTTGATTGAAGCAGGTGAGATTAAAGGAACAGTTGAACATGTTGGTTTTCGCACCACCAGAATACGTACCATGGAAAAGAGTTTATTAACGGTTCCCAACAAAAAACTTATCGATAGTTCATTAAACAACATTACCCAAAGTGCTGCGCGCAGGGTACGCTTTAATTTGGCCCTAACGTATAAAAGTAAATCCGACCAAATTTTATTGATTATTGATGACATCAAAACCGTATTAAAAAACCACGCATTAATCAGTGATGATTTTACGGTACGTTTTTCAGATTTTGACAGCAGCTCACTTAATGTTTTGGTAGTATATTTTGTAATGAGCAACGAGTATGATGTAATGATTGAAGTAAAAGAAAAAGTAAACCTACAAATCATGGAAATTGTAGAAAAGCATGGATGTGAATTTGCTTTCCCTACACAAACTGTTTATGTCAATCAGGCTAATTGAAAGTTTATTGATTCATTATTTAATAATGGTAATTGAGCCTTGTAAACTTATGAATTGGTTACACTCTGTTTTTCCTTTCAAAATATAATAGTAAACTCCTACAGGTAATTCAACTCCGTTATTAGTAATTCCTTGCCAACATAAACTCGGATTAGTAGTTTCAAATACCATATTCCCCCATCGGTTAAAAACCACAAAATCTACGCTCAATAATTTAGCCATGCTATTAATTGGCAAACAATCATTAGATCCATCATTATTAGGAGTAAAAACATTAGGAAAAAACCCTATACTATCAATGGCATTTACTAAAACTAAAATACTATCGTTATATATGCATCCTAATGTATCAGTTGCAGTTATATAATAGGTTGTGCTTTCTTTAGGGTTTACTTTTACGAGTTTACCTTCTAAATTATCTATATTATTATTGGGACTCCAAATCAATTTCTCAAAAGCGACATCTTCTATACTTAGCTCAGCAACTCTATTTTCACAATCAATATCGTTAGACTTAATAATGTTTAATTCTTGTTGGGTTTTATTAATGTTCAATATTATTAAACTATCGCATCCATAGCTACTTGGAATAGTATCATAATAAATTCCTGTATTCCAATAAATATATCTTCCACTTGGCGAAATTAAACTATCGCAAATGGTATAATTGATACTTGATATTGTTGCCAATTTCTCGAAGTTTACTGTAATAATACTATCACAATTTGAGGTGTTTAATAAAGTATCAGTATATAAGCCAGTAGATTGCCAAATATACTTTCCACTAGGGCTTACAATGTTATCACAACTTACAGTGTCCAACCTGCTTTCGCTTTTGCCCAAAGTAAATCTAATAGTAATGATGCTGTCCCCACCATATATTGTTACAAGTGTATCTTGGTAAATTCCAGTAGCAGCTATTAATCCTTCATGGCTAAAATATTGTATAGGATTGCAATTAAAAGTATCAATTTGCACCTTACTGTTTAGCACTTTAAGTTTTAAAATAATAATACTATCACATCCATGAATATTTATTAACGTATCAAAATAAATTCCGGAACTCATCCAAGTATATCTTAAACTTGGTGCTACTAAACTATCTTTAACAGTTGTATCTCTTTCACTACTGCTCCTCCTAATTTTAACGTTAATTTTAATAAAGCTATCACATCCATAAACATTCGGTATTGTATCAAAATAAGTACCGGTTGTATCCCATAAATATTTATTACTAAACGATTTAATAGGATTACAAACGATAGTATCTAATGCACTGCTAGTACTTTTAACAACCATTTTAAAAAATAAAATACTATCACATCCGTAGCTGCCTTTTATCGTATCAGAATATAATCCAGTGTTATTCCAAACATATTTACCACTGGGCGATACCATGCTATTACACACGTTTGTATCTTTATAAACTAATGGATAATACATTAACATAAATCCATCTGGAGCAATTTCATTTCGACCTGTTATCAAATCGCCATTGGCTTTAAGGGTGTCACATGGGAGTAAAAGATCATATCTAAACCAACCGGATATATGAACCCTACCAAATCGATCAACCATGGAAGAAGAAGGCTTACTTGTAAAAAATCTATTTGTTAAAAAAATAGTTTCATCTAAAAATTTATTACTTCCTGTAATAGGCTCTGCTGTAATTATGTCGTTTGAACTATCCATTTGCGCAACAAATGCCATGGGCAAGCCTATAGGATTGGCCGGTAAATGTTGTTGTAATTTGAGCTCATTTCCATTTGTATATCCACTAATAACATGGGTTTTATTAAATGGATTATAAGCAAAGTTAGTTACTGCTATTCTATCATCATTTGCATTTAAAAAAAGATCAGAAATTAAATCTCCATTGGTAGTTAGTTTGCATATATATGAACCTGAAAAATTAATATTAAACGAAGGATTCAACATGAATTCAAAATAATATGGATCATAGGGTACAGCCAAGGCCAATTGATGTGCATTACTATCATAATTGAACTTCGTTATTTGGTAATACCACCGTTGAAGTTCTTTAGAAATAGGTTTTGACCATAATAGACTGTCATTCTCATTAAACTTAACGATAAAATTATACCCTCCCGGTGCTAAAGGTGTTTGCCCGAATGTGTCTTGTTTAGTAATTGGAAACCGCACTATTCCGTAAGAAGAAACACCATCTGTTGTTAATCCGGTTACTCTAAAATACACCGTTGAGTCTTGTTGTACTTGCCTGAAACTGTTTTGAAAAGGTTGATTAATGCTTAGCATATCACCTGCATCAGAAAAAGTCAGCATTACGTAAGGCCCTTTAACCGCGTAATAACTTTGTTGATTTTGATTGTTGGTTAATACCAATGTATCAGATACCGCAGCCGTATCGGTTTTTATAATGGAGTATAGTAACTTAATTTCTTTTTTCTTGTTTATAATCACTTCATTTATTCCTGCAATACTTGTTCTACCAAAAGTTCCACCCAGTTGTTTCGGTAGATTAAGCATAGATATACCATTGGCCCACAAAAAATCACCTTCGGTATTGAGTTTACAAACCACTAATGAGGGTACTGTAATTTCATTTAAAATTGGATTGGCATTTATCAGCTGTAAGTCCTTAAATAATCTACCTTTAGCATCAATTAGCCTGGCAGATGAAAGTCCTGTGAATATGGAATAAGTAATAATAGCATCATTTTGCGGAGTAAACTTTATATCAATTGCCCAACTTACTCCTGATTCAAGATATATGACGAATTGATAAATTCCAAATTTATTGAACTTAACAAGCACTATTCCGTTTTGGCCATTAAAGTTTGGAATTATTTTTATTGGAACGCCTAAGCTATCAACAATAATAGTGTCATTAGTATGAAGAAATGAATGAAAAACATTACCATCATTATCAACAAATGTGCGCTCTATTCTTTGCCCTCCAGTTTTGCCATATACTATTCCTTCTCTAATAAATTGCCCTTGAGTGGTTTTTACATAAACCAAGCATAAAAGTAAAAATATTACATATCTATATTTTGGCAATGCATTCATATAAATTAAAATGGTTATGTGCAATATTTAATTTTATCAAATATAATTAATTGTTGGTTAAGAAAATCTAACAACACTTTGATTAATCAATAACACAGAGATTAATGAGAAGTATAAAAATCATGGAAATTGTAGAAAAGCATGGATGTGAATTTGCTTTCCCTACACAAACTGTTTATGTTAATCAGGCCAATTGAAGTATTGGTTGAATAAGTGTTGCAATTCACTTATTTCAATAATATCATTAGAATACGGAAGTTGTAACCATTGACAAAAACCTTGATAAACCATTGCAGGCGATTGCTTCAGGTTGATTTGAAGTGTTTCATAATTGCCAACCGATTTAGATAATTTTTGTCCGGATGAATCAAGCAATAAATTATGATGCAGAAATTGTGTTTGAAGAAAAGTTTGATACTGAAGTTGCTCTGCCAAAAAAAGTTGTACAGCCGTGCTCGGCAATAAATCTTTCCCCCGAACAATTAAATTCACACCTGCTTCTACATCATCAACCAAACTACAAATTTGATAGGCAGCTAATCCATTTTTTCTATAAATCACCGGCTCACGTATGGCCTCATGCAAATTCATTTCATAAACGGTATTGGTCAAACTGTCGCTTACATTTACGCTAATATTGGTGGTGTTTAATCGCCAATTATAATTTAAGGCAAAAGGTAATTTATGTTGCAAGCAAGGATTAGGCGCATTGCCTAATTCCATCAAAGTGTTGCGCGAACAACTGCAAGCAAACAATACCTCTTTTTCTTTTAAAACCGTAATCGCATTCAAATAGTTATTTTGTTTATTAAGTTGGGAATATTGATTCACCTCTGCCACCGTTCGAGGACCTTCATCCCAATCAATACCAAGCCACGCCAATGTGTCAAACATATGAGAAACATAAGTTTCTCTTATACGTTCAGTGTCACCATCATCAATGCGCAACAACAATGTACCTGCTAATTTTCGGGTGAGCAAATACGTGAATAGGAAATTATAGAGATTTCCTACATGTAAGTAACCACTAGGTGTTGGAGCGATTCTACTTTTTATCATGAGTGTTCAATTTATTCAATTTGCTTGTGAAAAATGAAATGAAAAAATAGCAGCAACTTATTTTTATTCAGGCTTAATTTATACAAGTAGGATGCAGTTAATAAAATTTTAAAGTATTTAATATGAATTTAACTCCAAAGTACGCTATATTTGTTCGTACAAATAACGCAAAAAACAGCGTTCTTTAACATCGATTGCTTAAGTGCAATCCACTGGAATTGCCCTCGTGGGGTTTAATGGTTATACAGGCTAATTTTGGGGCTCTCCCGAGCCCCGGATTAGCTTTTTTAAACAACACCCACCGGTTGCAGGCATTGTATGCAACCCACTGAATTTGCCCTCGTGGGGTTTAATGGTTATACAGGCTAATTTTGGGGCTCTCCCGAGCCCCGGATTAGCTTTTTTTAAACAACACCCACCGGTTG
>JBKDBG010000034.1:0-23305 GCA_046314755.1 Bacteroidota bacterium | reverse complement strand
GATTACCACTGTTTACACCATTACCAATTTGTAATGCTGCATAATTGAATAACTCATTTGAAGCATTACTTATCCAATCAGGATTTTCATTTAAAATAGGGGCATCTGCTGAATTCTCAGGACACCCGCCAAACCCCCAAGAACAAATTATTCTTCTTCCCCAGAAAACATACGGCTTTCCATCCGGCAAAGTAGTTTCTATCAGTGTTTTTGTGGTTGTTGAACCACATATCAAACAGTTTTTGGTGTAAGATATCGTTACAACTGGAATTTGTTTGGCATAAGAATCCCCTAGAAGAAAAATAGAGCATAAAAGACCTAGTGTTATTTTTTTCATTTCATTTTGCGGTTTATCATTCAAAACCTGCTGAAAACTTTAGGTTAAAAAATAAAACTTAATTTTACCATAAACCCGCATGCGCAATAGGGTTAGTTGGTGAAATTTTATTCAAGTTTCGGAGCAAAAAATTACAAGCGCAATAGAAGAAGTTCTATTGCCGAAAGAAAAATAGAAAAAGTTCTATTGCACACATTCAAACAATTGTGTATCTATGTATTGTATTGCCTATATGCCTATGAAAACTATAACCATCATTGATGATAGCCATTTAGATGCTACCCTGTTAAAAAATTGGCTCGAAAACGAAAAATACCGTGTAACGCTTGTATTTAATAGCGGTGTTGATGCCATTGCGTATGCACATGAAATAACAACCGACATTTGTTTGGTAGATGCACACATGCCTTTGTTAAGCGGAGTTGATACCATTACACTTCTATTTAAAAAGGGATACCTGGGTAAAGCTATACTGATTAGCCATGCGTTTAGTTTAAAATGCATGACAGAAGCTAAACAAGCCGGTGCCTTCGGCTATTTAAACAAAGATAAAAACGGGCTTTTACAAGGCTTGTTAAAAGTAAAATCTAACCAAAATGCTTTTGATGACACAACTTATTCGCAATGGGAAAACACAACCACAAGTAAAAACCTTTGTGTTAAAGATAAAGACCATAGGATTGATTTATTAAACAACCACCATATTAGCATATTAAAGTATACGTGTGAAGGGTTAAGTACAAAACAAATGTGTAATTTAATGAAGCTTAAAAAACATACCATTGAGCAATACCGAGCCACAATGTTACGGTTATTAGGCTTTAATAATATGGCACAAGCAACAGCTTGGGCAGTAGCCAACCATTTAGTTAAGCTCAGCGAAATCAACTCTACCCAAAAACAGGATATTAAAATTAATTTATACGTGTAATATTCACCCTTAAACCCTTACAACTATCTAAAGAGCTGCTATAGCTATCAATATCTTCAATATAAGCCATGGTCGTTTAAATGAAACACCAATGCAGTTGAGATAGATTTTTCTGTTTACATTGAAAGGTTATCGTTAAATTTATAGGGTTTTAGGAAAATATTGTTTAAACCCAAACCTCCTTAATTAAAAAATCCCCTTCAATCCAATTTAAGGCATTGTAAATACACCAAAATTTAGCACTTTTGCCGCACCTTAAAATTATCACTTTCTGAACAATATCATTGAAATTAAGCCGCTGCTAGAAGCAGAGGTGAAACCCAACATTGTGATTACCACCCATCACAAACCGGATGCCGATGCCTTAGGCTCGTCACTTGGGCTGTATAATTATTTACTTTTAAAGGGCCTTTCTCCTGTGGTGGTTTCACCCACTGATTATGGCGACTTCTTAAAATGGATGCCGGGGGAGTCAACCGTGGTGAATTTTGAAGCAGAGCCTGATCAAGGTGCAAGTTTAATTGCACATGCCGACTTTATATTTTGCTTAGATTTTAATGCGCTTAAACGCATTAATACCATGGGTGATTTGGTGGCTGCCTCTAAAGCAAAAAAAGTAATGATTGACCATCACTTACAACCTGAAAGTTTTGCCGATTATTACTTACACACCACTACGGTGAGCAGCACTTGCGAGTTAATTTATGAAGCCATTTGCATTTGGGGTGATGAAACTTTAATAAATAAAGATATTGCCAATGCATTGTATGCAGGCATCATGACAGATACCGGATCATTCCGACACAACAGCACTTACCCAAGCACACACCGCGCAGTGGCAGCGTTGATTGAAAAAGGGGCAGAACCTAATCTCATATTTGAACACATCTATGATAACTTCTCGGAAGATCGCATGCGTTTTATCGGTTACTGCTTAAATGAAAAACTTCAATTATTACGAGAGTATAAAACAGTGTTAATTGTAATTACTGCCGAAGAACTCAAACAATACAACATCATAACAGGCGATACCGAAGGGCTGGTGAATTACGGATTAGGAATAAAAGGCATTAAACTTTCGGTGTTAATGGTGGATAGAACCGTATTGCGTAAAATGAGTTTCCGCAGTAAAGAAGATTTTCCTGCCAATGAATTTGCACGAAAGTTTTTTAACGGTGGAGGACATTTTCATGCAGCAGGCGGAGAAAGCGAAGCCCCAATTGAAGAAGTAGAAAAACAATTTAAAGAAGCACTTAAATCATACAAACATTTATTATCGTAACATGAAATACACTTATCCTATTATTCTTGGATTACTGGTTGCCGGAATATTTACTGCTTGCAGTAATTTTAAAACCACCGAAAGCGGAGTTGAATACAAAATCATATCCGGTGATGATGCCGGTAAGGCCATTAATAGTGATAGCTTCGCTACCATTTTTGCCAACTATCAACTTGAATTGGTTTCAAACGACTCTATGTTAACCGGTACTTTTGACAAGAATACACCCGTTTATATTCCTGTAAACGAACCCAACTTTAAAGATGTATTCATGCAAATGTCAACAGGCGATAGTGCCGTGATGATTTGTAATGCAGATTCATTTTTTATCAGAAGCTTTGGAAGCAACAAACCAAGCTGGATGAAAGAAGACGAAAAAATTCGTTTCACCGTAAAAATTGTGGATGTAATGAATGAAAAAGAAATGATGAAAAAGCAACAAGAAGACATGGAAAGAATGCGTGTTGCTGATTCAACTGCATTAAACAAAGCCATTAGCGAAATTCCAAACTTGCAAAAATTACCTACAGGAGTAAACTACGTAACCGAAAAAGAAGGTAAAGGCAAGGCTGTTAAAAAAGGAAGCAAAGTACGCGTGTTATACCGTGGTTCATTTTTAACCGGACAAGTTTTTGATCAAAACTTACAAGAAGGTATCGAAGTAACAGTTGGATTAGGACAAGTAATTCCGGGTTGGGAAGATGTGTTGATGCAATTAAAAGAAGGTCAAAAAGTAAAAGCCTTTATTCCTTGGAAAGAAGCTTACGGTGCGGGTGGATTCCAAAGCATACCTCCATTTACTTCATTGGTATTTGAAATGGAAGTACTCAAAGTTGATTAATGCATTTATCTATGAAAAAAATATTTGTATTAGCCGGTTGTGCATTACTCATTACCGCACTTCAGGCACAGCAACCAAAACCTAAAGCAAAAGCGCCTGCCAAAAAACCTGCGGCAACCAAACCGCAACCTCAAAAACAAAAGCCAACAGCAGCGCCTAAGGTTTTAGCCAATGTAGAATACACTACACCTTCAGGGTTAAAGTACACCATTACTGAATTGGGCAAAGGCCAACGTGTAAATTCAGGCGATAAAGTAATTGCTCACTACACCGGAAAATTAACGGATGGCAAGGTATTCGACAGCAGCAAAAACCGTGGTGAACCATTCCGTTTTACCGTGGGTAAAGGTGAGGTAATAAAAGGTTGGGATGAAGGTTTTGCCTTGTTGCGTGTGGGTGATAAAGCCGTATTAACCATTCCGTCACAATTAGGATATGGCGAACAAGGCGCTGGTGGCGTTATTCCGCCAAATGCCACACTCACTTTTGAAGTTGAGGTGTTAGGTGTTGAACCTCCACGTGCGCAATGGCCGGTTAAATCAGATACCCTTACTACCAAAAGTGGTTTAAAATATGTGGTGATTGAAAAAACAAGCAACCCGAATGCCGCACAAGCCATGCCGGGTAAAAATGTGAAATTACATTACAGCGGATTTTTCAAAAACGGAAAATTATTTGACAGTTCAGTGGACAGAAATTATCCGATTGAGTTGGAATTAGGTTCCGGACAAGTAATTCCGGGTTGGGAAGAAGCCGTTGGATTAATGAAAGCCGGAGATAAAATTAAAGCCATTATTCCGCCAAACTTAGCTTACGGAAAAGATGGTTGGGGCAATGGAATTATTCCGCCTAATGCAACCCTTATTTTTGATATGGAATTGTTGGAGGTAAAAGATCCGATTAAACCTTGGGTACTCACCAACACCGATACCATTACTACTGAAAGTGGTTTAAAATACATTGTGGTGGAACGTAACCCCGACACCAGTGTTACTAAAGCAGAATCAGGCAAATCTGTACGCGTACATTACAGCGGATTTTTGTTAGACGGTCGTTTATTTGACAGTTCGAAAAAAAGAAACGAACCTATTTCTTTTACGCTTGGCAAAGGCATGGTAATTAAAGGTTGGGATGAAGGAATTAGCCTGATGCGTGTGGGTGATAAATTACGTTTAATTATTCCTCCGCAATTAGGTTATGGTGAAAGCGGAAGAGGAGGAATTCCTCCAAATGCCACCATGATTTTTGATGTAGAATTGGTAAGTGTACAATAAATTTTTCAACAACAAAAAGCCGCTCCAAGCGGCTTTTTGTTTACTGTATAACTTCACTTTTCAACCCATACCCCATCGGTTACTTTGCAATAGTTTGCTAAGTTTGTGGCATGCAAACCTTTCAAAAAATTATTTCGTTTACCCTTGTATGCATTAGCCTGGTGGCTTGCGGTAAAAAAGAATTTAAAGTACAACCTTGGACCTTAACCAACACTGATACCATAACTACCCCAAGCGGATTACAATACCTTGTGGTGCAACAAACCAAAGATAGTTTAGCCACACAAGCAAAAGCCGGAAAAACCGTATTGGTGCATTACACCGGTTTTTTATCGGATGGTAAAATTTTCGACTCTTCCATTGAACGTAACCAACCCATACAATTTCAATTGGGTGCAGGCATGGTAATTTCAGGTTGGGATGAAGGCATAGCCTTAATGAAAGTAGGTGATAAACTGCGTTTAATTATTCCGTCAAATTTAGGATACGGTAACCAAAGTGCGGGAGAAATTCCGGCTAACTCAACCTTGTTATTTGATGTTGAATTGGTAGGCGTGCGTTGAGAGAATTTTAAAAAGGTTTAGGTGAAATTAATTCGCTTTCACTTTTGTACTTACCAAATTTAATCCGCCAAACTCTTTAATTTTTCCGAATCCACCCCACACATTTTTTACATTTTTAAATCCTTTTGATTTTAAAAAGCTGGTGGCAATCATGCTTCGGTAACCGCCTGCACAATGAATAAGGTATTCTTTTTCAGGATCCAAATCTTTATACGATGTATTCAACGCATCCAAAGGTTGGAAAGTGGCTTTATCCACGTGTGAATCATTAAACTCGCCCGGCTTGCGCACATCTAACACAGCAACTTCGGTATGTTTTACATCTAAAGTAAACTCTTCGGCATCAATGGAAATGACCATATCATACCTTTTACCGGCATCAAGCCAAGCCTCGTAACCACCTTGTAAATAACCCAAAATATGGTCGAAGCCCACACGTGTTAATCGATCAATGCTTTCTTTTTCTTTGCCTTCATCAGCAACAATTAAAACGGGTTGCGCAATATCTAAAACCGTTGCAGCCCAAATGGCGTATTGTCCGTTCAATCCAAAGTTAATGGCACCCGGAATAAAACCGTTTTCAAACACATCCGGAATACGGGTATCTATAATAACTGCACCGGTTTGCATGTGCTTTTCAAAATCAACAACAGTTAATGGCGTATTCCCTTTTTGGGTTACCTCATCAAAACTGGCATAACCTTGTTTGTTTAATTTGGCATCTTTAAAAAAGTAGGCCGGAGCGGGTTGAATGCCATCTGTTAATACTTTTATAAATGCATCCTTATTCATGGGTTGTAAGGCATAGTTATTCGCCTTTTGCTCACCAATGGTACTGAAGGTTTCTTTCCCAATATTTTTTCCGCATGCACTTCCTGCACCATGCGCAGGATACACAATTACCTCATCAGGCAAAGTCATCAATTTATTGCGCAATGAATCATACATCATTACGGCCAATTCTTCTTTGGTCATTACTCCGTCCAATAAATCCGGTCGACCCACATCACCCACAAACAAGGTATCGCCCGTAAACACACAATGCGGTTTGCCGGTTTCATCATGCAACAAAAAACAACTGCTCTCAGGCGTGTGGCCGGGAGTGTGCAATACTTGAATGCGTAACTTTCCTACAGTTAGCACTTCTTCGTCAGCCGCAACATGCACCGGATAGTTGGTTTGTGTAGTAGGACCATAAATAATTTTTGCTCCCGTTTTTTTAGCCAAATCAACATGCCCGCTTACAAAATCAGCATGAAAATGCGTTTCAAACACATATTTAATAGTTGCTCCGCGTTCTTTGGCCAATTGCAAGTAAGCTTCATAATCCCTAAGCGGGTCGATTATAGCAGCCTCTCCATTGCTTTCAATATAATAAGCGGCTTGCGCCAAACACGATGTATAGAGTTGTTGAATAAACATGTACGTAATAATTAGGAATAAGCTACAAAGTTGCACTTTTCGAGGGATGTTCCAAATATTGATTGATTATACACCATACCCAAGGAATGATGAACAAAATTTGCTGAATAGCGGTAAATAGTGCAAATTGCAGGCTCAATCTCTCTTCCGCTTTTATGAAATACAAAAGAGTTTTACTCAAATTAAGTGGCGAATCGTTAATGGGATCGCAACAATATGGTATTGACCCTAAAATTCTTGAACAATACGCTGCTGATATTAAGCAAGTTACCGATAAAGGTGTACAAGTAGCCATTGTGATTGGCGGAGGAAATATTTTTAGAGGAGTACAAGGCGTTTCGGGTGGAATTGTGGATAGGGCACAAGGGGATTATATGGGTATGTTGGCCACGGTTATTAATGCCATGGCTTTGCAAGGTGCCTTAGAAAAAGCAGGAATAAAAACCCGTTTGCAAAGCGCCATTAAAATGGAACAAATTTGTGAACCGTTTATTCGCAGACGTGCCATGCGTCACTTAGAAAAAGGCCGTATTGTAATTTTTGGAGCAGGCACCGGTAATCCTTACTTTACAACCGATACCGCTGCCAGTTTAAGAGCAGTTGAAATAGAAGCTGATTTGGTATTGAAAGGAACTCGAGTAGACGGTATTTACACAGCCGACCCTGAGAAAGATGCTTCTGCGACTCGTTACGAACAAGTATCGTATGCAGAGGTTTATGAAAAAGGACTAAACGTAATGGATTTAACAGCCATTACCCTTTGCCAAGAAAATCATTTGCCAATTGTGGTGTTTGATATGAATAAAGCAGGTAATTTCTTAAAAGTTTGTGAAGGCCAAAGCGTAGGTACTTTAGTGAGCCAGAATGTGGCCGCACATGAATAGTAAATTGTATATTTTCGAACCTAAAAAATAGCATATTAAGTTATGAACGATCCGCGTTTAAAAGAAGTTTTTAACAACTTGAATGCAGCCATGGATAAGGCTGTTGATCATGCTGCAACGGAGTTTACAAAAATACGTGCAGGTAAGGCGCATCCAAGTATGCTCGATGCCGTTAAGGTAGATTATTATGGAAGTTTGGTTCCGTTAAATCAGGTAGCCAACATCAGTACCCCTGATGCAAAAAGCATTGTGGTACAGCCATGGGAAAAAACCTTAATTCAAGCCATTGAAAAAGGCATTATCATCTCTAATCTTGGTTTTAACCCAAGCAACGATGGTACCGTTATTCGAGTAATACTACCTCCGTTAACGGAAGAACGCAGAAAAGAAATTGTTAAAAAGGTAAAAGGTGAAGCCGAAAATGCAAAAGTAACTGTACGTAACATCCGCAAAGATGCCAACGAACAAATTAAAAAATTACAAAAAGAAGGTTTGCCTGAAGATGAAGCCAAGTTAGCCGAAACCAATGTACAAAAAACTACGGATAACTTTATTAAAAAAGTTGACGAACTCACTGCGGCTAAAGAAGCTGAAGTGATGCATGTTTAAGTTTAATTACTCCTGTGATTAAATCCTCTCGCATAACTAAAATTTTAAAAACACTGGCCTTAATTGCCGGTGTTTTTTTCATACTGGCCACAGTTGGCTACTTTGCTTTGCGCAATTATTTATTGCATACAGCCATTGAAAAAGTAGCAAACAAACTGGATAAAAAATATAGTGTAAAGTTTGAAGTAAAGGAGGCCGGGTTTTCAGGTATAAGTAATATTTACTTGAAAAATATTACCCTTACTCCTGCCGCGCATGATACCTTATTATCGGTTGAATCGATTGAAACCGGTGTGCAATTGTGGTATGCCTTGTTTTTAGATATTCGTTTATCAAACCTGCAACTTCAAAATGGTTACCTCAACTTGGTTAAGGATGAACGTGGCAGAAATATTGATGCGTTTTTACAAGCTAGCGACAGCAGCGAAAAAGAAGAAAATACCAACACAACGGGTGAACGTAACTTGGCCAAAACAGCTTACAAGCTCATCAGCAAAGTGCTCAATTTTATTCCGGCTGATGTAAACCTGAAAAAAGTTGCACTTAAAATAAAAGACAACGGACATTTGGTGGTGTTTGATATGCAACAGTTGGTATTGAGTGATGAAAACCTTACCTCCGATATCATGGTTATTGATGCGGTGGATAGCACCCAACAAGTTGTACAAAACTGGAAAATACAAGGCATTGCCAAGCCACGCAAAAAAGTGGCAGATGTGAGTTTTTATAATACAGATACGGGCAAGGTATTAATCCCATATGTAAAGGAACGGTTTAACTTAACTGCAGGCTTTGACAGTATTCGCCTCAAGTTAGATGAAGTTGACCTTGATGATCAAGTATTGAGAATAAAAGGACTTGCCGGAACAACAAACTTTTTAATTAATCACCCAAAAATTGCACGTAAAGATGTGGTGATTGAACAAGCATCATTTAATTACCACTTTAATATTGGTGCCAACTTTATTGAAATTGACAGCAGCAGTGCCGTGCAGTTTAATAAAATTAAAGTAGTTCCTTTCGTTCGTTACCAACGCGGCCCCGACACCACTTATCAAATTAATGTAACCATTGCCCAAACACAAGCACAAGATTTTATTTACTCTTTACCCGAAGGTTTGTTTACGCACTTCCAAGGGATGGAAGCTGAAGGTAGTTTTAGTTACCGCCTCGACTTTTTATACAATGAAAATCATCCGCGCGATTTAGTATTCGACTCACGGTTAGAAAAAAACGGTTTGCACATTACACGTTATGGTGAAGCCAACTTGAGCAAACTCAACGAAGAATTTACCTATACCCCACTTGAAAACGGACGACCTCAACGCCCTATTTTGGTAGGTGTTTCAAACCCCGAGTTTATTCCGCTTGAACAAATTTCACCTTTACTCCGTAAAAGTGTATTAACCACGGAAGACCCGGCATTTTTCTATCACCGCGGTTTTATTGATGAAGCATTTCGACAAAGCATCATCAAAAATATTCGTAAACGAACCTTTGCACGCGGAGCAAGTACCATTAGCATGCAGTTGGTTAAAAATGTTTTCTTAACCCGTGAAAAAACCTTATCCAGAAAATTGGAAGAAATTTTATTGGTATACATTTTAGAAAACAACCGATTAAGCAGCAAAGAGCGCATGTTTGAGGTGTACTTAAATATTATTGAATGGGGACCAGGAGTGTATGGCATTGGTGAAGCCGCAAGGTATTATTTCAATAAATCAGCCGATAACCTCACCTTAAGTGAAGCATTGTACTTGGCGGTAATTATTCCAAGCCCTAAAAAATTTATGTGGCGATTTGGCAAAGATGGCGAGTTAAAAGACCATGTGGGTAGACACTTTCGCTCATTAGCAGGGTTAATGATTAGAAGAAATGTATTGATGCCTGAGGATACGGTTGGACTTACACATCATATTCAAATTATAGGGCCTGCAAAAAATTTAATAAAAGTAACCGTTGCCGATTCATTGGTAAACGATTCCATTTATTTAGATGAAAACGGAATATTATTGAATACCGAAGAAGACGAATAACAGATTTACAATTTATTATATTGCATGATCAGCTCATGAAAAAATTAAACCTGCGTATACTCGTACCGGTGCTTATCATTTGGTTAAACCTCATTTGGTTTCCGAATAAAGCAGGCATGTGGCTGTCGCCAATTATTTTGTTGGGTGCAATTGGTTATTTAATTCACGTTTTAATTTCTAAACAGGAGCCGAACAAACTAAAAAATCAAAAGCTGCACCCTACCGTTTATTGGAGTGTATTTGTGTTGCTTGCGGTTATTTTATTGTTATGGTGTGGTTATTTGTTTGATAAACATCCGATAGATATTGCCAAGTCGGATATCATCCCTTTAATCAAAGAAATTTATTACACGCGGTTGGTGAAAGGTGAATTTGTTTACGCAACTGTTTATGGCTACGATTACAAGGTATGGACACCCAATTACCTACCCATGCATTGGATGCCTTTCTGTATCGCCTTCTATAATAATTTCGATCCAAGGTACACGGCTGTTATTTCTTTTTTAATTGCACAATTAGCTTACGCTTACTACCTCAAAAAACACGCATTTTCCATTGGCGAAACTTTATTTAAACTCGCCCTACCCTTTATATTGGCATACTCAGTTTTGCATAAACAACCCGACACGTTTGTACATAATATCGAATTTTTAATTGTAGGATATTACGTGGTAATTGCTGTTGGTTTAATTAACAACAACCGCTTTTTGCAGTGGTTAGGTATTTCATCAGCATTGCTTAGTCGTTACTTTGTAGCCTTTTATTTACCCATTGATGCATGGCTGAATAACATCTTCAAAGAAAAAAAACAATACGTGGTTTATGTAAGTGTTGGCATAACCATGTTGTTGTTATATGTTATTCCTTTTGTTTGGCATGATCCTACTTTATTTTTTAAAGGTGCTCAGGCTTATGATGTTGCGGCTCTAGGTGAATGGGACGGACAAAGCTGGCAAGCAAAAGGGGATAAGCCTTTTCAATTATTTAGAGGTTACGGATTCGCCTCTTGGTTTTATTCCATTGGCGAAGCAAACTTGTTAGATAAAATTAATCTGCTCAAAAAAACATTACTGCTTTCCATGCCAATTTGTTGGCTCATTTGCTATTTATATTTCAAAAAAATCAAACAAACCAACCTAAATAAAGTACTTTCCTTATTTGTGGTTATTTCAGTATTCAATAGTTTTGTATTGGTACCATATAACTACTTGTATTGGCATATTTTATTTTTATTACCGGTGGTGATTATGCAAACAAAAATTTTCCACTCAAACACTAAAGCTTAAGCGATATGGTTGAACTATCATTTGTAGTGCCTTTATATAATGAAGAAGAAAATTTTTCATACCTCACGCAACGCTTAGGTGAAATTATGGATAGCCTCCCGTTAACCTGTGAAGTTGTTTTAATTGATGATGGAAGCAGAGACAAAACCACAACCTTAATGAGTAATATTGCTTTACAAGATGCCAGATACCATTGCGTATTTCTTTCACGCAATCACGGACATCAATTGGCGCTATCAGCAGGACTTTCAGTGGCAAGAGGCAGTAAGGCATTAATGATTTTAGATGGTGATTTGCAAGATCCACCGGAATTGGTTCATGATTTTTTGCAAAAATTGAATGAAGGCTATGAAGTAATTTATGGAATCAGAAAAAAACGCAAAGAAGGTCCTATTAAAAAATTAGCATACTGGGCTTATTATCGTTTTATGCGAAATATTTCATCAGTGGAGTTACCCCTTGATAGTGGCGACTTTAGTATGATTAGTAGAAAAGTGGCCGACTATCTCAACAACATGCCTGAACAAAACAGGTATATCAGAGGTATGCGCACATGGATTGGATTTAAGCAAACAGGTATTGAATATGAACGATCGGCAAGATTTGCCGGTACATCAAAATACAGTTGGAAAAAATTATTTGAATTAGCTTACAGCGGTATTTTTAATTTCAGTTCATACCCGGTTAAATTTATTACGCGATTAGGCATTATGGCCATCAGCATCTCATTGCTGTATTTAGCCTATACCATTGTGGCCAAATTTTACTTTCACAATGTACCC
This sequence comes from Bacteroidota bacterium, assembly GCA_046314755.1. Classification (GTDB taxonomy): domain Bacteria; phylum Bacteroidota; class Bacteroidia; order UKL13-3; family UKL13-3; genus UBA6183. The sequence goes on along the minus strand of JBKDBG010000034.1, from coordinate 11,058 downwards.
ACAGGCTTTACGGCCTTAATATTCGCCATTACCATGTTTAGTGGAGTGCAGTTAATTTCATTGGGCATTATTGGCGAATATGTATTGAGAATTTATCAGCAAAGTCAGCAGCGCCCTTTATTTATTATTGATAAAGTTATTCGTGATCAGGAATTAAAAGATGGAGAAAAGTTATTACATTGAATATTACCATTTAGAACGTAACAATTGGTGGTTTAAAGCCCGCATGGATATTTTACGTTCGCAGGTGGTCAAAATAGCCAACGGAAGAAAGGATTTGAATATATTAAACGTTGGCGCAGCTACGGGAGCTTCATCCTTAATGTTGCAAGAGTTTGGTACAGTAACTTCCATTGAATATGATGAAGACTGCTTCGCCTTTACTAAAGAACGCGTTAACATTCCCTTAGAAATTGGAAGCATTTTAGATATCAAATACCCAAACAATCATTATGATTTGGTGTGTGCGTTTGATGTGATAGAGCATGTTGAAGACGACCAAAAAGCGGCATCAGAGTTAATCCGCGTATGTAAAAACAATGGTTATGTTTTGGTAACAGTTCCCGCATTTAATTTTTTATGGAGTGAACATGATGAAATCAATCATCATTTTACACGTTACACCCGTAAAAAATTTACCGAATTGTTTCAAGCCGCTAACATTGATTACGCTACTTACTTCAATTCAATTTTATTTTTTCCGATCGCAGCTGTTCGTTTATTGTTTAAGCTTATACCGGTTAAACGCAAAGGCTCCGGCTCCGATTTTTCATTTAGCAATGCAGGCTGGCAAAATTCAATACTGTACCCACTTTTTAGGATGGAAAACGCCTGGATTAAACGAAATATAGCATTACCGTTTGGCGTATCCATTCTGGCAAGAATCAAAAAACCTGCATGAAATTATTGAGCGATTTTACACCAAAACAACGCATCAGTATATGGATAATCATTGCATTATTCACGGCCATTTATTGCAGCATTAGCGTGGTTAATCATTACCTGTTTCGTACCAATGCGTATGATTTAGGTATTTACAATAACATGCTTTACACCTACAGTCAATTCAAATTAAATTATACCACCATACAACAACCCATTGTTTGGCATGCTTTCTCCGATCACTTCGAACCCATTTTCTTTTTAATCACTCCGTTATATTATGTATTTGGTTCATACACGTTGTTGTACGTTCAAATCGCATTAATTATTGCAGGTGGATTGGGTATGATGTTATGGGCAAAGCAGGTTAGTGAAAACAACAACATAGCCATTGCATTGCTTCTTCAATTTTTAAGCATGTGGGGCGTTTATTCCGCATTAGCATTCGATTTCCATAACAATGTTACTGCCGCTATGTTGGTGCCATGGCTTGCTTTATTTATTCAACAAGTGCAATGGAAAAAGGTATTGCTTATTTGGATACTCATGCTGGCTTGCAAAGAAAACATGGCTTTATACACGGCATTTGTGTGTGCAGGTTTTGCCTTACATTACTTTAAGGAAGCCAACAAACGCAATACACTCGTTCTGCTTTCAGGTGCGTCATTCATATATTTCCTCATTGTCATCAAATTTACTATTCCGCATTTTCAAACACCGGGTGCAGGATATATTTACAGCGATATGTACAAATCACTTGGTAATACACCAAAAGAAATGATTGATAACGTATTGAATCGCCCGGGTTATTTGTTTGCCCAATTGTTTGAAAACTTCATTTATAATCCTGCCTATAACGGATTAAAAGCTGAAACACATTTTGCAGTGCTGATTAGCGGAGGAATATTTTTAATATACAGGCCACAGTTTTTGGTGATGTTAATTCCCATTTACTTACAAAAAATGTTTAGTAATGATCCTACCAAATGGGGCATTAATTACCAGTACAGTATTGAGTTTGTACCGGTTATTTGTTTGGCAACCGTTAGTTTTTTAAAACATACAACCATTCCACTATTCAGGCAAAAACTACCTTGGGTAATTGCAGCGGTAACTTTTGTATTTACCATGAGCAAATTAGACAGTAGGGTTTCTATTTGGTACGATAAGGAAGCCAGTCGTTTTTATCAAGGTTCTCACTACGCACAAGATTTTAATACCGATGCGTTGCGAACACAACTCAAACAACTTACATTCACTTCAGCAGATAAAATATCGGCACAAAGTAATTTGGTTCCGCATTTAGCCAACCGCACCCATATTTATCTTTATCCTTACCTTGGCGAGACAGAATATATCGTGTTATCACCACCAACTAAACCTTATCCGCTAAACGAAGAGCAATTTCAATTTGCATTAGACACTTTAACTACCAGCGTATTTTGGAAACCCATTTACAACACAACCGAGTTAAAGGTATTTCAAAGAAAAAATTAGGTTAATAGCTTGTATAAATCAACCATTGAAAGTGATTTATGGCAGGGCTTTCCGGTAGGTGAAATAAAATGATCTGCGCAGGCAAATAATTCATCAATCAATAAATTCATTTCCTCCTGCGTAAGTTGTGTGCCCGGCTTAACCGATGCACGTTGTGCAAGAATTCTTGCAATGGTTTCATGCCGTGTTTTACCTTGTTGGTTGAGTTTGTAGTACTCCAATAACTCTTCAATTAAATGTTGCTCGTTGTAATGGTTTAATTCAGCCGGAACCCCATTAATACAAAAAGTATTTCCGCCTAAATCATTTACATCAAAACCCAAGGCACGTATATCAGCAAGCAATTCCTTTAATAATGTGGCATCGGCTGCAGTTAATGAAATGGTTTTAGGAAATAACTTTTGCTGGCTGGCCATGGGTTGTTGCAACAAAGCTTGCATATATTTTTCAAACAACACCCGCTCGTGCGATGCCTGAATATCAATAAGCATAATACCGCTTTTGATTTGCGATAAAATAAAAGTACCGTGTATTTGAGTAATCACCCGAGTACTAAAATTTGGTAATACCTCTTGATCTTCGGTTGACTCTACAATGGTATACAAAGGTTTTTTATGGGCAATATCACCAATGGTTTCTTCTTTCTTTAAAATACCAAACAACTCTTCCCAATCTTTCTTCTGCGTTTTGTTCGGTTCAAACACATCTTTTTGGTTGCCGTAATGAGTTGTTGGACGATGTGCAGGTTGTTTCGCAAAATCATCCGTTACCGTTGTTCTCGAAACGGGTTGTTGAGGTAATTGCAAAAACGTATCATCACTGGCCGGTATAAATGTTGGCACATGGTAATACTCTCCAATCGCTTTTTTGCATACTGCTCTTAAAATTTGATACAACGAACGTTCATCATCAAACTTTATTTCAGTTTTGGTGGGGTGCACATTTACATCAATATGTTTCGGATCAATTTCAATACAAACTACATAAAACGGAAACTGCTCTTTGGTAATTAAATTCTCATAACAACTCATTACCGCATGGTTCAGGTAAGCATCCTTTATAAAGCGATTGTTTACGAAAAAAAACTGCTCACCTCTGGTTTTTTTGGCAAACTCGGGCTTGCCTAAATAAACATGAACATTGGCAATGGTGGTTTGCTCAAATGCAATTAATAAGTGTTCGTCTTTTTTAATGGAGAATAGCGAAGCAATACGATGCACCAAATCACCTGATGTGAGTTGATACATTTGTTCCCCGTTATTATTCAATTCAAAATTAATTTCAGGATGAGCAAGCGCTGCCCTGGTGAATTCATCAAAAATATGTCGAGTTTCAACCGGGTTTGATTTTAAAAAGTTTCTGCGAGCAGGAATATTATAAAAAAGATTTTTTACCGTAATGATGGTTCCCTTTTGCGTTGCAACAAGCTCCTGGGTAATCACTTCACTGCCTTCAATAACAATATGCGTTCCAATTTCAGCTGCTTCCGTTTTGGTTTTAAGCTCTACCTGAGCTACAGAGGCAATACTTGCCAACGCCTCTCCCCTAAAACCCATGGTTTTTATGCGATACAGATCTTCCGCACTGTTAATCTTACTGGTTGCATGACGCTCCCAACACATTCGAGCATCGGTAAGGCTCATTCCTTTGCCGTCATCAATGATTTGGATGTAAGTTTTTCCTCCATCTTTAATATTCAGCTGAATATGCGAAGCTCCGGCATCAATGGCATTATCCAATAATTCTTTCACAACCGATGCCGGTCGTTGAATTACCTCACCGGCCGCTATTTGATTGGCTACATGTTCCGGAAGCAGTTTTATTACATCACTCATAAATCAGTTGCAAAATACAAAACTCATGGCAGTGTTAATATGTACGTATATAACTTATAGCCAAACACCGTGTTTTACAGGTTATTTTTAATTTTTTTGCATCATTCAAACAGCATCATTCGTTAACTTGAATATGTGGGAGCCTCAAATGAAATTAAATTTATTCAAACCAATAAAAAAACTTAGTCTAACGCTTTTCATCAGCAGCCTACTGGTTTCTTGTGCTGTTTCGCAAAACACCATCAGTTGGAATAAATCAAACAATTGGGTTGACTCTGTTTATAATTCCATGAGTTGGGATGAACGAATTGGGCAACTTTTTATGGTGGATGTGTGGACGATGAGAGATACTGCACATTACAACCAAGTGGAGGCATTGGTGCGTGATTATAAAGTTGGCGGACTCATATTTTTTAAAGGCACACCCTATAAACAAGCCACATTAACCAATCAATTTCAGCGTGCGGCTAAAATTCCGCTATTGGTTGGCATTGACGGAGAATGGGGATTAAGCATGCGACTTGACAGTACCCCAGTTTATCCGAGACAAATGGTGATGGGAGCAAATCCAAACCCCGATATGATGTATGAAATCGGGTTAAGTATTGGAGCACAATGCAAGCGCATGGGCATTCATTTCAATTTCGCCCCTGATGTTGATGTGAATAATAATCCAAGAAACCCGGTGATTAATGACCGTTCATTTGGTGAAAATAAATATACCGTTGCCAAACTTGGAGCTGCCTACATGCAAGGCTTACAAGACATGCACATTATTGCAAGCGCCAAACATTTCCCGGGCCATGGAGATACCGAGGTGGATTCGCACTATGGCTTACCAACCATTAAGGCCGATAGAAAACGACTTGATTCACTTGAGCTGTATCCGTTTAAAAAATTAATTGCAGAAGGTGTATTGAGTGTAATGATTGCTCACTTAAATATTCCCGTTTTAGATACCTCAAACACGCCTTCCTCTTTATCAAAACCTATTGTTACCGGATTACTCAGAGAAGAACTTGGCTTTAAAGGGCTCATTACCACAGATGCATTAAACATGAAAGGTGTAGCCGATTTATATCCTCCCGGAGAAGTGGCAGCAAGAGCTTTAATGGCCGGTAATGATATTTTATTGTTTGCTGAAAATGTTCCGCTCAGCATTGCAAAAATTAAAGAACACTTAGCCGATAGCACCATTAGTTACAATCAAATTGAAGAGAGTTGTAAAAGAATTCTGGCAGCTAAATATTGGGCAGGTTTAAATAATTACGAACCCACTGAACTCACCAATTTAACGGCTGATTTAAACCAAAGCGATGCCGGACAAATTATTAAAAAAGCCATTAAACAAAGTGTAATTGTAGCTAAAAATGAGGAACAAATTATCCCGATTGAAAACCCGGAATTGTACAAAATTGCCACCATTGGGGCGGGAGTTCAACAATTTACTTCCTTTCAAGAGTTTACTTCAAACTATATTAAATCTGATTATTACAGCATTGATAAAGCCGAGCAACAAACCTATTACGACAGTTTATTTAAAACACTTGAGCCATATAATTTATACATCATCAGTTTGCATGCCACCAGTAGGTTTGTGAGCAGAAAACTTGGATTAACTCAACCTCAAATAGATTTTGTAAACAGGCTCATCAGTACCAATAAAAAAACCATTTTGGTGTGTAATGGAAATCCTTACATTCTAAACCAATTTCAACAAGCCAAAAATGTAATTGTTTCTTTTGAAGATCAGGAATTGTACACGCAAGTTGCAGCTGAAATTTTATTTGGTGGTATTGAAGCAAAAGGGAAAATGCCCGTAAGTGTTGGCAGTTCATATCCTTTAGGTGTAGGCTTAGAAACACAAAAACTGAATCGTTTTGAATATGTAACACCTCAAGAAGTTCATTTACCCCAGGATGCATTTTATAAATTGGATAGTATTGCGCAACTGGCCATCAACAAAGGAGCCACACCGGGTTGCCAAATTTTAGTAGCTAAGGAAGGCAAAGTGGTTTACCAAAAATCATTTGGTTATCACACATACGATAATATTACACCGGTAAAAAATCACCATCTATATGATTTAGCCTCACTCACCAAAATGCTTGCTACTACATTAGCCGTTATGAAATTGTATGAAGAGCACAAATTGAAACTTGACGACCACTTGGTGAAATACCTTCCGGAAACCGAAGGAACCAATAAGGAAGACATTAGCATTCATGATATTTTATTACATCAAGCAGGATTACCGGCCTTTATTCCGTTTTACAAATCAACCCTCATCAATGGCAAACCAAATCCGGTAATTTATCAGACTGTAAAAGATAGTTTATATACCATTCAGGTGGCACCCAACTTGTATATGCATAAAGATTATGAGCGCTATGTTTGGAAAAGCATTTTAGATTGTGATGTAAAACCAAAAGGCAATTATGTTTACTCGGATCTCGGCTTTATTCTCTTGAAAAAAGTAGTAGAAAAAATTACAGGTACGAGTTTTGAAAACTACCTCAACGAAACCATTTACAAGCCATTGAATTTAGCCAATTTGTGTTTTAATCCCTTAACAAAAATCAATATCGATTGGGTAGTGCCTTCTGAAAATGATACTTTTTTCCGTTGGCAATTGTGCAACGGAATAGTGCATGATCAAACAGCTGCCATGTTAGGTGGTGTAAGCGGACATGCGGGATTATTTGGAAGTGCAAACGATGTTGCCATTATCATGCAGATGCTGATTAATGGAGGAGAATACGGAGGTAAACATATTTTTAAAGAAAGTACAGTAAGTTATTTCACTAAAAAACATCAAGGTAAAAACCGCAGAGGTTTGGGGTTTGACAAGCCTGAACCTGATACCAAAAAACCAACTCCCACGGGTAAAAAATGTTCGCTTCAAACATTTGGTCACAACGGATTTACAGGCACTTGTGCTTGGGCCGACCCAAAAAACAAATTGGTATATATCTTCTTATCTAACCGAGTTCATCCATCATCAGAAAACAAAAAGTTAATTGAGCTGAACATAAGAACCTTACTGCATGATGCCGCTTATGAAGTGTTTGAACACGAGGAGCACCAATAGTTTAACGACAAGTAAACGTGATTGGCCGATTTAGTCAACGGCTAATCTTTTAAATTATGCTATGTTTGCAACTCAATTTAAGCAAACATGAAAATTGGAATAGTTTGTTATCCTACCTATGGTGGAAGTGGGGTTGTTGCAACAGAGTTAGGGAAAGCCTTGGCAGAAAGAGGACATCAAGTTCATTTTATCAGTTATAAGCAACCTGCACGTTTAGACTTTTTTGCCAATAATTTATTTTACCACGAGGTATATGTAAGCAGCTATCCGCTGTTTGATTATCCGCCATATGAAACCACCTTAACCAGCCGATTGGTAGATGTAGTGCGGTTTGAAAAACTTGATGTGTTGCATGTACATTATGCTATTCCTCATGCATCTGCAGCTATTTTGGCCAAACAAATTTTAGCAAGCGAAGGAATTCACATTCCAATTATAACCACCTTGCATGGAACGGATATTACCTTAGTAGGGAAAGATGCCTCATTCACTCCTGTTGTTACTTATTCTTTAAATCATTCAGATATTGTTACTTCTGTTTCTAATTCATTAAAAGAAGATACTTACAAACACTTTAAAGTAACCAAAGACATTCGTGTGATTCCAAATTTTATTGATTTTGACCGATTCAGTAAAAAACCTCGCGAACACTTCAAAAAAGCCATATCAAGCCAAGGTGAGAAACTATTGGTACACACTAGTAATTTCAGGAAAGTAAAGAGGGTTGATGATGTAGTAAAAACCTTTGCCAAAGTGCAAGAAAAGATTTCATCAAAGTTATTGTTGGTTGGTGATGGTCCGGAACGTCAACACATCGAACAACTTTGCCGCGATTTAAATTTGTGTGATAAAATCATATTCCTTGGTAAGCAAGATCCGGTTGAAGAAATTTTATCCGTTTGCGATTTGTTTTTGATGCCTAGTGAAACCGAAAGTTTTGGTTTAGCTGCACTTGAAGCCATGGCTTGCGAAGTTCCGGTTATCAGCAGTAATGCAGGAGGAATTCCTGAATTAAATATTGATGGAGTTACCGGTTATTTATGTGAAGTTGGTGATACAGAAACCATGGCTAAACATGCTATTGATTTATTGAGCAACGAGGCATTGCTATTACAATTTAAACAGCAAGCCAAACAACGAGCGTTGGAGTTTGACATCAACAAGATTGTTCCCAAATATGAATCGTTGTATACTGAGGTAACATCAACATTTAATAAATGATTCAATGTTTCTGGTTGAAAAGTGCGTTCAATTTTGCTCCACTTTTTAATCCGTGTCCGCTAAACAAGGTTACCCAATTCTTTTCATCAAAAGTTTCGAATGCCTCTTCCAATCCCGCAATGGTGGCAGCACTTGTGGGTTCAATGTAAAATCCGTTTTGTATACATGCACCTAAGGTGTCTTTTATTTGTGTTTCAGTAACCGTAATAAAAGCCCCTTTGGTTTCTTCAATAATTTCGATCATTTGTTTGGCACGAACCGGAAAGGGAATTGCAATGCCTTCAGCCAATGTATCTTCAAATTTGTTTGATGTTTCACCCCCTTTCCATTGCTGAAATAAAGGTGCACAATTACGTGCTTGAACGCCAATTATTCTTGGCATTTTATCAATAATACCACTTGAAAGCAAATGTTTAAAACCCAAGTAAGCACCAATAATTAAAGTTCCATTTCCTGCGGGTAACACCACAGCATCAGGTGCTCGCCACCCTAATTGTTCAACAGTTTCGTAGGCAAAAGTTTTGGTTCCCTCATAAAAAAACGGATTATAACAATGGCTGGCGTAATAATGCGCTTTTGCAGCTTGTAATGCGGCTTTCGCAGTTGCAGTTCTATCACCACTAATTTTATTTAAATGTGCACCATAAGCGACAATTTGCGTAAGCTTATCTTGTGAAGTTGATTCGGGAACAAAAATTTCACATGATATTCCGGCTCTTGCGGCATAAGCTGCTACAGCGCAACCGGCATTTCCGCTGCTGTCTTGTATCACATGACTCACGCCTTGTTCAATTGCAGCACGAATCATTACACTGGCTCCCCTATCCTTGTACGATCCGGTTGGAAAGAGTTGTTCTTGTTTAACAAAAATTTCTTTTCCAAAAAAAGTCAACTTGATTAATGGAGTGTAACCTTCACCTAAAGTGCAATTTTGACTATAATCAACAGGAAGCCATTTGGCATATCTCCACAACCCGGGAAAAGATGTATTTATTTTTTCAATACTAAACGGGTTTTTCCACTCAAAATAAAAAATTCCATCAGTATAATTTAAGGAAGAAAAAGGTTCGAGGACCGAACTTTTCCTTTGATTATCAAGCAATAAATAATTATCCATGTTTAAAAATAAGTTTCTTTTTGTTCGAATTAAAGACTTCGCCAACTTAATTCGGTTCTTAATGAAATCTTAAAAGATAAAATTAAGCATTTGTTATGAAAATTTATGCGACTTGTAAACTACATTTGGAGGAAGCAGTAGCTAAAACATAGTTATATATGAGAAAACAAATACAACAATTGATTGACTTCCCGAAAGCACTTCTGCCACTGGCAATGTTTGTGTTTTTAGCTTTTCTTTCAAATACAAACGTAAATGCATCCCATGTGGTTGGGGGTGACGTTGAATACGAATGTGTTGGTCCAAGAGCATGGAAAATTAGGCTTACACTTTACCGTGATTGTACCGGTATTCCTTTGTGTTCAAGTCCTTCTTGTTCACAACCAATGGTAGCAAGACCTAATACTACATTAAATCCTCCGGGATGCGCTGCTACTCCAAACCAAGTTAACTTTAGTGTGAACTATGTTAAGGTTCAAGATGTTGGTCAATCAAATCTTGCCATTTGCGGTAACAGTGCTAAAAATGGTTGTACCAACATGAACACAGTGGCCCCGGGTTCATACTCTCCATCAATTGAATTATTTGTTTTCGAAGGAACTTTAAACTTAAATCTTCCTACTTTAAATGCTCCAAATACTTGTCCTTATTGGGATATTTACTGGGAAACCTGCTGCCGCAATGCCGGTATCATGAACTTAGTTGGCTCTTCCGGGTTAGGATTTAGAATTGGTGCAACCATCAATATTTTTTGGCAATCAGGAACTCCTTGTGTGAACAACTCACCTGTTATCAAAAACGAGGCAGTAGCCGTTGTATGTTCAGGTCAAGAATACATCTTTAACATGGGTGCAGTTGACCCTGATAAAGATTCGTTAACTTATGAGATTGGTCCATCACTTAATTCAGGCGGATCTGTAGTTCCTTATCAATCACCTTTTAGTGCAACATATCCTTTCCCATTAAATTCAACTTCAGTACCGCATATTAATTTCCCACAACCCAACGGGCCATATATGATTATTGACTCCATTAACGGTGACATTAGCTTTAATCCCGTCAATAACACCCCGAACTTTATATTTGGTAACGTCAATATTATTATCAAACAATGGAATTATAATTCCAGTGGAGTCCCCATAATTGTAGGTATTACGCAGCGTGACTTACAGATTTATGTCGTCTCCTGTCCGAACAATAATCCGCCAAGGCTGGCTACCAATCCATCTTTAGCCTTTGGTCGACCCAAAGTGAACCATACGGTTTGTGCCGGTGAGAACTTATGTTTTACTGTCACTGCAAAAGATACGGATGTGTATCCGAACATTCCTCGTTTTGATACCACGTATTTAAGCTGGAACCAAGCTATTGTTCGTCCGGGAAAATTAACCTTTGGTCCAACGTATCCTGTTGGT
>JBKDBG010000033.1:0-64992 GCA_046314755.1 Bacteroidota bacterium | reverse complement strand
GAAGGAAACGGTGCTCGCATCAACTGGGCAACTGCAAGTGAGAAAAACAACAGTCGCTTTGAAGTACAACGTTCAACTGATGGAGTAAACTTCGAAACCTTCGAACTGGTTAAAGGTGCAGGTAACACCAACAGGGTAACTAAATACACTGCTTACGACAATGATGCATTTACTGCTTCAAACGTGGTGTACTACAGATTAATCCAAATTGATTTCGATGGTACTTCAACTTACAGCGAAGTAGTTACCTTAAATAACGAAGTAGTTTCTAGCAATTTGATTACTGAGGTTTACCCTAATCCATTCAATAATAATGTTCAATTGAGCTTGAATGGTACAGTAGAAGGAAATATCACAGTAGATGTAACAGACGCTTTGGGTCGCAGTTTATTAAGCTTTACTAAAGAGGTGAAAGCTACCAACAATGTGGTAACTCTTGATGAGTTAGCAGAATTGGCAGATGGTGCTTATATCATGAATGTGAAGGTTAATGGCATGACACAAAGAGTAAAACTCATCAAGTCAAATAACTAATACGAATATCGTAACCAATCATATGCGCGGGCGGCCATTTGGCCGCCCGCGCTTGTTTTAGGCCAACCTTAAATCATCATAGGCTAACCGTGTAGTTTTTTTACAGGTAAATTTTACCTTTGCCCTGTTTAATACCGTTATGATTAAATTCCTTTTATACCTGTTTTTGTTTTATGTGCTATTCCGCCTTATTTTCGGTAGGGCATTGGGTGGAGTGGTAAAAACAAAAGTGTATCATTTTAACACGCAACAACACCATCATCACTACAACCAAACACAACAACAACAACCAAACACAAATGCTCAGCCCAAACACACCGAACAGAAAGGACAAATTGGTGAGTATGTTGATTATGAAGAAATAAAATAATGGAGAAAAAACTCAGGGCATTTTTACTTAAAGCACTTGGTTATGAAAAATACCTTGCGCTGATTAGTGATGTATATATTCGTTTAATTAAGTCGGGATTTTTGGCCAAAAAATATCCGGAGTTGTTTTACCTCAAACAAATTATTAAGCCGGGATTTGTTTGTATTGATATCGGTGCAAATGTTGGCTATTACTCTTCTTTCTTGTCAAACCATGTTGCATCATCAGGCAAGGTTATTGCTGTAGAACCCGTTCCTTTGTTTGCCAATGTTTTCGAATTAAACCTTCAAAAGTTTGGTTTAAGCAACGTAACGCTTTTGCGAAATGCACTAGGTGGGGAGCGCAAAAAAATAACCATGGGAACGCCTATGATTGATGGCGTTTTTCGTCATGGTTTAACCAAAGTTGTTGAGGATAATGATGCTACGATGATGCAAACTTATGAAGTTGAAATGTGTGTGCCTGATGAATTGTTTGCTCCTTATGCACGTATTGATTTTATCAAGTGCGATGTAGAAGGATATGAGGTACTACTCTTTCCTCACATGATGAAAACAATTGATCGTTGTAAACCGATGATTCAAATTGAAATCAGTTCTTCTGAAAATCGTTCAGCCATTATCAACTTGTTGTCCCCTCTAGGTTACCGCGTATTTGCTTTGCAGCAAAATCAACTGGTTCCTATACAAAAAAAGGAGGCTTTAACCTATGAAGGTGGAGATTTTTATTTTCTGTGCAATTAAATAAGTGCAGCCATTACAAACAATCCCAAAGCAAAACCTGAATAGATTTGAGCTAACGAATGTGCTTGTAAAAACACCCTTGCGGAAGCTGTAATACCTGCCACTATAAAGGCCATTACAATGGGTACCCTCATATCAATAAATGCAATGGGGCTTATGGCCAAAAACACGCCAATTAAACAGCCTAAACACGTAGCATGTGCACTAATTTTAGTTCTGAAATTAATGATTAATAATAAAACTGAAATGGTAGCTTGTGCCAACAACAATGCTTGCAATGGCTTAGGTGTTCCAATTTTGATGAATAAATAATAGCCGAACAAATTGGCACAAGCTGAAGCGATGTAGGGAACATGCCTTTCATCAGCATTTTCAAGCATTACACTTTTGCTGTAGCCCATAAATTTTCTTGCCACCACCAACAATAAGGGAATCATAGCTGTTGTAATGAAAACATAAAGGGTATAAAACAATTTTCCATCACTTGATAAACTTGCGTCTACAAAGGGGTGCCAATACAAAAGGCTTAGTAAACAAAGCAGATTTACGAATATCGGATGAAAAACAACGGATAATAATATGGCTATACTTCTGTTCATTTGTCACCTATCATTAGGCTTTGTTTGCCGGTTAATATTTCAAAAAACAACCTGAAATCACTCAACAAACTCCAAAGCGGATATTGAAATGTAGCAGGTTTGTTTTTCTCAAAAAAGAAATGACCAACCCAGGCAAATCCGTAACCTACAACCGGGCTCAGCCAATACCATAAACTGTTTGATGTGTAGATGCCCAAAGCAAGGCAAACAAAAACTAAAGCCGTTCCGATAAAATGTAACATACGACAGGTACTGTTGGTGTGTTCGCTCAGGTAAAATTGATAAAACTCTTCGTACTTCTTAATGCGTTGCTTTTCCTTATTCATGGGCAATTACAATTTTAAACGTTGCTGTTTTATTTTCGTGTTTAACCAATAAATGGTATATCCCATTGTTTAAATCGGAAGTGTTGATTTCATTTCCGGTCCCTTCCCAAATTGTTTTTCCGGTTATATCCATTAGGGTTAATTCAAAGGTGTGTTCTCCTGAAATATAAAGCCTGTGTTGAACCGGATTAGGAAACACCACACATAAAGGTTTCTCATGGCTTATTTTTACCCCTTGGTTCACATTAATTTGCGACAAGGCACTGCTGCCTCTGCTGTCAATAAACGGTTTAATGCCGAAGCTTACATGTCCGCCTCGTCCTGTATTATATGAATTTTGCCAATCATTCACCGTAAAGCCATAATCACTTTCCCAATTGCCTGTAAAAAACGAATCAACGGCAATTGCAGGTGTGAGGTAAGTTTTGATGGAATCAATTTTTGGAAAAAGCTTATTGCTGTTAAATACCGAATTGCATAAGTTATAAATATGCAAATGAAACAACGATTTGTATTCAGGTACAGCCAATATTTTACTGCTCAAAGGAATCTCTGATTTTACCCAGTTGTTTACATTTCTATTGTTTACATCGCCAAAGCCCCATTGTACGCCTAAGGTATTATCCATATCGTAAGGAATGTAGTAGAACTTACGTTTTTGTTGTTGATGATAAATGTAGTAGTTGTTTTTGTTGAATGCATAATTGTCCCAATGTCCTAGCAAAATTTCGGCTGCTAATACCTTTAAAAAAGCATCTACATCAAACAAAGTGTCGATTGCATTTTTAAATTGGGCAGAGGGTGTATTGTTAATGGTATTAATGAGCAACACCAAATCACTGTAATCATCAACAGATTCATTTGTTTTTAACTCATATGCTCTTTCATTTAAAGGGCTAGGGTTGATGATGTCTTTATACGTTTGCTGGTTGCTTCCCTTCCAAGTTAAATCAGCCGGCCATGAACACTTGTATAAGTTGCCCGAACTTTCATTAAAACGAGTGGTTAAAAATTTTTTATTGATGTGTTCGGCTTGCGCATATACTCCGCGATAAACACCATTAATATAAAGCTGTATGTGGTTTACACGCGTGGCAATAATACCCGCCTCATTCATTACATAATTGCTGAGCAGTTCCCTGCTTACCGAAGGATCGTTGTGGTTTCCATTTAAGTTAATGGTTTTTAAACCTTGATAGGTTTGGTTCTCAAATTCATCAAAGCTTAAACGAAAAGAAAGTTTTTTGGCATTACGCGATGTGTTCCCTTTGATGCGTATTCCAATGTTTTTTAAGGTGTCATTACCGTCATAGATAAAATCAGCGGGGTAAGTGTGGTTAGTCCAACGGTTTTCGGGAGCTAATAATGCCGTTAAACTATCCTCATTCATCGAAATATGAATGCGATGTAACTTGCCATCATACAAAGTTCCGGGTGAAGGGAACTCAGCAGATTGCGAAAAAACAAAAAGAGGTAATAACCCTAAAAAACAAAATACGGTACTTTTCATTAATGGGAAAAGTACAACTTTTACAGCAATTCTTTGATAATATCTTCAATACTTAATCCTTCCGCCTCTGCTTTGTAATTTTTAACCACGCGGTGGCGTAGCACGTTATATGCAACTGCTTTTACATCTTCAATATCGGGGCTGTATCTGCCACTTAATAAAGCATGGCATTTAGCGCCAAGAATTAAATATTGTCCGGCTCTCGGTCCGGCACCATAGCTGATGTATTCATTTACATGCGCAGTTGCCAATTCGGTTTGAGGCCTTGTTTTAGCAACAAGTTTTACTGCATATTCAAGCACATTATCCGTAACAGGAACTTTTCTAACCAGTTGTTGAAATTGCAATATTTCATTGGCATGAAGTATCTTTTTTAATTCACTTGATTCGTTTCCTGTGGTGCGCTTAATTACTTCTATTTCTTCTTCTAATTTTGGATATCCCAAAATTACATTAAACATAAATCGGTCGAGTTGCGCTTCCGGCAAAGGATATGTTCCTTCTTGCTCAATAGGGTTTTGTGTAGCAAGTACAAAAAAAGGTTGTTCTAATTTATGAATTCTACCATTTACGGTAACGTTTTTTTCTTGCATGGCTTCAAGTAAAGCCGCCTGCGTTTTTGGCGGTGTTCGGTTGATTTCATCGGCCAATACAATGTTTGCAAATAACGGCCCGCGAACAAAACTGAATTCACGTTTATCATTTAGTATTTCACTTCCGGTAATGTCACTTGGCATTAAGTCGGGAGTAAATTGTATACGACTAAAATTTAAATCAAGAACCTCGGCAATGGTTCGTACCAACAATGTTTTAGCAAGGCCCGGAACACCAACAAGCAAGGTATGCCCGTTGGCAAAAATCGACATCAACACGGCATCAACCACATCATGCTGACCAACGATTACTTTCCCGATTTCTGCTTTTAATGCTTTATATTTTTGATGCAAGGCATCAGCAGCTTGCACGTCATTTTCAAATATTTGGTTCATGCTGTTTAGTTGCTCTTTTTATAAAAATCTTGTATGCTGTTGCAGTTTTTGTATTGATCGCTAATATGCAAGTAAAACACATTTTTGTGTTTCTCAATCCAATTTTGCATAGTTTGATTTTGTTTGCGTTGCAAGGCAAGTGCCTGCATTTTTTGATAGTCGTCTTTTAAATTGGCACGGTGAGGTGCTGAAATACTTTTTACGTAAAACACACGCCAAGCTTGTTGTCTGTCGGGCGTTGGTAAAGTAATTAATTCAGGCTCCGATACCTGACCCGGCTCTAATTTATCAATTAAGTAATAAATATCTTTTGGCAATTCATCAATAGGCACTTTGGTTGAGCCAACTTGCCCGTCAGAAAAGTAGCCTCCGTTGGCTTTGGTATTTTCGTCATCGCTGTATTTTTTGGCAGCGTCTTCAAACTTCATCGAATCTATTTTTACCAACCACAAAATGCTATCTAATAAATCTTTGGCCTTATTAATATCACTTCTGAAAATTTGCGGCCTAATAAGGATATGTCTTACATTAATGTTTTCACCTTTGCGCTCAATCAACTGCAGAATATGGTAGCCAAATTTGGTTTCAACAATTTTAGAAACACTATCAGGTTTGAGTTTATAAGCTGTCGCCTCAAACTCCGGAACCATATCACCGCGGGTAAACATGCCCAACTCTCCTCTGCGTTGTGCCGAGCCTTTATCATCACTGTAAATTAATGCTAAGGTTGCAAAGTTATCTCCTTGCAATACACGGTCGCGCAGTTCGGTAATTTTTTGATGCGCCAATTCTTTGGCTTCTTTGCTCACCTTAGGCATAATTACAATTTGTGCCAATTCAATTTCGGCACTGTAATAGGGTAAGCTGTCTAACTTATCTAACTCGTTAAAATATTTTTTAACATCCGTTGGCGATACTTTTATATCTCTAAGCAACTTACCCTGCATTTCTTGCACCAACATGTTTTGTTTAATTTTTTCGCGGTTGGTGGCTTTAATTTCACTAATGGTTTTTCCGTAATAGCTTTCCATTTCTTTTTCACCTCCGGGAAATTGTGAGGCAAAAAATTTGATACGTTTTTCCAATTCCATGTCAACTCGCTCATCAGCTAACGGAACACTATCCCATTGGGCTTGAGTGAGCAACATTTTTTCAACCAGTTTTTGACGAAGAATGACACACTTCACACTATCATGCATCTCACCAAGTTCTTTTTGCAGTTGCTGAAACTCTACATCAATTTCTGATTGCATAATGATGTTATCTCCCACCACGGCAGCAATTTCATCAAGCAGCTGTCCGTTTAATTGTGCTTTTGTTGTTAAGCCGCACAACAGGAGAATTAACATGGAAACTATTTTGTTCATAGGTAATATTCAAAACGATAAGCAATTGGAAGTAGTATACCTCCCATGCAATCTTGTATACAAAAAAAGGATAAATAAGGATACTTGCCACTATTCAGTCCTAAAAAATAAAGCTGCCTTAAGCAGCTTTATTTCGGGCTATTTTTTAAATAGTGTTTTTATCACTTCTTCATTAACGGTAACCGGATACTTGGCGCGTAATGATTTAATCCATTCTTTCTCTAAATACGATTGGTAATCACTGGTAACAAGTCCTTTTGCCTCTTTTAAGGTTTTAGGCTCAGGTCCTACAATACCTACAACATAATAGAATTTAAATTGTCCGTTTTCATTCGGAATATCTACTATACCTTTCGCGTTGTAAAGTTTATCTAAGTTTACATTCTCACCCTTTTCGGCTTTTTGTTCAACTACCACCACGGCACCGGTAATTTTTTTGGCGAGTTTGGCTTTTATTTCATCGGCAGTTTTTCCGGCCATGGCCATTTTCATGGCAGCTTTTTTGGTTTTTTCGTCAAGGCAACTGTAAGTTAACACACGTACACGGTCTTTCCACATGTATTTGTTTTTGTTGGCCTCATGAAATTTCTCAAGTCCGCTTGTATCAATGCCTGCTTTACCCCAAACCATTTTATCGGTTAAGTCAAACAACAAAATGCCATCATGATACTCTTGCATTAAATTTCTAAAGTCTTCGTATTTTTCTTCAAGTTGTGTTTCTTCAAAACCCAAAGCCTTTTCTTCTACATAACGTTTGTAAATGTTACTCACCATCATGTAAACCGATTGTCCCGGTTGAAAATAATCATGGCTGTTTACCAAATATTTTGCAAAATCTAAATCGTTGTAAGTTTTATTGCCGAGTTTAAACAATTCTTTTTTACCATATTTCGATTCGTCTAATTCAAATCCGTCCATAAACATGCTGCTGTCGCATGATGAGGCAAATGTTTTAAAGTTGGCTACATTTTCAGTAAAGTTATTTTCTTTTTTAATCCGTTGTGCTACGGCAGATTTAGTGCTTTCGGCACGGCTGTCTCTACTGATTTTTGTTTTAATGGTTTCTTCAATTTCTTTAAGTGCAGGTATTGGTTTTTTATCAACCAATTTAATAATATGATAACCGTATGAAGTACTGAAAACAGCTGACACATCGCCTTTTTCTAAATTGAAGGCAACCTCTTTAAACTCCTCAGGGAAACGGCTTCCGCTGCTAATCCAGTTCATGATGCCTTTGTTTGGCTTGCTGCCTTCATCTTGGCTGTATTGTGCCACCATATCATCAAATGATTGATTGCCGTTTTTAATCATGTTCCAAATGCTGTCGGTTAATTGTTTCTGTTGCATACGTGTTTCTGTAGTTGCATTTTCACCTGTGGTACGCATCAAGTGTTGTACTTTTACTTCACCGCGTGCGGCACGTTTATCGGCAACTTTTATAATATGGTAACCAAAGCGTGTGCGGAATGGCATTGACAATTGACCTTTTGGTGTAGTGTATGCCATTTTTTCGAAATCGTAAATCATATCGAAGGCACTAAACCAACCCAAATTGCCATAGTTTGATACAGCCGATGGATCTTGTGATTCTTTTGCAGCAACACTGTCAAACGCTTCGCCTTTAACTATGCGATTACGTAACGCTAAAATTTTATTGTAAGCGGCTAAAGTGTCGGCCGGTTTTGCATTTTCAGAGCAAGTAACTAAAATATGACTGGCCTTAACCTCTGTTTGCATGTGTTCGTAGGCTTCTTTAATCAAACCGTCCGTAACTTTTTTATCGGTTAAATAAGGATTGGCCAATTGCTTACGATATCCTGCCAACTCCGTTTTAAATGAGGTGAAAGTATCCAATTGCATCAATTTAGCCTCTCTCACTTTCATCTTAAAGTTTTGGTACAACTCTAAGTACTCTCTTACATTTTCTTCGGTTGGCGTTTCTTTTGGATTACGGTTTTTGGTAAGCAAACGTTCGAATTCGTTTTTGTAAACCGTATCGGTTCCGTATGTAAATACCCACGGGTTGTTGGCTGTAACGGGTGCCTGAACCACCGGTTTGGTTAACGGTTTACTCGTTTTGGGTTTCGCTTTTTGTGCTTGAACGGCAGTTGCAATTAAACCTGCAGCACTGAACAATAATACACGGTACTTCATATAACTCATTATCCTTCTATATTTTTTTGAGGTGACGCAAAATTATAAATTTTAACATCTTAACCTATTGCAATTATAGCTTTAAAAGAAAAGTTTAATAAGGTTTAAGGATGAATGCGTTTAAACATATCCAATAATCTGAAAATGAGCAGATTGACTATTTGTTTAGCTTGTGTACTTTTTTGGCAGTTTCGGCAAGTTTTGCACGTAAGTTTTCAGGTTCCAATACTTTCACCTGATCTTTCATCAACCACAACGGTTGAAAAAGCATTTCGGGGTTGCTGAGTTGGTATTCAAAAACCACCCATTTTTCTTTTTGTTTCATTTCAAACTGACTCGCATGCAAGGGTTTCATTCTCACTTCATCCGCTAATTCATGTCGAACGGCAATTAAAACCGTTGTAAATATTTCTTTAGGTGTTTCGGGTTGAAGTTTGGTTAAATGATTTGCAGCACTTACACTTTTGATATCACACAGTTTAATGGCAATTGGTGTGTTTCCTTCTTTGCCAATTAATGTTAACCAGCCGTTTTCGTTGGATATTTTTTCGGGAGTAATTCTTAAGGCTCCTTCCGCCAAAACCAAGGTTAAAGCCTTGTTTTGTGTAATGGCTTTTTGTATGGTATCAATGTATTGAATGCCTTTGGGAATAAAGAAATCTTCAACATTTAAGCCTTTTAGGTTTTGTACGTGCGATTGTTCCAAAAACAATTCCGTTTCGTGCAACATGCCTAATACCACCAATAAGGTGTGCACATGAGGCAATTGTTGTTCATCTAAATAATAATAGTTTTTCGCCTTGTTATACCTCACATCAAACCCGAATTTATTTCTGATGTATTCTAAATAACGTTGCAAAGTTCTTGGCGAAAGTTCAAATCCTGCATCGGTGAGTTTATCCTTTAAATCATTAAATGAAGGTTTGGGCGATTTGCTTACCGATTCTAATATTATTTGATAACACCTTGCCGACATGTCTTGAAATTAATAAGCCACTTTCATGTTTTTTTTCACCAAACTCAACAACGCTTGTTTCAATTCTTCCACATTGGTTTTTTTAGTGGCCGATATAAAAATAACAGGCGCATTTTCTTTGGCCATCCAAGTGTTTTTTAAGCGCTCAATGTAAGGCAGTTCAGGTTCGTTTTCGTCCAACTCTTCATCTTCCATTTTTAGCGGTTCCTGTAACTTATCAATTTTATTAAATACCAACAAAGTTGGTTTTTGATGCGCCTTAATTTCTTCCAGGGTTTTATTTACCACAGCAATTTGGTCTTCAAATTTTGGATGCGAAACATCCACCACATGAATCAACACATCGGCTTCTCTAATTTCATCCAAAGTGCTTTTAAAACACTCAATCAATTGATGCGGAAGCTTACGGATAAATCCAACGGTATCGGTTAATAAAAACGGAATATCATCAATCACAATTTTTCTAACCGTACTGTCAAGTGTTGCAAAAAGTTTGTCTTCGGCCAACACCGCTTCGCTTTTGCTCAGCATATTCATGATGGTTGATTTGCCCACGTTGGTGTAACCCACCAGCGTAATTCTCACTTTGTCATCACGGTTTTTTCTTCGTGTTTCTGCTTGTTGTTCAACCTCGCGTAATCTTTCCTTTAATTTACCAATGGTATTTCTGATGGTCCTGCGGTCGGTTTCAATTTCACTCTCACCCGGCCCTCTCGTTCCAATTCCTCCCGCATGTTTGGTTAAGTGGGTCCACATGCGTGTTAAACGCGGTAACATGTATTGCATTTGCGCCAACTCCACTTGCATTTTGGCTTGTGCCGTGCGAGCCCGGGTGGCAAAAATATCCAAGATTAAATTGCTTCGATCCAGTATTTTTATGTTGAATAATTTTTCGAGGTTACGTATTTGTGATGGACTTAACTCATCATCAAATATCACCATGCTGATTTCATTTTCTTTTACATAAGCGGCTATTTCTTCAATTTTTCCTTCCCCAACAAAGGTTGCTCCATTGGGTTTGGGTAAGCGTTGAAGATAACGTTTAACCACGCGTGCACCGGCAGTTAAGGCTAAAAATGATAATTCATCTAAATACTCTTCCGCTTGTTCAACTTTTTGATGAGGTAGCACAATACCAACCAATACAGCCGTTTCCTGCTTTTTATGTGTGTCGTATAATTTTCCTTTAGCCATGAATGTGGCTACAAATTTAATCACTTTATCTGATTAACTGCTTAGTTTAAAACAATGCATGTTTAATCCCGGTATACTTTAATTATTTTTGTTGCCTCATGAGTAATTTTAAAACATGGATTAGTGCCATGCGTTTACGTACCCTGCCTTTAGCTGTTTCCGGTATTTTAATGGGCAGTGCCTTGGCGGGATTAAGTGGTTACGACACCAATTTTATCATCACATTGCTTGCATTGCTAACGGCTATATGCTTACAAATACTTAGCAACTTGGCTAATGATTACGGTGATTTTGTAAAAGGTACCGATAATGAAAACCGATTGGGCAACATGCGTGCTTTACAAAGCGGTAACATTACACCACAAGCCATGCGAAATATGATTGTGGCATTTGTATTGTTATGTTTAACTTCCGGATTATCGTTGTTGGCCATTGCTTTTAACGGGCATTTAAACGTTGGTTTTTTATTGTTTTTTATGGTTGGATTAACAGCCATTGCAGCAGCCATTAAATACACGGTAGGCCAAAGTGCTTATGGTTACAAAGGGTTGGGCGATGTGTTTGTGTTTTTATTTTTTGGTCCGGTTGCGGTGGTTGGCGTGTATTTGTTGCACCATCAATTTAGGTGGTACGGCATTGGTGATGCTTGGATTTTTTTACCTGCAACCACCATTGGTTTATTAAGCGCTGCGGTGTTAAATACCAATAACATTAGAGATATTGAAAATGATGCGGCCTCGGGTAAGCATACCATTGTGGTACATTTGGGTGTGCGTAAAGCCCGTATTTACCATTGGATGTTGGTGCTTACGGCATTTGTGTGTTTGTTTATTTTTTTAAGTTTTAAGTCGTTGCATGTATTAGAGTATGCCACCTTGTTGGCGTTTATTCCTATTTTTAAACAAGCGTATTTGGTGCACTCCACACCACCTTCGCCTGTGTATAACGGATATTTAAAAAAGCTGAGTTTGGCCACCTTGTTTTTGGTGGTGGTGTTTATGATTTTACAAACCATAGCTTTAGGAATTTATACGTACACGGCCATTAATAAAGTGATGTAACTGTTTATGTACAAAGCCACTTATCAATCACACCAATTGCAATTTAAACGTGAAGCCCGCACCTCGCGTAATGTGCTCACTACACACACGGTTTATTATTTAAAATTAATACGCTTGGCCGATGGTAAAATCACCTATGGAGAAGCTGCTCCTTTAAAAGGGTTGAGCATTGATGATGTGCCCGATTTTGAACAAAAAATGCAACGCGTTTGTGAAGGCTTGAGTGAAGGCTTGAGCATAGAAGCCTTGGATTTACAAAATTACCCGAGTATTTATTTTGCAGTAGAAACAGCTTTGCTTTCCATGCAACACCAACAGCCGTTTTTATTGTTTGAAACCAATTTTACCAAAGGCATACAAACCATACCCATTAACGGATTGGTGTGGATGAATGAAAAAGAAACCATGTTGCAGGAAGCTCTAGAAAAAGCATCTACAGGTTTTGATACCATTAAGTTTAAAGTAGGCGCTCTTGATTTTGATGAAGAGTGCCGTATGTTGGAAGCATTTAGAAAACAATTTAATGCGTTTAAGGTAACCATTCGTTTAGATGCAAACGGAGCTTTTGCCAACGATGAAGCGCATAAAAAATTAAAAGAATTGGCACGGTTTGACATTCACAGCATAGAGCAACCCATTAAACCCAAACAATGGGAAGCCATGCAAGAATTGTGTGCCACCACATCCATTGCCATTGCTTTGGATGAAGAATTAATTGGTGTGGATGTGCATACCCAAGGCCAACTATTATTGCAATACATTCAACCGCAATACATTATTTTAAAACCCACTTTAATAGGCGGACTCAACAACAGCGAAGCTTGGATTAAATGGGCACAAAAGCAGGGCATAGGTTGGTGGGCCACCAGTGCTTTAGAAAGTAATATCGGGTTAAATGCCATTGCACAATTTACGTCCACACAACACATTCAAATGCCACAAGGCTTAGGCACCGGCAGTTTATACACCAACAATATTCCTTCACCGTTGGTGGTAAGTAAAGGGCAGTTATTATATGAGGTAAACAAGCCCTGGGAAATACCAAAGGATTCGAATTAATCCTA
This sequence comes from Bacteroidota bacterium, assembly GCA_046314755.1. GTDB lineage: Bacteria > Bacteroidota > Bacteroidia > UKL13-3 > UKL13-3 > UBA6183. The sequence goes on along the minus strand of JBKDBG010000033.1, from coordinate 52,105 downwards.
ATGCGCAAAAACGTTCAGTAGTGAACGAAATGAAAACGAAAAACCTTGGATCGAATTCAGTTTAACCGATAAAATTTATTGAAGAACTTTTTAAGCCAAACATCAAACGGTCCATTGTAATCACGGGTGATTATTCTCCGCAAGCTTCATTTTAAACCATCTCTTCAACCCAATTGCCGAGCCTTTTAAATGCCTTGATTCAAATGGTTTACTGCAAGATTTTTTCGTAACGATCCATTTTGGCATTTGCAATGGAATCTAATTTGTTCAACCTTTCTGTTTCACTGTTTATGAGTGAATCAAGCGAGTGTACTTTATCTACTTCTTGGTTTACCAAGGAGTCAAGCGATTCGGTTTTACTTTTTAATTCTTTTAATTTGGCTTCTACATCATTGCTTAAGTTGCCGCAACCGGTTAAACAAATAGATGCAGCAAAAGCCAGTGATAAAGTAATAGATAAAGATTTCATGAGGTAAATATTTTGATTGTTTCCTTGCAAGTTAAATCATTCTTACACGTTTGATACCATCATTAATTTTTGCCATAATCTGTCACCTCAAACGAACTGCTAATTTTTTTATCGTGCTTCCAAATTATATACACGTGTTGCACTTCTTTTTTTACCATCAATTATTACCACTGAGCAGGGCTTGGTTTGTTCCATTTTCTTCCGAACAAAATCTCCCTTTTTGTTGTAAATGTAAGTGGTTACCATGCACAAGGTGCCATCTTCCGAACAATACGATTCTTGGTGAATTCTTCCTCCCGGTTGGTGATAAGAAATGCTGTAAAATCTTTTATCGGGCAATTGCAATTCATAATGTGTTTTTTGTTTAAACTCATTGTACCGTTCGGTAAATAAGTAGCTCGGACACCAATCTGAAAATTTTCGGTATTCACGGATATCTCCATCTTCAAATCTGCTAATGTACTCCGCATACAAATCAGTAAAATGGCTGTAGAAATATTCATTCTTCCCGGTGAAACTATCGGGCAGCAAACTAGTGATGTGGTGACAATTTGTATCGGTTGTAATCTTTGGTAAGTTTTCCGACAAGTAGTAGTAATAATACCCATCGGTTTTGATGAAGTATTTTTTTCTTTCAATGCTCACAATGGTATCGGTTCTTCGTTTAATTCTAACCTCCACCAATGGGGTAATTTGTCCTTCACGCGGCATCAACTGTTTGTTGGCTGGTGCACTGTATTTATCAAAGTAATCGTAATAAGTGTACAAGCTATCGCCTAATGCTAAACCTTTTGGATTATAGGTAACATTGATGTGATAAATACCCGCAAACAGCGGAACACCAAAACTATGATGCGAAGCATTTTGTGTGTGGTAGCTGTAGTAGTTTTCAAAATCATTTAAATAAATGGGCACTACAATTTGCTCTTGCGGTTTTAAATATTTGATTTGAACAGTACCTGTGTCATGCACCATCATGTTCATCTGTTTGTTTTCGGTGTACCGCAACAGCAAGGTGTTTTTTGCTTTATCGTATGCGGTTAAATAAAAAAGTTTCTCACCTGTATTTTGGGTATGCGGTAACAAAACAGGGTGTGTTCTTTCTTTATCGTTGTTGGTAATGGTGATGTAAAAGGTAATTTTTTCGCCTTCGTAATAACTTTCTTTATCGGTGCTGAGTACAAAACTAACCGGGTGGTATATTAAATTAGCGAATGACTTACTGTGCAGTAAGAGTAACCATAAAACATAAAGTACAATTTTATTGCGTTTCATTTTGTTGAATAAGCACCCAAAAGCAAGCAGTAAGGTGTGCTGTTTTTTCTCAAACCAAGATACATAAAAATGTGCGGAAAATTGATCACACAATTTGTTGAAACCAAGTTATGCTAAAGCTATTAATCTTAAGCTCTTTATTTACTTGCTTTAATGAGCTCATAAATTAACTCGGTTAGAGTAGGAATATTACTCTCAATGGTTCCTTTCATATATCTTTCGTATACATGACTATTATCGGGTGGATTGAGATTTAAGTTTATACCTTTTTCTAGAGCTAATATTCTCAAAAATTCTCTTTGTGCTCTTCCGTTTCCTTCTCTAAACGGGTGCAGGTAGTCTATATGGTCTAGTATTTCTGCCAATTTTTCGGCTAATTGTTTTATGTTATCTTCTGAAATTAATTTGAATTCACCTATCAAAATGTCAATGTATCTAAAAGCATTTTCGAAATGAGTTGTTGGAAAAAATTGTTTACCATCTTTGCTTATTTCTACGATTCTTTTTTTGCCTGCCCAATGGTAAACATCTTGAAACAAATACCTATGAATGTCAAAAAGGGTTTCAATACCTTTAATTTCAATTGGATGTTCGTAGAGTTCTTTCAATCGTTTTGTGACTGCACCACTCTCTACAAATAATAATACTTCGGGATCTGTAATGCCAAGTAAATTCTTTAATATTCCTGATTCAGGATCTATATAAGTGTGTTCAAGGTCAATGTACTTGTAAGAATTAGACATAAGCCTTTTGTTTGGCAAATACCACCAATTCACTTAAAGAGATTTTTCCTGTCACATAATCTCTAATAATTTCAACTCCTTTTGGTGTTGGTTTGAAGCCTTCAAACATATTGCTTCCTATAGCGCTTGCTGTGCGCTCCAAGGTGTTCAAGTCTGAAAATTTAACACCCATGATGGTTAGGTTGTCTCTATCTATTTCTATCGTAGTAAACATGTTTTCAGCTTTCAGTAGCTAATTCAAATGTATAAATTTTCCTGCATGTTTCGGTAGTAACTTTTGCTTTGGCATTATACAATTGTTTTTTTATACAGCAATATTGATGTGGTCCGAATACAAAATGCAGGTTAATTATAGCTGTGAATATTACATTAACGACAACTGCGTAGATCCGTTGTGAGGTGGTTTTGTGTTGTGCAACGCATACGGCTCCGAAAATTTTGCACTTCTGTACTTTGCACTAATAGGTTCAATGTGTAAATCGCTGCTTGGTACCGGATGAAACAAAGTAAACAACGTATCCATTTCTGCTTGCTCATTTAACCAGGTTTCGTAACCGGTGGTGTGGGCTAAAATTACAGGGCTTCTATGGTGACCTACTTTTTCGCAAATGGCTTCATTGGGCCAACAAGTTAAAATACTAAAACCTTCTTCTCCCGTTTTTTCATCTACACCAATTACGCCCGCAAGCATAAAAGCATCTACCTGTGGCATATGTAATTTAAAAGGTTTGGCCAGCCGTTCTTTTTCCGGCCCTTCAATAAACGAGCTTACTGGAATTAAACACCTTGAGGTTTGAATAATACTTGCATAAATAGGGTTGGTGTGAATACCAAACGGCCCTTGATAATGCAGCGCATTGTTTTTGTTATGAAATCCCTCCACACGACCATTAAAATGAAGTTTGCCTTGTTGGTTAAAACCAAATTTAACTTGGCGCCAGGCACCGGGTTTATCTTGCACCACGGCAAACTCACCAATACCAATATTGTATTCCTTTTTAGGTTTAAACAGATTTTTAAATTCAATATTAAATGCTTTTCCCAGCGACTTTTGTTCTTGTGTAAATCGTCCGCACATATTTGGTTTGTTTATCGTTTCATTATAAACTTAAATACAAAAAATCATTTAGAACTAAGTTAAATCAATTGCTTCAGCAAAAACAATAACCGTTTATGCAGGCAACACTTTCGGCAGTTTGGGTTTGCAGCTGTATTAATAGGCCTTAAACTCCTCTAATACCGGCAATGCTTTGTTTTTAAAATCAAACAATGCTTGGTTTTCCCATGATGAGGCATCTGTTGCTTGAGTTCCTTTCCATGCAATTGATTCAGCCCCCCAATAACAAAAACCAATACCTTTATTATTGGGTATTTCTTTTGTTAAATTCATCACGCTTTTTATAAATTCTTTTTGTCCAATTGCGGTTGCCGGAAACTCCGGTAATATTAACTGACTTTCTAGTCCAACAATATTGTGCGTCCAATCATTCCATTCAAGCGTAAATGGATATGCCGTTTCTGCAATTAAAATATCCTTGTTGTAAGTTTCACTCAATTTTGCCATTACATCTTTTAAATTAGTGAGTGATTTTCCATGCCAAATGGGATAGAAGGATAAGCCAATAATATCATAATCTAACAGCGTTAAATTGCTAAAAAACCATTCAGCGTTTTGTATTCCCGCAAAATGGATTATTATTTTAGTATGATTAGAACTTTCTCTCACTGCTAAAATGCCTTTTTGCAAAAGTGTAATAAATTGGTTTTTGTTTTTGGTTAAATCGCCATATGGATGAAGAAATCCTGAATTAATTTCATTGCCAATCTGTATATAGTTTGGTTGAATTTGGGTCATCACGTTTTTGGTATATGCATACACTGAGTCTATCAGTGCGGAGTATTCAATATTCTGCCAAACCAACGGTGGCTGCTGTTGTCCGGGGTCTGCCCATGTATCGGAATAATGAAGGGAAAGCCATATTTTAAAACCATTTGCTTTGAGGGTTTCCGAAAATTGTTTTACTTCATTAAGGCCTGAGTGTCCGTTTGTCGGGTTTACCCAAAGTCTAAGTCGAACCGTATTTATTCCGCTACTTTTAAGTATGGAAATAAAATCTTTTTCAAGGCCATCAGTATCGTAAAATGTCGGGCTACTTATTTTTATTTCGGGGTAAAGAGAAATATCAACTGCTGAAATGAAGTTACGCTCCTCAGAAAATGGCTTATTGATATCATCTTTATTACATGATAGTGTGAATAAAAATGAAAACAAAATGAACATATTAACCCTCATAAACGTCACTTTAAAATGATAGTTTAACCAATGGCTTAGTTACTAAACACAATGGCCCTTGGCACAATTTTTAGCACGCACTCCAAACGAAACACGCAGTTCAAATATAGTGGAAATTGTATTCTGAAAGAGGTAAACCCTTCAGATACCGATTGGGACAGCGAAATGCCCGACACTTGTTCCTCGCGCTTAGGAAGCACAGCAGGTAAGCCCCATATTACTTGCATTTTTCCATTATGCACTCTTCAAGCTATTCATTATCTTGCCACGTTTTTTCTTGAAAACCTATACATGACGAATAAAGATTATACACTACGACTTTCAGGATTAGAGCCATTGGTTATTTATGAAGGCTCAAACTTTATAAATGTGGGTGAGCGTACCAACGTTACGGGCTCAAAAAAATTCCTCAGGTTAATTAAGGAGGGCCAGTTTGATGATGCGCTGGAAGTGGCGCGTGAGCAAGTGCAAGGTGGTGCCCAAATTATTGATATTAACATGGATGAGGGCATGATTGATGGGGTTGAAGCCATGACAACCTTTTTAAACTTGGTAATGGCTGAGCCGGATATTGCCCGCGTGCCTATTATGATTGACTCTTCTAAATGGGAAATTATTGAGGCGGGTTTAAAGTGTGTGCAAGGCAAGTGTGTGGTAAACTCCATTTCATTAAAAGGTGGTGAAGAGGAATTTATTAAGCAAGCTAAAACAGTAAAGCGTTTTGGTGCTGCCGTAATTGTGATGTTGTTTGATGAGGTTGGCCAGGCTGATAACTATGAAAGAAGAATACAAATTGCCGAACGTGCTTATCGCATACTAACGGAAAAGGTGCATTTCCCTGCGGGTGATATCATTTTTGATCCAAATATTTTTCCGGTGGCAACGGGTATGGAAGAGCACCGCAAAAATGCCATCGACTTTTTTAATGCCACCAAATGGATAAAAGAAAATTTACCGGGTGCAAAAATTAGTGGTGGTGTATCCAATGTGTCGTTTTCATTTAGAGGAAATGATAAAGTGCGTGAGGCCATGCACTCGGCATTTTTATACCATGGTATTAAACACGGCATGGATATGGGCATTGTAAACCCAAGTCAGTTGGAGGTGTATGATGAAATTGATAAAGAATTATTGACCTATGTTGAAGATGTGTTGCTGGATAGAAAAGATGATGCCACCGAGCGATTATTGGAATATGCCGAAAAAGTAAAAGGTAAAGGCAAAGAAAAAGTGGTGGATGAAGAGTGGCGAAAAGCACCTGTGGAAGAGCGTTTAAGCCATGCTTTGGTAAAAGGTATTGTTGATTATATTGATACGGATACTGAAGAGGCTCGCCAAAAATATGGTCGTCCGCTAAATGTAATTGAAGGTCCGTTAATGTCGGGTATGAATGTAGTGGGCGATTTGTTTGGTGCCGGAAAAATGTTTTTGCCTCAGGTGGTTAAAAGTGCGCGTGTAATGAAAAAAGCTGTGGCTTATTTAACGCCTTATTTAGAGGAGGAAAAACGCCTGGCAGGAAGCACAGCCGGAAGCGGTGCCGGAAAAATTTTGTTGGCAACTGTTAAGGGCGATGTGCATGATATTGGTAAAAACATTGTAGGTGTGGTATTGGCCTGTAATAATTTTGAAATTATTGACATGGGTGTGATGATACCTGCCGATAAAATTTTAGAAAAAGCCATTAAAGAAAATGTAGATGCCATTGGCTTAAGCGGACTTATTACGCCAAGTTTGGATGAAATGGTGCACGTAGCCAAAGAAATGGAACGATTAAACATGAAACTTCCATTATTAATTGGTGGCGCTACAACCAGCAAAGTGCACACTGCCGTAAAAATAGATCCGAATTATTCGGGTCCTGTTGTGCACGTGCTTGATGCAAGCAAGAGTGTACCGGTGGCACAAAGTTTAATCAGTCAAGAGCAACGCCCTTCGTTTGAAAAAAACCTTAAAGCCGAATACGAACGTTTTAGAGAGGAATATAAAAACCGCAAACGTGAGAAAAATTTTGTAAACATCGAAAAGGCCAGAGCTTCACGCACAGTGGTTGATACGGCCAATATTGTTGAGCCAACATTTACGGGCGTAAAAGTGTTTGAAAATTATCCGTTGGCTGAGTTGCGCAAATACATTGATTGGACTCCGTTTTTTATGACTTGGGAATTGGCGGGCAGGTATCCTAAAATTTTGGATGATGAAGTGGTAGGCAAAGAAGCGCGTAAATTGTTTGATGATGCCAATAAAATGTTGGACAATGTAATTGCCAATAACTTGTTGCAAGCCGGAGCTGTAATTGGTTTTTGGCCTGCAAATGCCATTGGTGATGATGTGGAGTTAAACACAGAAAGCGGGTTAACTAAGTTTCATTTTTTACGCCAACAAGGTGAAAAGGCCGAAGGGCAAACTTACAATTGCCTGGCTGATTTTGTGGCGCAAAAAGATCAGGGGGTAACCGATTACATGGGTGGCTTTGCCGTAACAGCCGGTATTGGTATTGAAAAATTGGTTGAGCAATATGAAAAAGAGCATGATGATTACCACAGCATCATGATAAAAGCCATTGCCGATCGTTTGGCCGAAGCATTTGCCGAGCATATGCATGAGCGTGTAAGAAAAGAATTTTGGGGTTATGCTTCAACCGAAAATTTAAGCAACGAAGAGTTGATTAAAGAAGAATACAGAGGCATTCGCCCGGCTCCGGGTTATCCCGCTTGCCCGGATCATACCGAAAAACGCACCTTGTTTAATTTGTTAAATGCCGAACAAAATGCCAACATGCATTTAACCGAAAACTTTGCCATGTATCCTGCTGCCAGTGTAAGTGGTTTTTACTTTGCACATCCGCAAAGCAAGTACTTTGGTATTGGTAAAATTAACAAAGACCAAGTGGAGGAGTACGCACAACGAAAAGGGGTTGATGTGGCATTTGTAGAAAAATGGCTTTCACCAAATTTGGGTTACGATGCATAAATAACATTTCAGTACCTGTTTGGTACAAAAATGTTATTCATTAAAAGGATTTGAAATTTTTTGGGGTAAGTTTCGGTCGTAAAACCGTTACAAATATAGTAAACTATTTTACAAAATAGTGCAATTATTTTCTTTCGGGGTTAAAAATTATTTGATTCACTTATCCGAAATTAATCATTATTTCCTAAGCATCATGCTAATTAACAGCGTTTTGTAGCTGTACAATTGGCTTTTAAAATCACATTAGAAATTCATTAATAACAAACATTCAAGTGTAAGATTGGTTATGATTGTAAGGGGGAAATAAGCCATGGGAAAGTTTATTATTACAACAATACTTCTTGCAGCATCATTGGTGCTCAACATTACCATATCAAGGAGTGCGAAGAAAAGTAATACGATAGAAACTGCAACTGCGAAGCCTCAAAAAAGGGTAAGTCAAACTTTTGATATCGAATTAAAAGAGTTACAAAAAAATATCGGAAGTAAACCCGTTAAAAAAACAGCCCAGTTTGATACACCTGCTGCACCTGGCAGCTTAACAGCAGATTAGCGGTTAATCGCTGCTTCTAATTCTGCGCTTTGCGGCTTTACTGATGAGGGGAAGTAACTTACAAGTTCACCTTTTTCGTTAATCAAAAATTTATTAAAGTTCCATTTTACTTCGTAATCGCCTACACCGTTGTTAGTTTTTTGACATAACCATTGGTACACCGGATGTTGGTTTTTGCCTTTTACATCAATTTTTTCGGTTAAGGTAAATGTTACCCCATAATTCTTTTTGCAAAACGTGGCAATTTCTTCATTGTTGCCAGGTTCCTGTCCGCCAAACTGGTTGCAGGGAAAACCAATCACCACCAATTTATCTTTAAACTTCTCTTGCAGTTTTTGCAAACCTTCGTATTGTGGAGTATAACCGCACTCTGATGCAGTGTTCACACATAACACTTTTTTACCCTTAAATTGAGAGAAGTTAATGGTTTGTTTTCCATCTAAACTTTTAATGCTTAAATCATAAAATGTTTTAGCCATAGGTGCATGTGTAACATTGGGAGCTTTATTAATAAAACTGTAGGTAATGAATGCCGCAACCGCAGCTATGCCCAAAATAAGAAATGATTTTTTCATGATTATAAATTTATTATTGCTTGTTTTACATCTTCCATTTGCCATTGAGGCGTTGAGGTTGCTCCGCAGATACCAATGGTATCTCCTTCATTAAACCATGAGGCTTGCAACTCATCTTTACTGCTAACAAAATAAGTTTGAGGGTTCACTTCTTTACACACATCGTGCAACACTTTACCGTTTGATGATTTTTTGCCGGCAACAAAAATAATCTTATCAAATCTGGTGGCGAACTTTCTCAATTCAATATCGCGGTTACTCACTTGGCGGCATAGGGTGTCATTAAAATCAACTTCTATGCCTTTTTGTATTAATGTTTCTTTTAACGCGTAAAGGTTTTTAGTGCTTTTAGTGGTTTGAGAAAACAACTGTATTTTTTTAGGCAATTCGTGTTGATCAAGCTCTTCAAACTTTTCAATTACAATGGCATTGCCGCTTGTTTGCCCTAGTAAGCCGGCCACTTCGGCATGCCCATGTTTACCGTAAATAATAATTTGCTCTTCATCTTCATACGCCTCTCTTACCCTGTTTTGCAGTTTTAACACCACAGGACAGCTGGCATCCACCAACTCAATATTATTATCTAAAGCAAGTTTATACGTTTCAGGTGGCTCTCCGTGTGCACGAATCAATACGCGCTCGTTGTACAAGGTTTGTAATACATCATGGTTGATGATCTTTAAACCTTTCTTTTTTAAGCGTTCAACCTCTTCGTCATTGTGCACAATATCACCTAAACAATACAAGTGCCCTGACTCATCCAGAATTTCTTCGGCCATTTGTATGGCATACACCACTCCAAAACAAAAACCTGAATTATCGTCTATTTCTACTTGAACATTCATAACAATACAAATTTAACCAATAAAAGGGCATAATTGTTTAAACTTTGAAACGTTTTAAGATTATGAGTGTTTATTTTGTAATTGATTATCATGACAGAAACAGAAAAAGAGTTCGAAAGTTATACAGGTCCTGCATCTTTATCACCAATTCCGCTTAGTATAGGTTCGGTTCCCATTAGACCGGCCGACAAAAATCAAATAAAAGCCAACGCGGTAGAGGCTATGCATCACTACGCTCAACAAGAAATTGACATGTTGCGTAAACAAGCCGATTTGATAATGCACCAAGTACGTGAAATTGAAGACCGCTTGAAAATATCAGAGCATATTTACCAATCAGATATTCGCTTTAACCCTGTGGTAAACCAAGTTTATCATTTGTATGAAAAGGATGATCATTACACCCTTTCATTAATTGGTCCGAAGGAGTGGGGGCGGTCTAAAACTGTTCTAAAATATATTGCCAGCGTAAAACTTTTGGGCGATCATAGTTGGCAGGTAATTGAAAAAGGAAACGATTAATCATTGCCTCGTATAAGGGTAATGGTTCCGTGATGGGTACTTTCCGACTCCTCCCGTTTTTTTACTTTCATTATATAGTAATACACGCCTGATGGCAAAGGCTCACCGTTTTGTGCATTGCCGTTCCAACATTTGCTTCCGTCTAAATTTTCATAAACCGGATTGCCCCAACGGTTGTAAACAATAATTTTATATTCATCGCATTTGGTACTTACGCCAAGTATTTTGTAACAATCATTATCACCGTCATTGTTCGGGGTGAATACATTCGGAATAAATAATAACTCACCCGTATCACCATCAATGGCATAAATATTTTCGGCCGTATCAGCACAAATGCTGCCTGCATTGTAAATTAACCTTACAGTATAGTTTCCACCTTGTTTATATTCATGCTCCGGATTCATTTGTTTGGAGGTATCCCCATCGCCAAAACTCCAAACAAAAGTAGAAGCGGCACTTCCTGCACTTAAGTTAGAAAAGCGCACCAAAAGGGAGCAACTATCTCTGCTCATATTAAAATCAGCTTCCGAAAAATTTTCAACGGTAATGTTTTTTATCATTGAATCCGTAATGGTACAACTGCTGCTGTCAATCACCCTCAGTTTAATACGGTAAGTTCCCGCTGTTTCAATGGTATCTTTAAAGTTAATTCCAATACCCTGTAATTGTTGGTTGATGTGCCATTCAAATTGTTTTCCATTAACTCCGGTGGAGTTAACGCTTAAATACAGCGGATTACAAAATATACTGTCGGTAAGTTCGAAATTGGCTTTTAACTCATGGCTATTTTTTACGAAATTTAACTCTTGTGTTGCCGTATCGGCACAAGGACTTCCGGCTTGTGTAATTAAGGTTACCAAATATTTTCCGGTGGTATCGTAATTAATGTCGGGGTGTGCTTGAGTAGAAGAAAATCCATTGCCAAAATCCCATAAATAATTGATGCCGGAGCTTGAATTGCTTGAGCTTTTATTAGTGAGGATAACTGCGTTGGAGCAGCTGTCTTTTTTAATCACAAAATTGGCAACTGCACTTGGATAGGCATGGGTTTCAATAGACAGCGTGTCATATATTTTGCAGGTATTGGGGTTATAAATTACTAAGGTATATACATATTTTCCTGCGAGTTTAATGGTATCAAACACCTGTTGTTGGGTACTGTCCATAAAAACAGCATTTCTATACCAATAACTTTTTGTGTTGTTTAAGCTCGTATTTATTAATTCAATAACCGTTGGTTCGCAAATTGGCTCAGGCTCAATGTTAAATCTCGACAATAGTTGTCTTTCATTCAATTCAATCCGAACTTGTTTGGTAATTCTTCTTTCGCAAGGAAATCCTTTGTTCAAGGTTAAAGTTACCTCAAAGTTTCCGGTGTCGGCATATTTATGATTGGGGTTAAATGTGTTGCTGTTATTTCCATCACCAAAATCCCAAGTACAAAATAAGGAATCACCCGGCTGTGCAAACGAAGTGTTTTGAAAATCAACCCTCAAAGTGCAGGAATCAATTAAAAAGTTAAAATCCGGAAAACGCTCCGGTAAAAAAGTAAAGGTTCGTGTAAAGGTATCTGCTTTATTGCAACTGAACGCTGATTTTTCAATCAGTTTAACTTGATAAACACCTTGGTTTAAAATGGTATCAAAACCCCCAAAGGGCCTGCTAATTTCTGTATTATTGATTTGCCAATAATGTTCCATTTCATTGGCTCGGTTGTTTCGGATTTGCAATAGAAAAGGAGCACAATACAATGAGTCGGTTGGCGAGAATGAACTGCTAATAGCCAGCTTGCTTGAATCAATTACTACAATCCTTTCTGCAGTGTCGGCACAAATACTACCTGAATTTACAATAAGTTGAACGGGAAAATTACCGTTAGCTAAATAGGTGTGTGTTGGATTTGACAACGTAGAAGTATCTCCATCACCAAAAAACCAGAGGTAATTGGCTACAAAACCGGTATCAACAAGAGACTTGTTTTGAAAATTGAGTTTGGTACTGCAAGTATCATAAACTGCATCAAATAAAGCTTGTGCTGAGGGATGAATGTGAATGTTTTTAATAATAGAGTCAATGGAGTTACAGGTTGCGGCATTAGTTACAACCAACTTAACTTGGTATTGTCCGGGTGCATTAAACGTTTGAGCAAAGTTGATGGATGAATCCCTTAACTGGTTATTTATATACCAATAGCTTTTTGTAGCACCGAATGAGTTATTTAGGAATTGGATGGTTGTATCTGAGCATCCATTTCGAGGTTGAATCAAAAAATCAGCAGTAAGTACGTTTCCTTGCCTAAAATCAAATTTAAAACCGGCATTACTGCAACGAGGACTTTCATTTTTTGGTGAATAACTTCCAACGGTTGTCGGGAAACTTCCAAAAATACCCCCACTACAACTGGCACAAACTGATTGATACACAATTCCACGTTTATCAAATCTACTAGTTCCACCATCAACATGGTCAGGATCATTATTCTCGCCAAAAAATGTCGCATAATTGAGAGAATCTCCATTTTCGCTCAACACAAATAGATAAAAGTCGCTGTTATCGGTATTGGTTTGAAATGCATTTACACTAACCGGCATGCCTGTTGTTGAACTTTGAAATTGACTAGGCTGTAACTGCCTGAATCTTGATTGAAAATTTACGGCACCGCCCCAAACCGACCCATAAATTTTTCCGCAAACATCTACCATAAATGCACTTGGAGCCAAGGCATTGTTTTTTACTCCATTCCCAATTTGGGTTGAAAACACAACTTGGTTCAACTGTTGGGTAAACTTGGTGATAAACAAAGAACCATTCGTATTGCGATATACTCCTGTGCTTATAAAAATACTGTCAAATGCCTGTCCCATTAAAACCGGGCGCTGTTGCGGATCGAGTTTTACAAAATACGCTTGGTCATAAGTATTGCTGCCCCAATATCTGATGTTGGTGAGTTGTGAAAGGTTGCTGTCAATAATAGCTATAAAGGCATCACTAATCCCTCCATTATAAGTGGCTTTAAAATGAGATGAATTGACGTTAAATCCTTGACTTTGAGTTCCTCCGGCCACAATTACATTAGCATTAGGATAAACATCAATGGAGTATAATGCGTCTTGTTGGTTTTGGCCTAAAAAAGTAAAAGCTTTAAGTTGATTAAGGGATGAATTAAACTTTAAAATAATCCCGTCTTGTAATCCATTTTTGGTTGTTTGCAGTGCATTGCTTGTTCCATTTAAATTAGTAGATACTGTATTGGAGACAATATAAACGTCACCATTTGACGATAATTGAATTTCCCCCCTAAACTCATCTGCATAATTCATTCTTAGGGTATCGGCAATGTTTAATCCATCAATACCATTGCCTCCAAAGTAAGTACTTCCTAAAAGTTGGGTTCCGTTGGCGCTTAATTTACTTACTACAATATCAAAAGAATCTGCTTTATTTGTTTGGTAGGCCCCCATGGTAGTTGGGTAGTTTGCCGACAATGTGGTTCCTAATATGAATAAATTCCCTTGACTATCAGCTACAATACTAATGGGATATTCATTTCTGTTTCCACCTAAATAAGTGGCATAGATTAGGTTGCTTCCATCGTTATTGTACTTGCTGATTGAAATGTCACACGGGAAACCAAACTGTGGCCAATTTCCTACTCCTCCTCCCCAAGTGGTTTGAAACGCCCCAATAGTTACCGGATATCGGCCATTCGGGAAATCTGTTGGGTTGCGGGCGATTCCCGCTGTATATAAGTTGCCTTCATCATCAAAAGTAGCACTATGCCCAAAGTTATCAACGCTGCTTCCGCTGTAGGTGCTAAACACCAAAACCGGGTCAATTATGATTTCGAAGTTTGGGTTGTAATCGCCTAAAACGAAGCCTACCTCTCCCATTTTGTTCAAGTTAAACTCGCAAGCAACCTCCATTCGAACTCCGTTAATCCATTGGTAAGCAAATGGGGCAAGGTCAATTAAGGTGTTCACACTTGTTTTAATGTGCAGTTGTCTGTTTTTTAACAGTACTTTTTCAGCACCTTCGTATTTCCATTTAATTTGTTGATAATCAGATTTGGGCTGAATAATAAAATCGTATTTCACCCCCATAACATGCGGGTAAACTTTTAAATCAACTCCTTTATACAAGTTCTTGTATTGGATAATTTGGTAGGTTCTTACGTTTGATTTCCAGTATTTTGATTCGTTTCCCTGAATAAAGTTCAATTTTGCTAGCTGTTCTTCCCCACCTTGAGGAAAAATAGTTTCGCTATTGATAAATTCCATAAAAACAGCATGCCTTCTTATAGTTTTGGTGTTAAATAAATGAGGATTTTTTTGGTGGTCAAAATAGGCTTCAATATCCTCCGGATGGTCGAAAAAGTACCTTAAGCCCTTATTTTCAAAAAATACTTGGGTGTGGTTTGCGCTGTATAGAAATAGGGCAGGATTCTCCCATTGACCTTCATTTCGAATAAAAGTTGAAGTAACCTGAACCGAATCAATTTGGTGTGCCGGTGCATTTAACTTACACACAATCAAAAATGTAAGCAATATATAACGTGATATTTTCCCAAGCGAAATCAAGATAGAATCGTTTCTAGTATCTGCTAAAATAGACAAATGGGGATGAAATTCCGTTGCATAAAGAAACTTTTAATAAAAATTGAAAATATATTGCAACCAATCAACTCAAATATTCATCATAAGAATTAACCGACAATAAAGTGGCAATTAATAAGGAGCATGAGTTAATACAGAAATGTATTGCAGGTGACGGTAAGGCTCAAAAAGCCTTGTATGAGAAGTTTGCTTCAACAATGTACGGTATCTGTATCAGGTACAGCAGTAATAAGGAAGAAGCGAAGGATATCATGCAGGACGGGTTTATCAAGGTATTTACCAAATTGCATCAATTTGAAGGGAATGGTTCTTTTGAAGGTTGGATGAAGCGTATATTTATTAATTGTGCTTTAGAATTCTATCGTGTAAATAAAGTACACATGTATCACTCAGGAGCTGAAGGAGCGGAGGATAAATTGGTGGATGATCATACATTGGATAAAATTTCACAAAAGGAAATTTTACAAATAATGAATCAAATGGCCCCTGGATACAGAACAGTATTGAATTTGTACATAGTAGAAGGTTATTCTCACGCTGAAATTGCTGAGATTATGGGTATTTCGGAGGGAACTTCAAAATCACAGTTAAGCAGAGCGAGGGTAATCCTTCAGGAAGAATTAAAAAAACTAAGTAGTGTAAAAGAGATATCATGAGTATAAATAAGAAGGTTGATGAATTACTCAGAAATGAGTTGTCGGATTTTAAATCAGATCCGCCAGCTGAATTATGGAATTCCATCAGCCATCAAATCAATCAAATCCCAGCAATAAACCCGGCTGCATCTGCAACTAAGGTGGCTACCGGTTCGGTAAAAGCTTTTACTTTAACCTCAAAAATTGCAGTTGCTATCATTACTGCCGTAACCACAGGGGTGTCTTTGTTAGGTTATCAATTCGTAAGCCAACCATCAGATAAAGATTCTTTGGTGATTGTTGGTGCTACCGAGCAAAGTATTGAACAAAATATTGCTGCCATTCAGTCGGAGCAAGTGAATGAAGCAGTATTTGAAAAAGTAGAACAACCTGTAATTCATACTGAACCGCAAATTGAGGAAAGTTCTGTTTCTATTGAAACAGCTAAGCCCAAAAATACACTTTCTGATGACGGTCATATTTCAATAAAGGAAATTACTCCTGCGGAATCTGCTCCAAGCTCAGCTCCTCCTGCGGATCAAGTTGTGGTATCAACAGAAGACGTTCATGTTTCCTCAAACATCAACAAAGAACAAATAATAAGTGCGGATTCATTAATAGTTGTGGCCAAGAGTGATGTGAGTGAAATGAATAATCAAGAAAATGATCCAACCCAACAAGCCGAGTTAGATAAACAAAATGGTGGGGATTCGTTTATTCAAAAGGCCGTTATGGGCGATTTGGGTGAACGTAAACAGTCGCCTATCGATTCGTTGTTTGAGACCTACACAGAGGCTGATTTTAGTAAACCGCAAATACCAAATGTATTTACACCATTTAATCATGATGGATACAATGATGAGTTTGTGATTACGATAGACAATGAAACCTTATATGAATTAAAAATTACCGACCAAGTTGGAAAAATTGTATTCGAAACTAAAAACAAAACTAAGTTTTGGAATGGTACAAATGTTTACAATGGTACAACTTGTGAGCCCGGGATTTATATGGTAACACTCAAATACCAAATAAAAGGAATGCAAGTGCCTGAGGTTTACAATGGTTTACTGTTATTAAAACAATAAATTGTGTTTTACAAGTGGAATTCTTAAGTTAGTGAATTGAAAGAAATGAAAAATAACAAAATAATATATATGAATAAGCTCTTACGAATTAATCTAATGATGTTTGTGCTCAGCTGCCTTACGCTTTTAAAGGCAAATGCGCAAACGGTAGCAGTTACGCCCAGCGCTGCTTATGTATGTTTGGGTGATGAGTTGGTTCTTGACGCCAACATCTCGGGTTTGCCCGGTGGTGTTACGGCCACTGCCATGAAGTTTGACATGGACAACAACGGTACGTTTGAAGGAACTGTTCCCGGTGCAGGCCCAAATTATCAATTCAGATACACTTACGCTACAGCAGGTAACAAAACAATTAAGGTAGAGGCAGATCTCAGCAATGGGTCAAAAGCATCCATAACCTTAAACACGATTGTTTATAATTTGCCAATTGCTGCTGCTACGGTAAATGGCAGTCCTATTCAATGTTTCAGAGGCAATTTGGTAACCTTGGTTGACAATAGCCAAAAAACAGACAACAATATTGCTCAATTACAATTGCTTTGGGGTGATGGTTTTTTAACGGTTCAGCCAACTCCGGCTAACGGACAACAATATGCCCACACTTATTCAGCCAGTAACCAATATAATATCACCGTAAAAGTAACTGATGACAAAGGATGTTTTAAAGAGGTTACGTACAATGGTTTAATCACCATTAAAAATAATATTACGCCTTCTTTCCAAGTTTTTGGGTCGCGTAATTGTGATACCTCACAATACATGTTCAAAAACACAACTATTAGTCAGGTTCCTTTCAATCAGGTAAGTCGTTACACTTGGGATTTTGGTGATGGAAATACCGTTACCAGAAGTGCTCCTTTTGTGTTGCCAAGAGACGAGTACAATTACGATACCATCTATCACAAATACACTAAAAACGGAACATTCCTTCCTGCATTAATTATTGAGGATGTAACAGGTTGTATCGACAGTTTTAGAATGTCATCAACAAGTCCAGGTAACAAGCCTCAAAATATTAAGATTCAGTTTGACACCATTAGTATGCTTACCTTAAATGATCCGGTATTAAGAAGAGATTCTGTTTGCTGGGGTAGAGAAGGTAATGCTACATTAATTTTCAAACAAACTCCTAATGACTTAGTAAATCCGGGTAATGGAGAATTGTTGTGGGTATTTGATGATCCTCAATCAATGCAATTAAACTTTAACACCAGCAACTGGACAGTTCCTCATACCTTCGTTACACGTTTAGGCGGTTACCGCGTTCGCTTAACCCTTTCACCTGCTCCTTGTAATAAAACTTTATTTGACTCTATTTATGTGCTCGGGCCGAGGGCAAGGATTGAAGATCCACCAAACATGATTACGCTCGACCCTGCTGATAAAAACCAATGTTCAGCATTACCTAGCGGTTATTATAAAACGGTTGACTTTGTAAATACCAGTCAATATTTTAGATCGGAACACGTATTCAGGTTATGGGATTTTGGTGATCCTGTGGCTCCTCAATGTACTTCATTTTTAGTACCTAATGTAGGTTTCCCTCCATTGGGTGGTTGGTCAACTGCTATGGACCAATACAACAACAGTACCGGTTATTGGGTACAAAACGGACA
Source organism: Bacteroidota bacterium (assembly GCA_046314755.1). Taxonomy (GTDB): domain Bacteria; phylum Bacteroidota; class Bacteroidia; order UKL13-3; family UKL13-3; genus UBA6183. The sequence continues at coordinate 33,905 of JBKDBG010000033.1, read as the reverse complement.
AAGATTTCCGGGTAGACGTTTGGATTGTAATTTCTCAAACGATACGCTTCCATTACATAATTATACCGATTGGGATATTGTGTACAAATGGTACAGATACGGGCATGATTTTATGCCTTGGAATCCTCAGCAATACACAAGAACACCTGCCGACACGCTTCCAACTGCTAATCCAAGGAAAATTTGGGTGCAAAATTGGGATACTCTATGGTGGAATAGACCGGTTTACCTAGATCCAAACACCGGCTTATGGAGTTTAAACCAAGGTACTTGGACTGATCCGTTTACCAATCAAACTGTGCTATGGCCACGTATTGATAATATTCCTTCACGTAACGTGCAAGGCCAGCCAGCTCCTCAAGATTTGGAGCCGTACAACCGATTTATTTTACAAAATGGTGCTCCTGATCCATTTGTTGGTTTCTACGGAAATACCATTCCGGGACAAGGTGGTTATGGTTTCGTGCCTAGAGGTACACTCATCGACCCTAAGTTTGATACCATGACCTTAAAGTATACTGCCATTAATGGAGATTTTGTAAAACACCATTATGACAGTTTAATTCCGAACAGTCCGGAACCAACTAGTTTTTATCGCTACATGTTTAACCGTGGTGTGCAGCGTTGTATCACCGTACGTCAATTCTTAAAAGACTCATTAAACAATGTGGGTGCAAAAAGCCATATTGTTGCAAACGATATTCAAAAACTCGATTCACTTGATTGCGAACATGATGATCAAGTTCAACTTAAACTCATGCGTCCTGATGCAAGAGGTTTGGGTAAAAAAGGAGTAGAGTGCCCTGGTCCTTATTCAAGTCCTGACAGAGCCGGTATTCAATTTATGTTAAGTTCTGTTAGTGATAGGTTAGGAGATTATCCGGGTATCAATCCTGATTGCGGTCAGTCGTTCATTTTATTCAATCACGACTCTATGGCAGATCGTTTAGATCAAACGCCTTGTGCTTTAGATGCATTTATGGGATTTGGCGGTGGAACAACTCCGGGTGGTTTAAATCGACCTCCATTTGCAAACCGTCAAGACTTTGGACAATTTTTACCTCCAAACTTATGGGCTGATCCTTTTGGAACCAGTTTCTGGTACCATTACGGTCCGGGCGTAGCGAGTGGATGGCCGCTTGATCGCCCTGCAAACCCTGAAGGATGGGTAACCGTTGGTTTAATTGTAGGTTCAGGTGACCCTGCTAATGCATGTATTTCTGATACCATTTGGTACCACAACTTCTTATACTTTGGTGATTTAGATGGTAGGTTTTTTATAGACCCAACCTACCACCCAGTTACTAAAGCACCTACCAACGGTGCGTGTAAATTATATTGCAAAAACGACATCGTGAACTTCGTTTATATCGATAGTACACAATTAAATCTAAAACACAGCACCATTTCATGGGGTGATAATTCTGTAACGGTTGATAGTTTCATTTATGCAGCAAATCCTAAGCAAAACGATGGATACTTCGTAAATGGTTTCCGCAGGGTTCGTTACCAAATTTATTATGGTCCGTGTGGTGAATGGACAGACGGTATTGTTTATGACAGTATTGTATTTCCAAACGGAATACCGGGTGTTAATGTAGATACCGTTTGGAAGGATAATTACACTTTCCGCTTGTTTAATGCAACTACAAATCCATTTGGTTCCTTGGTGTTTTTAGGAAGAAGCGGTGACTCAACCAATTGGCAAGAGTGTGGTAGAAGTTTCTGGGTGAAAGATAGAGACACTTTGAGTGTATTCTATGTTCCCGATTATCAAGACCAAGCCAGAATGTTATTGCCGGTGCAACATAAGTATTGGTCAAGTTCATATGAAAATGATTGTAAGCGTCCGGGTGCTGCACCAAGAGCAGTTAGTCACTTATTAGGAAGTACCCAAGAGTGTAAAAAACAAGCGCAAGACAGTAAGTTGTTGGTTCGTGGTGTCATTGACTCAGCCATGGTACGTAACAGCCGTATGGAGTTTGATGAAATTTTCTGTGTGGGTGAAGAAGTTCATTTCTATGATTCAGTGCGTTACTTCCGTCCTGATTGTAGTTTATCGGATCCAATAAATGGTAATCCTAATCGTGATTGGAGTGATCCTACACGCCCTGCTCTTGATCCTCCATTTGACAGCTATCATTATGACACTGCCGACTATTGGAGAAAAGGAGCAACCGATCCTAACGATTTCCGTCCTGACGGTTCATACGTAGAAAAGATGAAATGGTACTTTGGTGATGGTGATTCTGCTATGTGGACTCGTCCGGTGCATAAATACAAAAATCCCGGTAAATACACTGTTACCATGTTGAGCAGAGACAGATTAGGATGTTGGGATACCTCATATGCCACAGTTTATGTAACTGAGCCGGTTTCAGAACCATTGATTAAACCGGGATTATACAATTGCGGTGACCTTGTTACCTTCTTTGACGGTTCATTTATGAAGCCTGTTCCGGGAGTTACTCAAAACGTATATGATAGTATCAAAACAAACTTCTGGTTCTTTGGTGAGCGTAAAACCGATACCCTAAGATTCGATGCCCAGGCTATTGACACTCCGGTATGGTTGTATAGAGGAAACGGAAGCTTCCGCATTAAGTTGGTGGTTGAGTCTCACCAAGGTTGTAAGGATACCGGCTTCGCTAATTTATACATCAGTGGTCCTCGTCCGTTTATTAAAGTTATTACCGATACTGTTGGATGTAGTCCGTTTACGGTAAAAGTGGTGAATTATGCTGACGTATTTGGTGGACGAGATGCTGCCGATACGCCAACTAAATCAACTATTATTTTGTGGGGTGATGCCAATAACCAACAAACTGTAAGTTTGGGTAGGTATGATACCTTAAGCTTTACCTATAATGATTCTGGTACTTTCTTCATATTCGCGAAGAGTGATGATAATAATCCTCAGTCAGATAACCAAGGTTGTAAGATTGTGTACTTCCCTGATACAATTGGCGGTATTGATGCACCAATTAAGATTACAGTTAAACGCTCGTATCCGGCTGAAATTAGGCTTGATAAACAAACCGTTTGTGTGGACCAAGTATTTAATGTTACCAACCTATCTGACACCATCAGTTACACTGAATTTAAATATATAGTCGCGGACTCGGCAACAAATAGTGCTGTACAAACCGTGGTGAAAACTAATTTGGAAAACCGATTCCCGTTAACCATTTCTGATACGGGTATGTATAAGGTATTATTAGAGCCAACAACAGTGGCTCCTGGTCTACCGTTCTGCCGCTTGTTTGATACAGTAGGTATTAAGGTGGTTCGTCCTTATGCATCATTTGAAATTGATTCTGCCAAAAACTCATCTAAATTCGGTTTGCGTAATACCTCATTAAGTTCATCACAATACACTTGGACTGCCGCGCGAGTAAAAGATCCGAACACCATTATTGCTACGGTTGACAAGGTGGAATCTGATAGAGATTGGTTGTACGATTTCGGCACAGATACAGGTGATGTGATAATTTGCTTGGAAGCGTTTACTGCAGATCCGGCTAAGCCAATTTGTTTAGATAAAGTTTGTGATACCATTTCTTATCGTTTTGTAACGCAACTTGAAATTTACAACGTATTCACTCCTAATAAAGATAACAAGAATGATGTATTCAATATTGTAATTCAAGGAGAAGCAGAATATGATTTAGTGATTTACAACCGCTGGGGAACCAAGGTGTTTGAAACCAAATCGGCAGCAATAGATTGGGATGGTACCAACATGAATGACGGTACCGCTTGTCCTGCAGGCACATATTACTATGTATTTAAATACTCACTACTTAATGGTGAATCAAAAACTGTGAATGGTACAGTTACTTTGATTAGGGATGATGAGTAAGTAAAATAAATTTTGTAAAAACAGCCCGCCTTTGTGCGGGCTGTTTTATTTTTGCCCAATTATCAAACATACTCAATGAAAATAGCTGTAGTTGGAGCTACCGGTTTAGTAGGTAGTGTAATGCTTAAGTTGCTTGAAGAGCGTAACTTTCCTGTTTCAACCTTAATTCCGGTTGCTTCCGAAAAGTCGGTTGGGAAAGAAATTACTTATAAGGGAAATCTTTACCAGGTTTGTTCTATTGAAGATGCCATTGCTTCAAAGCCACATATTGCTTTGTTTTCTGCCGGTGGGAGTACTTCATTACAATGGGCTGAAACATTTGCTTCAATGGGTACTTATGTTATTGACAACTCTTCTGCTTGGCGCATGGATCCAAGTAAAAAACTTGTTGTTCCAGAAATTAATGCCAATGTCCTTACTCGCCAAGATTATATCATAGCTAATCCCAACTGTTCAACTATTCAAATGGTTTTAGCTCTAAGTAAATTACATTATAATTATCGTATTAAGCGCATTGTAGTTTCTACTTATCAAAGTGTAACCGGTACAGGCGTAAAAGCCGTTCAACAATTGGAAAATGAACGCAACGGAGTGCAAGGTGAAATGGCTTATAAATATCCCATTGATAAAAATGTGATTCCTCAAATTGATGTTTTTTTAGAAAATGCGTATACCAAAGAAGAAATGAAAATGGTGCATGAAACCAAAAAGATATTTGGGGATGATTCCATCAAGGTGACTTCAACTTGCGTTCGAATACCTGTTATGGGCGGGCATAGCGAAAGTGTTAATGTTGAATTTGATTTGCCTTTTGATCTTGAGCAAGTGAAAGCGGATATTGCTTCTACATCGGGCGTGGTTGTTCGTGACGATATCAGCCAACAAATTTATCCGATGCCATTAATTGATGCACATGATCATGACGAGGTTTTTGTGGGACGCATAAGACGTGATGAAACCATTGAAAATGGGCTTAATTTATGGATTGTTGCCGATAACCTGAGAAAAGGCGCAGCAACTAATGCCATTCAAATTGCCGAATATTTGGTAAAGCAAAAATTTGTTCAGTAGGGTACGATGCAAAGATATTCAAAATCACAGTTGGCTCTCCGTAATGGACAAGATAAGGATGAAGTATGGGTGGCTTACAAAGGAAAAATCTACGATGTAACCAAAAGCAGACTGTGGCGAAAGGGAAAACATTATGAGCATTGGGCAGGCCAAGATTTAACCGATGAATTTAAGGATGCACCGCATAGTGACACTGTGTTTGATAAATTTGAAGTAGTAGGAATTTTAGAATAATAAATTAGACAAACAATATGGCTGAAAAAGCATTTGATTTTACACCTTTTGGAGTTAAAGGATTAACCTATAATGTGTATCTTGATTTAATTAAAGACTTGTTGACAGAAAATAAAACAACCGGTCCTGATCAAACAGAAGAGTTGGTGCATTATACCAAACTAAATGTTCAGCGTATGGAGCGTATTTATAAAACAGCTCAAATACTTCCCGAACTTGAACAAAAGATTAAGGCCATTAATTCGCCACAAACTTGGATTGCTATTTCGGAAGCCTGGTGCGGTGATGCCGCTCAAAATATTCCGCTTTTCCAGCGCTTAGCTGAGTTGAATTCTAATATTACTTTTAAAATTGTGTTGAGAGATGAAAACCCCGATTTAATGGAACGTTACTTAACAAATGGCACCAAAGCTATACCAATTGTTTTTGCTTTATTAAACGGTAAACAAATTTGGAAATGGGGGCCTCGACCGGCAGCTGCTCAAAATTTGGTGTTAGAGTTTAAGAAAATGCAACAAGGTACCGTGGAAGACATGAAAACGCAACTCCATACTTGGTATGCACACAATAAAACCATTGACCAACAACATGAACTTATCAAATTAATGTAAAATGCAAAGCCCTTTAAAACAGGGCTTTATAAAAATATATTTGGTTTATAAAATAAACTAGTTTACGTTTGTGGAGCACTTAATTAAATTCCTTATGAAAAAAATAATGCTCAGTATTTGTGTGATAGGATTACTCACAAATGCAAAATCACAAACAGCTCCTTTATTTTCTCAATTCGGACTTGATGTTTGGGAATCAGGCTCAGGATACAGCAATCCGGTTGCTTGGCATACTTTAAATCCATTAAAAAGGTTCGGGTTTGAAGAAAGCACCATCCAATCATCAGATGCACATTCGGGAGGTTTTGCAGCCTTACTTGAAACCAAAGCGAGTCCCTTTCAAAATTTACCTGGTTTATTATGCTCGGGTCCGCTTTTGAATGAAAGTATGGAATCAGATATGTCAAACACCAAGGTGCCATTTGTTGCCAGGCCTGCAGCTTTTGGATTTTATTATAAATCATTACCAATGCCCAATGATGCTTGTTTGGCTGCAATGGTTTTAACCAAATGGAACACTTCTACCCAACAGGCTGATACCATTGCCACAGCTGATTTCGAAACAAATGACACCACGGATATTTACACCATGGTTAAAATTAACTTTCAATACCTAAGTACAGAGAAGCCTGATTCGGCTTTCATTATTTTTTCGAGCAGTAAAGATGGTTTCGACCCTATTCCGGGATCAAAGTTTTGGATTGATGATCTGTTTATTGAATACAGCACCGGAACTAGCGATTTGGGATCTAATAATAGCATTTCCTTGTATCCAAATCCTGCACAGGATAAAGTACTTCTCCAATGGAAAGAAACCATTGAAAATGTAGAAGTGATATCAATAACAGGAGAGAAACATGCAGTTGATGTTCATCCATCAAACCATGAAATCAGTGTTGCCCATTTACCTGCTGGTGTGTATTTCATTTCTATTCAAGCCAATAATAATTTATATTACCAAAAGTTTATCAAGCTTTAATCCTATGAATGAAAAAGAAGCATTGAAGGTAATTGAAGAAATGATTACCGTTACGCGACAAGAAATAAAAGACAATGGTTTTTACTATTTTTTTTGGGGGTGGCTGGTGTTTGTGGCCGCAATTACCAATGTTGTTATATTAAAATACGAATTATTGGAATTTCATTCCATTTCCTGGGTTGTATTGATGCCACTAGGTGGAATAGTTACTGCCATAAAAGGTCGCTTTGATCAAAAAAAGGAATCAGCCGTAAAAACCTATGTGTCGCAAAGTATGCAAGCCTGTGTAATTGCATTTAGCATTTCATTGTTTGTGGTATGTTTTGCCATGCCAATTGGTGCACAATGGAAAGCATTTTATCCAACCATTATGATGGTGTATGCAATATGGCTGTTTATATCTGGCAAATTGCTGCAATTTAAACCATTGCTGTTTGGCGGCTACTTAAATTGGCTACTCGCTTTAATTGGATTTATTTTTCCGAATACCCTGCTCCATTTAAGTTTAATTGCGCTTGGTGTACTTGGAGGTTTTATAATACCCGGACATTTATTAAATCGCAGGTCTGTTTCAAATGTTTAAAGAACTCGATCCATTATTACATTCTCAGCTTCGGTTGGCCATTGTCAGTTTACTGGTGAGTGTGGCCGAAGCTGAGTTTACCTATATAAAAGAAAAAACTAAAGCTACTGCAGGCAACTTAAGTGTACAAATTGATAAACTTAAAAAGGCAGAATACATTACCGTAACCAAAACCTTTAAGGACAATTATCCCTTAACCGTTTGTAAAATAACCCCTAAAGGTAGAGCAGCATTTGAAAAATATGTGAATGATTTAAAAACCTACCTTCAATTGTAACTATTCACAACTATTTATAAATTGGGGATAACCTCAACCAATCATTTATTTACTTGCGCGGTATGATGAAGTTTGTTTTAACAACGGCCGCAGTAATATCTACACTTCCATTTTGTGTTGCTCAAGAAATGGCCAGTATTGAATCGAATAGTGTTGTGAATCACCCGGAAGAGGATGAAATGGTGGTGCAATCGGATAGAGAAACGCATTTTACGAACTTACGTCAACTCACTTTTGGTGGTGATAATGCAGAAGCTTATTTTAGTTTTGATGGAACCAAACTTTGTTTTCAAAGTAATAATCCGGCATGGGGGTTGAAGTGTGACCAAATTTTTTGGATGAATATTGAGGAGGCTGCAGATAACCACGTGTATCAGCCTTTAATGGTGAGCAACGGACAAGGCCGCACCACCTGCAGCTATTACATGAATGATAACAAACGAATCATTTTTGCTTCTACATTTAAAGGTGGGGTTAACTGTCCGCAAGAGCCTGAAAAAAATGGCCGATACCTATGGTCAATCCACCCGGATTATGATATTTTTATTGGTGATGAAAAAGGAAAATCTTTCAAACAGCTTACCAATTCACCGGGATACGATGCCGAGGCAGTAGTATCTCCTCAAGGCGATAAAATACTGTTCACCTCTATGCGTGATGGTGATTTGGATTTATATATTATGGACATTAACGGTAAAAATGTAAAACGATTAACCAATACACTTGGCTATGATGGTGGTGCATTTTTTTCGCCTGACGGATCTAAAATTGTGTTTAGAGCAAGCCGCCCTCAAGGTGCCGATACTGTTGAATACAAAGCATTGTTAGTTAAAGGACTTGTTGCGCCAACCAACATGGAAATTTTTACCATGAATGTGGATGGATCAGACTTAAAACAAATCACAATGCTTGGTAAAGCCAATTGGGCTCCCTTTTTTCACCCTTCAGGTAAAAAAATCATCTTTTCTTCTAATCATCACAGCGCAAAGGGATATGACTTTCAGTTGTTTATGGTTAACATTGATGGAACCAACTTGGAACAAATCACTTTCGAAAGTCAATTTAATGCTTTTCCAATGTTTTCGCCAGATGGAAAAAAAATAGTTTTTTCATCAAACCGAAACAATGGCGGAACCCGCGATACCAACGTGTTTATTGCGGATTGGGTTGAATAACTCATAAATCAATCCGAACTAATTTGCCGATTTTTGATATTTTCGCAATTGGTAAAATGGTAAAACGCTGGACTAAAAAAAATGAGGCTGACAAGCAAACCGTTGAACAACTTTCAACGGCAATTAATGTAAACAAAATACTATCAGGTATTTTGGTACAGCGGGGTATCGATAATTTTGAAACGGCCAAAAAGTTTTTTCGTCCGCAGTATACTGATTTGCATGATCCCTTTTTAATGCTTGGGATGCAAAAAGCTATTGAACGCATTGATGCAGCCATTGCCAATAACGAAAAAATACTCATTTATGGCGACTATGACGTGGACGGAACCACATCGGTAGCCACGGTATATGCGTTTTTTAAAGCCCGCTATCCTAATGTTGATTTTTACATTCCCGACAGGTATACCGAAGGTTATGGTATTTCATTTAATGGTATTGATTGGGCTTATTCTAACGGTTTTAAATTAATTATTGCACTTGATTGCGGCATTAAATCGGTAGATAAAATTCAGTACGCACACAAGCGTAAAATTGAGTTTATTATTTGCGACCACCATTTGCCGGGTGATGAATTGCCGGATGCTGTTGCGATTTTAAATCCGAAACAAAAAGAGTGTACCTATCCGTTTAAAGAACTTTCAGGTTGTGGTATCGGATTTAAATTAATTCATGGCTACTCCATTCAACATCAAATACCTTTTGCAGAAGTAGAACAATACATTGATCTGGCAGCTGTTAGTATTGCAGCCGATCTGGTGCCTATTTTAGATGAGAACCGTATTCTTGTTCATTATGGGTTACGAAAGTTGAAATCAAACCCAAATAAAGGACTTAGAGCTTTATTGGAATCGTATGCCGATAAGCCTTCCTATGGTGTAAGTGATATTGTGTTTTTTATTGGTCCGCGTATTAATGCTGCCGGAAGAATTGCTGATGCAAAAGATGCCGTACGATTAATGACCAGTAATGATTATGAAAATGCAAAACAAATTGCGGAGTTGGTAAACCATCATAATGATGAGCGTAGAAACTTTGACTCCAACATCACCCAACATGCTTTTGAATTGATTGAGCAAGATGAGCAATTTGCGCAACGAAAATCAACCGTGCTATTTAATAATGAGTGGCATAAAGGCGTAATTGGTATTGTAGCTTCACGATTAATTGAACGATATTATAGACCAACCATTATTTTAACAGAAAGCAACGGAATGGCAACAGGAAGTGCGCGTTCGGTGGATGGATTTGATTTATACAGCGCTATTGAAGAATGTGCTGATTTGTTGGAACAATACGGTGGACACACGCATGCGGCAGGCTTAACACTTCGCTTAGAAAATGTAAAAAAGTTTAGTGAGCGATTTGAAAAAATTGTTTCAGCTAATATTAAAGAAAGAAGCCTCACACCAGAAATTGAGTACGATTGTGAAATTCCTTTTCGTGCCATTTCCCCTAAGTTTTTTACCGTTTTAAAACAGTTTTCACCATTTGGTCCGGGTAACTTAAATCCGGTATTTATGAGTAAAAATGTTTGGGATGTAGGTGATGTAATGATTGTTGGAAACAACCACTTAAAAATGAGTTTAACCCAAGGTGATGGAAGGATTTTTAAAGCCATTGCATTTGGGTTGGGAGAGTACTACGATAAGGTTTCACAAGGCATTTCTTTTGATATTTGTTATACTGTAGAGGAGAATCATTTTAACGGGCATGTGAATTTGCAGCTTAACATTAAGGATATTTCTTTTAGAAATTAATCGCGGTTACCATAACGCCCGCCACCCGTAAAATACTTTTGATAATAACCTTCTTCTAAATTATTAATCATTACACCTTTTGAAGTGCTTACATGCGCAAACCAACCTTGTTTGAGGTAGATACCAACATGTGATACTTTGCTTGATTTGATGGAAAAGAAAACCAAATCTCCTTCATCCAATTTATTTCGTTCAATGGGATTTGATTGCTTAAACATTTCTGAAGCGGTACGAGGCAGTTTTATTCCATATACCGATTCATACAACTGCAGCACAAAGCAAGAACAATCAATGGCCGATTTTTGGCAACTTCCTAATTGATGGGGTGTGCCTAACCATTCGCCAACGTATTGGTATAGGTTGAAGTTATCTTCTTTCTCAACTTCTAAATTAAGTTTGGTGCTTAATTGTTCTAATTGCTTAGATTTTTTCTTTGGTGAAGGTGCTGTCGTTTCTTTTTTACTTCTGCATGAAAACAACAACATGCTTATGATAAGCAAATAAGTTAGTACTCTGCTTGGATAATGATGAATTAAAAATTGCACGGACAAAACTAAACATCCTTCATGCGAACTTTATGCACAAATAAACAATTCGGTTATTTACACCACCGGCTTAAACCCTTCAAAGGCTTGCAAGCAATTATTGCAATAATGCATACTGCGGCAAAGGGTTGGGCCAAACGGTGATTTCATTTCTGTATTTTTGCTTCCGCAAAAAGGGCATTCAGTATGTTCTAACAATTCTTGTGTTACCTCTCCTTCATGCTTAACGGGTGGAGCCAATCCATGCTTTTTTAAACACATCAGGCCACGCTCGGTGAGTTTGTTGCTGTTCCAGGGTTTATCAAATGTGGTTACCACTTCCACCTTTTTAATGCCTATTTCTTTTAAGCGTTCGGCAACCATGCCTTCCATCATTTTAATAGCGGGGCATCCCGAAAACGTAGGTGTCATTTCCACAAATACATCGCTTTCGCCACGTACTTCTACTTTGGTGATAATACCCATATCCACCATACTTAATGTTGGAATTTCAGGGTCTTTTACCACCTCAAGGGCTTGCCATATTTGCGTTTCGCTTAGCATTCTTTATTGCAGGTTTGTTATTACGAGGCTGTTATTATTGGTTATTGATTTACCACTCGGCAGTCGGATCTATTTTAAACACTTCACTCATCTCATCTAATAAAGGTTGTAAGTGCTCGGTGTGTATGCCTTTTCTTCCGCCCATTTGTGCCTGCCAGGTTGATTCATTCGGAATTGTTAATGTAGCTTTAGTAAGAATAGGTGAAATGGCACCTAACCAGCGTTTTTGCAATTCAGCCTCTCCATCAAATATTTTTTCGCTGATGAGTTGCTTTTCGTATTCACTTTCTTCAAACATTCCCAACGCATAATTCCAACATTCATTTAAAGCAGTTTGCATGCGGGCATGGCTTTCTTCTGTGGCTGCGCCTAATTTTGTAATCCAGGTATTGGCATGAAAAACATGATATTTTAACTCACCTTTTACTTTGCGTGATACTTTTGCTAAAGGTTCGTAAGATGAATTGGCCAACATTTCAAAACGCAATTGATCGGCTACATCATACAAAAAATGACGCATGGTGCTGAACGCATAATCACCATTGGGTAACTCGGTAAATACCGCATTATGAAACTGATTGGCATTGCGTGTAAAGGCAACAGTATCGGGTTCTTGTTCTCCTAATTCATGCAACAATTGAAATATCGCTTGCGACTGTCCAATCTTATCTTGTGCCATAGAAGAAAAAGCAATGTCTTCTTCCAATATTGGCCCAAGGCCTGTCCATTCGCTATTGCGGTGACCAATGATTAATAAATCATCAGCCATTTTATATAATAATTCTTTGATGTGGTTCATTTTTGTAATTATTTAAAGATTTGAAGATTGAAAGATTAAAAGATTGGTTGTGATTTATTTCGTTGATTGGTAATGATTGACTAAATACTTCATAAAGTTTTTTATCGACTGAGATATGAATGTGACATCTTGAATGACTTTTTTTGACTGAGTTTCCCCAATCAGTTCACATTCATACAGAATTGAAATCATACTTCTTAATTCGCCTGCTGAACCTTTTGCATATTTCAAAAAACGTATGAATTGTAAATTGTTTTCGTATTCATATCCTTCAGCAATATTGTTTGATATAGATAGAGCGGCTCGTTTCAACTGGTCTTTAGCTGTAAGGTCGTTTTTAAGTTTGCCTTGTTCACACAATACTGATATATTCTTGTATAAGGCAGCTGATTTTTGCCAAACATCCAAATCTTCAAACCGTTGTATCTTATTCATGATTGTTTTGCTCGAAATAATCTTTCAATTTTTACAATCTTTTAATCTTTTAATTCCTTGTTTTCCTTTTTGTACTTATTAATTTTCTCCATCACTTTATAGCCTCCGGCTTCGCGGTATTGTTTTTCGGGAACAGTTTCAAAAATGTCCTGGTCTTCGTATTCGCTGGCAAAAACGTTCGCGGTTTTTACTACCCAAATATTGGCTGTTATTCCTCTGCGGCCATATTGTTCTTTACCAAACAACAGCGCCATTTCAGGATTTGGGGCGTGCACAATACCCACATGCAAGTGTTGGTCGCCACGTTTTTTTTGATGGAACACTTCATATGTTTCCCATTGGTCCAGTTCCTGTAACGGAGCAATCTGGTTATCCAATTCTATTTGTTCGCGTGTAACACGCGGGTCTAAGGATTTGATCATTGATTCTAATATTATTATTTTCTTCGTGTGCTTTGTGAAATCTTAGCGCACTTTGTGGTTTACTGTTTTTACCACAAAGTGCACAAATCGAATACACAAAGTTCGCAAAGAGATTTTATGCCAACGGAACTACATATTTTGATTGGGCTGTGTTTAACGCTTCACGAACCCAACGGCCGCGTTCTTCCGCATTTCTGCGCACGGCTAAACGCTCGGCATTGCATGGGCCATCGCCATTGATTACACGCTTAAATTCATCCCAATCCGGTTCGGTATATTCCCATTTACCGGTTTCTTCATTCTTGCGAAGATTTGTGTCAGGAACCGTTAAACCTAAATCCCAAATTTTTGGCACATACATATTTAAAAATTGCTGGCGCATATCGTCATTGGTTGCCATTTTCACTTTCCAGCGCATTAAAATTTCTGTATGATTAGAAATTTTATCACTTGGTCCGAAGAAATGCATAATTGGTGGCCACCAACGGTTTAATGCCTCCTGAACCATTTTACGTTGCGTAGCAGTTCCGGTTGCAAGTGTTACAACATTGTCGTGTCCATATTTTAAATGAAAACTTTCTTCTGTACAGATACGATCCAAGGCACGGCCGTATGGTCCATAACTACCTTTGGCATTTGCCACTTGATTAATGATAGCCCCTGCATCAATTAACCAAGCAATAATACAGGCATCAGCCCAAGTAAATGCAGGATAATTAAATACGTTTGAGTATTTTGATTTTCCCGTGATTAAATCATTAATCATGGCTTCGCGGCTTTTACCTAAGGTTTCTGCCGCGCTGTATAACAATTGTGCGTGACCAACTTCATCTTGCACCTTGGCCATTAAAGCCAACTTGCGTTTAAAGCCCGGAGCACGGGTAATCCATGTTCCTTCCGGCAATGCACCAATAATTTCGGAGTGTGCATGTTGCTCAATCATGCGAATGAGTTGCTTGCGATACTCTTTGGGCATCCAGTCTTTAGGTTCAATTTTTTCTCCACGGGCAATACGAGCTTCAAATTCGGCTAATTTAATTGGATCCTCACCATCAATAATTGATTTTGGTTTTTCATTTGGATCGATATAAGCGTTTCCGTACATATAATTAACTTTTAAATTTTTGAATGATGAATGTGTTATGGTTTGTAATTAATATCGGTAATTAATTTTTTTCGAAGTCCGCCAAGTATAAAATCACATAATTTATCGGCCACCTGTTCTGCGTTCATTTTGCCATCTTTGTTAAACCACTCGGTAACCCAGTTTACGGTTGACAAAATGGTGAGTGTCGCAAATTTTTCGTCCACATCATCAAACGCATCTTCTTTAATTCCATCGGCAATAATTAATCTTAATTCATTTTCGTAGGCAGCTCTTAGCGTTTTAAATTCGCTTAATTTAGGTTCGGTTAAGCTTCTCCATTCATGCAAAAAAACACCCGAACGGTTAATGTTATGCGTAATAATAGTGATGTGGTTTTTGATTGCTAATCGCAAACGTTCTTCCGCGTTAAAATAAATATCATTCACTTCTGCAATGGCATGAACAAGTTGATCAGCCAAATCAAAGCAAATGGTTTCCAAAATTTCTTCTTTTGATTTTACATGATGATAAATACTGGCCGCTTCGATTCCTAGTAAGGATGCAAGATCGCGCATTGAACTTGCAGCATAGCCTTTTTCACGAAACATGCCTGCTGCAGTTTCAATAATTTGTTGCTTACGACTTGGTATTGTTATTTCCATGACCTAACACATGTTAGACAAAGTTAGGAAATCCAATTTAAAAAACAAGAAATTATTGTAAGTGTTTGCTAAAGAGGGAATTCGCACTTAAAAGTGGTACCTAAGCCGGGTGAGCTTTCAGCCCATAGTTTACCATTTAAGGAGTCGCAAAAACTCTTCGAAAGCAATAAGCCGATTCCGGCCCCTTTCTCGCCTTTGGTTCCATATTCCGAAAAATGTTCTTTCGAGTTAAATAAACTGCTCAATTGTTGGCTATCCATGCCCACACCGTCATCCTTTACTGCCAAAAGAAAAGTGTTGTTTTCGCAATGAGCACTAAGGGTAATTGTTTGGCCGGGCTTGCTGAATTTAATGGCATTGTTAATGAGGTTTCGCAAAATAATGTGCACCGCTTGCTCATCCAATTTTACTGCTGTTTCGTTTTGAGGCAAACAGTTGTATTGCACATTAATCTGTTTTGCTTTAACAAACGTGTTATTCCACTCTACTGCATTTTGTAGTAAACTAATAAGACTGGTTTGATGGTACACCAAATCTTTTTGTTCGAAATGTCGCTCGGCCCAACTTAACAAATTAGTTAGTGTAATTTCAGATTGTTTGGTTTCTCGTTGAAGGGTTTCTGCATGGGTTTTAAATTCTTCTGCTGTGATGTCTTCACTCACCAATAATGAAAGTAAAGAATTGATAATAGCCATTGGAGATTTTAAATCATGCCCAATTACCGAAAGCACTTTGGTTTTAAAATCATTAAAGCCAATAAGTGATTCATTTTGTTTGGCTAATACCGCTTTGCTTTGCTCTAATGCTTTTACACTTTTTCTTAATTCAAGTTGTTTTACCACTTGTTTAGCTAAAATGCGCAAGGCATCCATTTGCTCTTGGGTAAGTTGTTTTTGAACGGTATCAATTACACAAAGTGTTCCAATGTTTTCGCCTGTTGGCGTGGTTAGAGGCGCTCCAGCATAAAATCGTACGGAAGGTTGTTCAGTAACCAAAGGATTGTGAGCAAAACGTTCGTCATTCAGTGTGTTTTCTACAACAAATGTGTTATTGTTGGCTATGGCATGTCTGCAAAATGCAAGTTCAACAGGGGTTTCGTTTACTTCAACACCAACCTTAGCTTTAAACCATTGTCTTTTGTCATCAAGTAAAGAAATAAGAGAAATAGGTGTATTGCAAATCTTTGAAGCCAACTCAACAATTTCATTAAAATCTTGTTCAGCATCGGTGTCAAGAATATTGTATGCGTACAATGCGTTTAATCTATTCTCATCTTGTATTATCCGATCAATATTTTCCATAACTTCAATATTTTCCCAGTATAAAAATGACCGGCTTTTTATGCAAATCTATACGATAATTCGTCCAATTTTGGATTGTTTTGGTTAAAATAATTTCTTCATGTGAAGAGATATCGCATGCAATGCACAGTTTTGTTTGTTTGTCGCAAACCCCCAAAATGCTCTCTAATAGTTGATTGTTCCTATATGGAGCCTCCATAAAGATTTGGGTTTGGTTCTTTTGCAACACCAAGTTTTCCATTTCTTTTATTTTCTTAACTCGTTGCGATTTGTCAATTGGCAAATACCCGTTAAAAGCAAATTGTTGTCCATTAAATCCACTGCTCATTAATGCCAAAAATAAACTTGATGAACCCGGCAAAGGAGTCACCTTGTATCCATAACGGTAGGCCAACATCACCACCTGGTTTCCGGGGTCGGCAACACAAGGCAATCCTGCATCTGATAGTAATCCAAGATTATGTTTTTGTTTAAAAAGCATTTCAATTTCTTGTAAATCTTCGGGTTTACTATGCTCGTTCCATTCTTCAACCACCAACTCCTGTTGAGGAGTGCTTATTTGCATTTTTTTGAGAAAGGCACGGGCACTTTTTGAACTTTCAACCACAAAATGTTTTAAGTGACGAATTTTCTCTTTGGTGTATTCAGGAATAAATCCTGCATCATTGTTTTCTGATAAAAAGCTGGGAATGAGAAACAAATGATTCTGTTTGTCAGGATTAACATCGTTTTCGGGTGTCATGTAATGATAAATTTATGCAAAGATTTGATTTATAACTCAGCACACCAAGAAAAAGGTGTTGCTTTATATACTGAACAAATTTATTTTCGCTCGCTTCAAAATATGGATAATAACAAACAAAATATGTCGATTTTAGAGAAAATAAGAAACCGTTCGGGTTTAGCTATTGCTTTTGTAGGCGGTGCATTGGCGTTATTTGTGATTTCAGATGCCTTACAAAATAATAGCCGAATATTCGGTGGATCTAACGTTACCGATGTTGGTGAAATTAATGGCGAAGGAATTGGTGTAAAAACCTTTGAAGCCAAAGTTGCACAAAATACCGAGTTAGCTCGTCAACAAATGGGTCCTGATGGAAAGATGGATCAAAACACCATTGACATGGTTCGTGAACAAACTTGGAGCCAAATGATTATGGAAGGTATCATGGTGGATGAGTATGAAGATTTGGGCATTAAGGTAACCAACGAGGAATTGTTTGATTTGGTTCAAGGTGATAATCCGCATCCGCAAATTCAACAAGCACCGGTTTTCAAAAATCCGCAAACCGGCCAATTTGATCGTACGTTGGTTATTCGCTTTCTAAAAGATTTGGAAACGAGAAATGATGCTGAAGCAAAGAATCAATGGTTAGCTTTTGAAGATGGATTATTAAAAGAACAAGAAAGTAAAAAATACTATGCGTTGATTCGTAAAGGGGTTTATGCAACTTCACTTGAAGCTAAAGCGCTTTACCAAAACCGTTCACGCAATATGGATGTTGATGCTGTTGCATTAAATTACTTCAGCATCGCAGATTCAACCATTAAAGTTGATGATTCGGAATTAAAATCATTCATGAATAAAAACAGCAAGAAATATGCTGAAAAAGAAAATTCAAGAAGAATTGAATTTGTTTTGTTTGATGCAGTTGCAAGTGCGCAAGATAGTGCTGATGCATTAAGATGGGCCAATGAGCAAAAAATTCAATTTGCAAATGCAGTAAACGATACCTTGTATGTTGATGCAAACAGCGAGGTTAAATTTGATCCAACGGCTAAGCCACGTGCGGCATATCCTGAAGAAGTAGCGGATAGAATTTTCCGCGATTCTGCAGGTTCAATTATTGGTCCTGTTTTCCAAGATGGCAGATACAACATTTATAAAGTTGTGGGCATTAAACAAGACTCGGTATTCCAAATGCGTGCGAGCCACATTTTATTCCGTAT
This sequence comes from Bacteroidota bacterium, assembly GCA_046314755.1. Classification (GTDB taxonomy): domain Bacteria; phylum Bacteroidota; class Bacteroidia; order UKL13-3; family UKL13-3; genus UBA6183. Next base: position 15,609 of record JBKDBG010000033.1, on the reverse strand, counting down.
TGATAACAATGACACTGCAGCGACCATGAAAAAAGCAGCTGAGGTTTTAGCTCAAATTAAAAACGGTGGAGATTTTGCTGCATTGGCTGCTCAATATGGAACTGACGGAACTGCACAAAAGGGCGGTGACCTAGGCTGGTTTGCAGAAGGACAAATGGTAAAAGAATTTAACGATGCTGCATTAAACGGCAAAAAGGGTGATTTGAAAATTGTAAAAACACAATTTGGCATTCACATCTTAAAAATTACAGAAGATAAATCGAAGAAATTAGTGTGTGCTGCCAACTTAGCAAGAAGCATTTCACCAAGTGAAAGCACAACAACTACTGCTTACAATGCGGCAAGTCAATTTGCTGCTTCTATCAGTAACTTAGAGTCGTTTAAGAAGGTGGCTGCAGATAATCAATTTGTGATTAGGACAGCAGAATTCATGAGAGAAAATGATAAACAAGTAGGTGGCATTATTTCTGAAGCTCGTGAAATTGTTCGTTGGTCGTTCAATGCTGAGAAAGATGCAGTATCGGAAGTGTTTTCTGCCGGTGATAAATTTGTAGTAGCCGTATTAACCAATATCAGAGAAAAAGGTAAGGCTGATTTTGAAACTGCAAAAGCACGTATTGAAGCAGATTACCGCAAGGAGAAAAAAGCTGAGCAGTTAATGGAGAAAGCTCAAGTGGCTGTTTCGGGTGCAAGCGATTTACAAAGCATTGCCACAAAATTGCAAGTATCGGTTTCACCATTAATGGGACAAACTTTTGAAAACAACAACATTGCTTATGTCGGTCCTGATAATGTAATGGTAGGAACCTTGTTTGGTACCAAAACACAAGGCAAAATATTAGGTCCGGTAAAAGGTGATAATGCAGTATACATTTACATGATTAAAAAAGTAAATGAGGCGTCTGCCACAACCGATTATTCAATTTATAAAACGGAAGTGCAAGGTCAACTTGCAAACAGAGTGGAGTATGCAACTTTTGAAACGTTGAAAGAATTGAAAAACGTAAAAGACAACAGATACTTATTTTATTAACACAATATGTTACACTATAACCAATATGGCGAAAACGGTCCGGTTGTAGTGCTCATACATGGATTTTGCGAAAACAACACCTGCTTCAACAAGCAGGTGTTGTTGCTTAAGGAGCACTGTAAACTTATTTTACCTGATTTACCAGGGGCCGGAAAATCACCTGTTATACCCGGTTTAACCATGGAAAAAATGGCGGATGAAATCAAAGCCCTTTTGAATGCGTTGGGCGTTGAAAAGTGTTTTATGTTTGGACATAGCATGGGCGGATATGCCACCCTTGCCTTTGCAAAAAAGTATACTGCTCACCTCAACGGATTCGGATTGATGCATAGCACTGCTTATGCTGATGATGAAACCAGAAAAGAAAAAAGATTACAAGCCATAAAACTGATTGAACAAAAAGGGGCTGCGTTTTATGCCAAAAACTTTATTCCTCCACTCTTCAAATCCAATTTCCCATCACACGAATATCAATATTTGATTGATGCTGCAGAGGAGTTTACTTCTGAAGGATTAGTGGGTTCTTTAATGGTCATGCGTGAACGCCCTGACAGTAGAGATTGGTTGCGTGAAACCAATTTGCCTGTATTTTTTGCCATTGGTTATGAGGATGAGTTAATTCCAAAATCTATCATGATGGAGCAGGCTTTACGTGTTCAACAAAGTTATGTTGCATTGTTGCAAAACTCAGCTCATATGGGGCATATTGAAGAGTCCGAACATTTGGCCAAACATCTCTTAAAATTCATTCAAAACACTCATTATTAGTGCGTAATGTAGCGCAATAATGATTCTTATCACACAAAGCTATTTTGTTTTAATTATTAATTAGTTTTGTTGATATGACAATCACACAGTTAGAATATATTATTGCTGTTGATACCCACGGAAATTTTTTAACGGCAGCTGAAAAATGCTCGGTTAGTCAACCTGCATTAAGTATGCAAATACAAAAACTAGAGAAGGAGTTAGGTATACGCATTTTTGATAGAAGCAGGCAGCCAGTTGTTGCCACCGAAATAGGAGTAAGGGTAATACAACAAGCACGTGAAATTTTAAAACAATGTAATCGATTAACGGAGGTTGTTCAAGAACAACGCAGCGGTGAACTAAGCGGACAATTGCGTATTGGAATCATCCCTACTATTGCGCCTTATGTATTGCCTTTGTTTTTGGTTGATTTTATTAAGAAGTATCCTAAAGTAAATATTGAAATTGTTGAAGTAACCACTTCGCAAATTTTACAGCAACTAAAAAACGATCAGTTGGATTGCGGTATTATGGCAACACCTATTGAAGCCGGTTATTTGCAATACACACCATTATTTTATGAACCGCTTGTGGCCTATATGAGTGAAGACCATCGGTTGTTCAGTAAAAAGATTTTAGCTCCCGATGATATTGACGCTACCGAAACTTGGATATTAAATGAAGGTCACTGTTTGCGAAATCAGGTTTTAAACCTTTGCCAAGGCGGTAAAAATATTTCACGCAATAAACAGTTTCAATACCAAACCGGAAGTTTAGAAACCATTAAGCGCATGGTTGAGGTAAACCATGGCATAACCATCTTACCTGAAATGAGCATATTTGATTTTAATGATGAGCAGATGGAACGAGTAAGGTATTTTAAAAAGCCTGAGCCTGTAAGAGAAATAAGTGTGGTAACCCATCGTATTGATTTAAAGAAACAATTGATTGATGCATTTACAGGTGCCTTACTTGATGCGATTCCCGAGAAAATGAAAAAAGAAAAGGAAAAGGTGGTGATGGAATTTTAATCACATCACGAACAGCATAAAAAAAACCGACCCATTGAGTCGGTTTTTTTATGCTTCAATCTTTTATGTATTACGGATTGGTAGTTGTGTTTGAACTTTGTTGCGGTTTGCTGCAGCAAGATTTTTTGCTTTTTGTTCCGCAGCTTTTGTTTTCTTTAGGTCCGCAGTTGTTGGCAGCAGCCGAATCGTTTTGAGTCACATTAACCAACTTCACTTCTTGTTTGGCCACTTCATTTCGAGGTGCTTGAGTGGCAGGCTTTTTATCTTTAGCAGGTGTTTGTGCAAATACTGCAACAGTTCCTAAGCAGGCAATAGTTAAAATTAATTTTTTCATGATGATGAATGTTAAATGTTATTCAATACAACGAAGGTAAAAAAGATTTATGATATTAAATCTCGGCCAATACACTCACGCCACCTTTAACCACCTGATTTAACTCTACACTTATTTTAGTGCCCACGGGAACAAACACATCAATACGGGAACCGAATTTAATGAATCCCATTTCATTTGATTGTGCTACATATTCACCTTCTTTTACATACCAAACGATTCGCTTTGCAAGTGCACCTGCAATTTGGCGGAATAATACTTCCGTGCCCGATTGGTGTTTAATAACGGTGGTTGTTCTCTCGTTTTCAGTTGATGATTTAGGATGCCAGGCCACCAAATATTTTCCGGGGTGATACTTAAAGTAAGCTACTTTTCCTGCAATTGGATTGCGGTTTACATGCACGTTGAAAGGCGACATAAACACAGAAATTTGAACGCGTTTACCTTTAAAATACTCAGGCTCTTCAACCTCTTCTATCACAACCACTTTTCCATCAGCCGGTGAAACCACAAGGTTATCGCCTAAGGTTGGTTTGATGGTTGGATTACGAAAAAATTGTAACACAATAATTAAAAGAGCAATGGAGATGCCTAATAAAATATTGTGAACAATAAGCATTTCAGGCAATAAAAATTGTACGATGCCATTCAATGCAAATAAAACGAGTAGGGTAATTAAAATGGTTGCTTTTCCTTCTTTGTGTAACATAATTGTGTTTTATAAATATGCCACAGGAACAAATGCATGAACCTGTGGCAGAATAATAATTATCAAATCAACTACAGCCCAAATTTACCGCGTAGTTTTTCTACTTCGGCAACTTTGCTAATTGAAACCACATAGGCTGCAATACGCATGCTGATATTGTATTTTTGTGAAGCAGCATAAACTGATTCGAAAGCCGTTTTCATCACTCTGTCGGCTCTGCGGTAAACGCGTTCTTCTGTCCAAAAATATCCTAAACGATTTTGAACCCACTCAAAATAACTTACGGTTACACCACCTGCATTTGCTAAAATATCAGGCACCACCATAATTCCTTTTTTATTTAAAATTTCATCAGCGCTGGCAACTGTTGGTCCGTTTGCTCCTTCAACAATCAATTTTGCTTTAATGCGATCGGCATTTTCAGCAGTAATTTGATTTTCCATGGCAGCCGGAACCAATACGGTTACGTCAAGCTCTAACAATTCTTCGTTGGTTATTTTTTGTGCGTTGAAACCTTCTAAAGTTCCACCGTTATTATCGCGGTAAGCAATTGCCGCTTCCACATCAATTCCTTCCGGGTTGTAATAGCCTCCGGTTACATCACTAATGGCCACCACTTTTAAGCCTTGCATAGCAAGTAGCTTAGCCGAAATGGAACCCACGTTTCCGAAACCTTGCACTGCACACGTACATCCAACCGGGCTGATACCAAGTTTTGATAATGCACTGCGAGTAGATACCATTACACCACGTCCGGTTGCTTCAACACGACCCAATGAACCGCCTAACACCAATGGTTTTCCGGTAACAACAGCCGGTGAAGAATAACCTACCAACTTTGAGTACTCATCCATTATCCAAGCCATTTCTTGTTGGCCTGTGCCCATATCCGGAGCCGGAATATCTTTATCAGGGCCAAAAACATCTACCATTAAATCGGTGTATGCTCTGGTTAAACGCTCTAATTCTCCTTTGCTAAGTTTGCGGGGATCGCATTTAATGCCGCCTTTACCACCGCCATAAGGAATACCTACTACGGCACATTTCCATGTCATCCATGCTGCAAGCGCTTTCACTTCATCAAGGTTAACATCCATGCTGTAGCGAATACCACCTTTTGAGGGGCCAAGGTTGGCATTGTGAACTACACGGTATCCTTCAAACACCTCTACCAAACCGTTATCCATGGTTACAGGAATTGAAACAATAACCGATTTTTGAGGAGACTTTAAAACATTGTACGATCCTTCATCCAGCCCGATGATGCGCGCAGCTTCATCAAAGCGAGACATCATTGATTCAAATGGATTGTCGTTGCTGTGGCTTGCTGATTGTTTTGACATGATTGTGTGTTTTTTTAATGTAAATGGCAAATGTAGTAATCCTGCCTATTTAAACAAATTACAGTTATACCGAAGCCAAGTTAAATTTAACCAAATTACGGAATGCCTGAATACGTTGCTGTAATTCATCCTCCTGCAAATCCATAATACGCTCGGTTCCAAATTTCTCTACACAAAAGCTGGCCATGGCAGATCCGTAAATGATGGCGTTTTTCATGTTTTCAAAGCTAATATCGTCTGTTTTTGCCAAATAGCCGATAAATCCACCTGCAAATGTATCTCCGGCACCTGTTGGGTCAAATACTTCTTCTAAAGGCAAAGCCGGGGCGAAAAACACCTCTTTTCCATGAAACAACAATGCTCCGTTTTCGCCTTTTTTAATGATTAAATATTTAGGTCCCATTTCTTGGATTTTGGCCGCAGCTTTCACCAATGAATATTCTCCTGAAAGTTGACGTGCTTCTTCATCGTTAATGGTTAAAACATCTACCATTTTTAAAGTTTGTTTCAAATCATCCAAGGCTACTTCCATCCAAAAATTCATGGTATCCATTACCACTAATTTCGGACGTTTATGCAAACGATTAAGCACCGTTTGTTGAACCGCAGGAGTTAAATTTCCCAACATTAAATATTGGCAATCTTGGTATGAATCAGGAATAATAGGATCGAAGTTGCCTAACACGTTTAGTTCAGTAACCAAGGTGTCTCGGCTGTTCATATCTGTGTGGTATTTACCGCTCCAGAAAAACGATTTTTCACCTTGCTTAATTTGTAGTCCTTCTGTATCAACTCCTTTTGATTGCAAGGTTTGAATAAATGCATTTGGAAAATCTTCACCAACAACAGCAACTAATTTTGATTTTTTTGTAAAGTAACTTGCAGCTAAACTAATGTACGAAGCAGCACCACCAATAATTTTGTCAGTTTTTCCGAAAGGGGTTTCAATGGCGTCAAATGCCACACTACCAACTATTAATAAACTCATGCGAAAATATTTTTAAAAAATTTTGTTGCAAATATTGTGTTTTTAATTTTCATAAACTAATATTGCATCCCCTTTCAGAAATAAATCACTGAAAGAAATTCCTCGATAGCTCATCCCGATAGCTATCGGGAGGTTAGAGCGAGTAAAAACAAACTCTGGCTTAAAATAAATCGGAAAATATTCCTCGATAGCTCAGTTGGTTAGAGCGAGTGACTGTTAATCACTAGGTCCCTGGTTCGAGCCCAGGTCGGGGAGCAAGTCCAAAAGCCACCCCGAGTACTCGGGGTGGTTTTTTTTATTCAATAAATTTGTAGCGAGAAGTTTATTCAAATGTACTAGCTGTACGAAGGATGTTCAACAGATTTAACATCGGTAAGCCCGCATTGGAGAATAAAGGAAATACAAGACACATCAACACAAAACAATAAAGCCGCATGAAGCGGCTTTTTTGTTTGATCAAAACTAATTCACAAAATGATTAAGGCCATAAACCCAGTTTCTCACTAAGTGGTTTTAAATATTTGTTTGCATTGGTATTGGTGTTAATTTCTGATTGCGGATACAAAAATCTTTGAGGTAAAGTTGTTCCTGTGTAAGGCTTCACTCCAATTAAATTATTGGTTCTGCGCACATCATTAAATGCTTCAATTTGTCCGTACAAACTCACATACTTTTCTACTAAAATTTCTTTTAGCAAGGCATTGTTGTCGGCAAAGTCGGCTGCTACATATTGATCAAATCCTCCAAAAATAGAGTCGTTGAAATAACGCACCTTGTTTAAATGTTCCAACGCTTTTGTGAAATCAGAAACGCGCCAAAAACACTCCGCCAATATCAGTTCGTTTTCAATATAACTTACCAATGGAAAATTAGCGCCCGATGCAAACGGACCATCAATCCAATTTGGATCAACTGCGGTATATCCGTCACCGGTGTAGTAGTAAGCATATCTGGCAACTTCATCTGTTTTTGCATTTCCTCTGTAGTTCGGATTGGTTGAACTAGAATCAAGTAAACTTTCTAAATGTGAACCGGCAGCAGTCATATAACCGGCACGATTCCAATCTAAAAAATCATAATACAAATTCCATGCTCCGGGTACATTGGCTGAGTGATTAGCCATTAAATCATTACCCATGGCAATACCATTGGTTGCAGCATCAATTGCTTTTTGGTATTCACCTTTATGCAAATGTGCACGAGCTTTTAATGAATTGGCAACTTCACTCCAAACAAATGAACCTGCATAAGCGCTGCTGTAATTTGATGATGCTCCAACTAAAGTAGATGCATTTTCTAACAATGTAATGCAGTAATCATATACACTGCTCATGTTATCAAAATCAGGTTGGCTGTATGTTTCAGGGTTACAAGCTTGGCTGTTTGGGATATCACCCCAAAGTGACGCTCCTGTTAACAACAAATTTGCTTCGGTAATTGCAGCAACGCCTTCAAGCACATTGTTTTTTGCAGCGGCAGCTTTGGTGCGAATTAACCGGCATTGGCCTAAACCATTTGAATACAAGTTTGACCATGATGCATCAAAATCGCCTGATGTAACAACATAGTTACTGTAAGAAACATATTGTCTGTCGGCTCCTTTAAAGTGCCCTGAAAAGATTCCCGATAAACGTGCAGCATCTCCTTCATTCAACATCACATTGGCCAATTGCGCACCTGTAATCATTAATGTAGGGTCGGAATCGGTAAACTGATTCGGGTTGGACTCATTTATTTCATTAATGTCCTTTGTGCATGATGAAACCAACAACATACATGCAGTGATTCCAACCATAGATTTATATACGTACTTTTTCATAAACCTCATTATTATAAATTAATTCTTAAGTTAAAAATGTAAGAGCGTGTGCCCGGATTGGTAAAATAATCTAAGCCTCTTCCATTAGAAGTACCGGTTAAATTTAATTCAGGATCTATACCATCTACGCTTGACCATAACAATAAATTACGACCGGTAAACCCAACGCTTACTCCGCTTAAGCCTACCTTTTTGGTATATTTAGTAGGAATGGCATACGATAAACTCAATTCTCTTAACCTTACCCATGATGCATCAACAATAAATTGTTCTGATACCGGTCCAAAGCCACCGCCTAATCCGGTATACCAAGCTTCATCAAGTAATACTTGACCAGCACCAAAATCTTTTAAGTTGCCGCGTAGCGTAAATGAACCATCACTGTTTGGCGTAACAAGTTGATCTACCGCAACACCATTGTAGTTTTTAATATTCGCTGCCTCTGTTGCTGAAACAGTAACTTCATTAGCTGTTTCCGGGTTGATACCAAAGTAGTTTAATACACCGTAAGTACCTGCCCACATTTGATTGCCTTGTGAGGTTTCAAATAAGATGTTCATGGTAAAACCTTTCCAACTTAAATTCGAACCGAAACCTGCTCTGTAAGTAGGGTTTGGATCACCAATTACGCTTTCTGTAGCAGCAGCAGTTGGGAATCCGTTTGCATCTAGTTTAAGAGAACCATCCGCATTGCGATCCCATTTTACTCCCCAAAATGCACCAAGGGCATGGCCTTGAACCGCTCTAGAAGAAGTTCCTGTGAAACCATCAAGGAAGATAGATTGAACACCGCTAATGTCTTCTACTAAGTTTTTGTTTGAACCGATGTTTCCGTAAACGTTAATGATTAAATCTTTACGTTCTAATGCTTTGATGTTTATTTCTGCTTCAAAACCTTTGTTGCTAATGGTTGCTGCATTTGCCCACTTGCTGGTAAATCCTGTTGAAGCAGGAACATCAACTGCGAAAATCGCATCCGTAGTTTTGTTTTGGTAGTAAGTAGCACTTAATGAAACAATGTTTTGTAAAAATTTCAAATCAGCACCAAAGTCAATTTCTGTTTTTTGTTCCGGTTTGATGTTTGGATTTCCTTGTGTACTGCTTCTGATTACTGAACCTCCAAATTGGCTGCCTTCTAAAGTTTCACCCCATGATGAGGCTGCAATGGCATTTACATAATTGGTATTCCAAATATAAGCAGGAGGCTCAACACCAACCATACCCCATGAACCACGAAGTTTACCATAACTTAAAATACGGTTATCTTTTAAGATGTCTTTGGTGAATTCATACGCAACCGTTGCACTTGGATAAAAAAACCTGTCTTTAAAAGTACTTGCAGCTTCGGAAGCTCCTGTGATTTGAACAAATATTTTATCATACAAATCAAAATCAACAATGGCATAAGCTCTATTATTTAATATGGTGCTTACACTGTTAAACGGATTTTGATTGGCACTGGTTGAATTGATAAACGCAAATTTATCTTGGTTACGGATGATGAATTGATTGGCAATACCACCAATGCTGTACAAGCTTCTATCTGTGTACAAATAACCTACTGTGGTGTTGATTTGAAAATCATTATTCACCTCAAAACTATTTTTATTGTAGGCATGGAAACTTAATTCCGATTGTTTAATAAACTCATCGGCAAAGTAACCGGTTGCTGCGGTTGCTGCAGAGTTGAAAGGGAAATAGGTGATTCTTCTGTCGTTAGAAACATCATAACCGGCTCTTACCGTTAACTCAGATTTTGGCATCCACTCCCACTTAACTTCAGGTGTGGCAATAAAACGAATCACATCACTGGTGTTGGTTTGTTCGTTTAGTGTCCATCCAGGATTATTGTAAGTTGGTGCCGCATTACCCAAGTATCTTCTGTAACCGCGGTGAGCATTAAAGGTAGCTACACCTGCTGCATTAAAATAAGTTCCTTTGTAATCAGTGTTGTCAAAATCAGGTGAGGTTCTTAAATAGCCCAAATACAAACCATCTAAATTCGAACCTTGTTGAATACGGTTTGAGAATATTTTCGATACAAACGTATTCATGCCTATTTGCAACTTATTGTTGATGTTTTGGGTGTAGTTTAACCTGCCTGAAGTTCTTCTGTAATCTGATAATCCGTTAAGCACACCTTGTTGATTCCAATCAGCCACGTTAAAGTAAATACTGCTTTTTTCATTTGCTGATGAAATGGTAATGTTGTTGTTAAAGGTAATACCTGTTCTAAACACTTGATCACGGTTGGCATCATTGTAAGTGTTTCTGCTATTTTTGGCAGTGATGGGATAATATACAGTACCATCTTCTGCTACAAATCTTGCACCTGTTGTATTTACCGCATCTTCACCACCGGCACGGCTGCTAATTTTATCACCCCAACTTAATGGATTGTTGGCAATAAATGCACCACCACTTCCTTGTCCGTATGTACTTTGTTTTTCAAATTCTCTATTCACATAATCAAGCGCCATGGTGCTGTTAATCTCCACATTTAAGTTTCCTTTTTTGCCCGGACGACCTTTTTTGGTGGTTACTAAAATTACCCCATTTGCAGCCCTTGTTCCCCATACGGCAGCAGCAGCAGCACCTTTCAAAATTTCTACCGATGCAATGTCTTCCGGATTTAAGTCGTTTAAGCGCGATTGTTGCACAACGGCTGAGGTAGGATCACTTCCTGTACCACCGCCAAAACTTGAGTTACTCACCGGAATACCATCAACCACAACAAGCGGCTGTAAATTTCCGGTAATGGTGCTTTGTCCACGAATTTGAATGTAGGCACCTGCACCAGGGTCGCCTGTGTTTCTTGTAATTTGTACGTTTGACGCTTTGCCTGATAAACCTTGAATAACGCCACCCTCACCGGATTGTGCTAGATTTTGGCCTTGCACGTTCGATGATGAATAACCAATTTTTCGATTGCTTCTTTTATCACCAATGGCGGTTACCCTGGCCTCATTTAACATGAGCGGATCCTTTTCCAATTGTACATCGTAATTGTCCTTTTTAGGGTCAAGAGTGATTTCTTTGGTTTTCATTCCCAAATAAGAAATTAATACGGAACAACCCGTATCAGCAACGCTCAATACAAAGTTTCCTTCCAAGTCGGTAACAACACCGGAATTCGCTTTTTTATTACTGCATTTAGTGTAAACAGAAGCGCCAATAATGGGCTCCTTGCCATCGGTTACTTTGCCCTTAATAAGCCGCAGCCCTTGAGCAAAAGACAATGGTGCGGCAAACAACCACAGCATTATCAAAAGATTTACTTTCTTTTTCATAGAAAAAATTAGTTAAGTAGAGTTTGTTCATTTGTTAACTTAACTGTAAGTTATTCTACCTAAATGATGGATGAAACAGGGTACTTTTGAGTAAGCAAAAGTTTGGTTGTAATAAATTGAAATACAAATGAATAAGTTCAATTAAATGATTATTTAAATTCCATGAATGAGATATGTCAAATCCAATAAAAACACCTCTGAATTTAAGGTTGATTTAATGACAAAAAACTCAACCAATGATGCTTGACTTCGGTGATGCTTACCCTTAACATTATAGATTTTATCAATAGTTTTGTAAAAACTGGATTTGAATTGAAGGATAAAATTGGAGCATGGTGCTCATTTTCCTTATTGCATATTATCAATTTCCCTTTATCAACCACATTTGTTTTTAAATGTCTTTATTTCAGCAGTTTATATTGATTATTGGCACATAAATTCCCATTCTGATTTTAATCAAATACTAAAATTGAAGCAAGCATAATCCTTTGCGTGTGACTAGCGAAATAGGGAAGAAGCACTTGTTTTTTATTCGCTTTTTGTTGGTTGGGTTTCGCTAAGTTTTTCTTTTAAGGCACCAATTAATTCTTGCTGTGATTGAATAATAAATTGAAGCTGTTCAATTTGTTTTTCTAGTTGTTTGATATGTTCTGTTTGTGGAGTTTGCTGCTTGTTTTTATAGGTCAGCTTTTTGTCTTCAGCCATGCTGATTAAATCGTTTGCATCCACTTCCAGTATTTCACAAATTTTGGCGAGCGTGTAATAATTAACCTTACCGGTTTGTTCAATGCTGCTTATTAGGGGCCGAGTTTTATTGATTTTTTCTGCAAGGTCTTCTTGTGTGAGCCCTTTGCTCATGCGTGCCATTTTTATGTGAAGACCAAGATGCATAACAAGATGCAAATAGGTAAATAAATCATTTACAATATGTTAATTTAGATATTAATTAGGTAATATTTATTATTATTTTGATAATTAAATTGAAAATAATAGCTTCGTAAAACAAACCCTAAATGAAATGCTCAGGTTGGAGCAGAACCCACGTAAAAAAACGGCCATCTTGGTTAGGCAAAAAACCAAGGGCGTAACCGAAAAGCCTAATGAGTAGGATGAACCATAATTATTAAATAAAAAATGGACGCACAAAAAGTTGACATGTTTATTATGTCAAATGGAAAATTTTTTGAGAGTCATCAAGTCGCTATGATTAGAGAGCGACTTTTGGCTTTAGATGAAAACAAATGGGCAACCTTATCTGCAATTCAATTTAAAGACCCCACAACTACACTTATTGTTTCAATTTTAATTGGTGGGTTAGGTATTGATCGCTTTATGATTGGAGACACCGGACTTGGTATAGGTAAACTCCTTACTTGTGGAGGAATTGGCGTATGGTCAATAGTAGATTGGTTTATGATTCAAAAAGCTACCAGACAAAAAAACCTACAAAAAATACAACAATTTATAAATTAATGCTACATCACAGGAATAGGCTATACCTATTATTATTTATAGCTTGTATGACCGGGTATATTTGGCTTTATATTTTTTCATTGGACGTTCAATCAAATAATAATTTTGTTGGTGGATGTTTGATTAAGAAATTAACAAATATACCCTGTCCGTCCTGTGGCACTACTAGAGCAATTTTCCTCCTATTAAAGGGTGAAATAATAGATTCATTAATTTTCAATCCGATTGGGTTAATTGTTTTTTCGCTTATGCTGGTATTGCCATTATGGATTATAAACGATTTCATATTCAAACGCAGCTCTTTCTATTTTGCATACATCCAATTTGAAAAATCATTACTCAAGATAAAGAATGCATATGCATTTATTTTTCTTATTATGATGAATTGGATTTGGAATATGTTTAAGAATATATGATTACCGAAAGTAACTTTGACTATGAACCTGATGATCATGAGGCGGAATCTGCATCGAATAGTTATTTGATGTCATTAGTTGCTATCATTGTGGGTCTCCCACTACCAATTGTAAACCTACTTGCCACATTGATTTTTTATTTAGGAAATAGAAACTCAACTTATTTTGTGAGATGGCATTGTACACAAGCACTTTTATCCCAAGTATCAATATTACTCATAAATAGTTATGGTTTCTGGTGGTCAATTTCAATACTGCTTACTAATGAACAAGTATCAACTAGCTACATGATTTATGTTGGTGTGGCTTTATTATTCAATCTATTGGAATTTGCAACTACTATATATACTGCGATTCAAACGCGTAAAGGGATTCATGTAGAGTGGTGGATTTATGGTTTTATTACAAATCTTTTATGCAAGGAGTAAATCCAATTATATCAAAACCCCTGCGCCATTTAGATAATAAAATGCTCCAATTACAATTCCTATTGAGCTGATAAAAGAGGAATAATATTTTTTAAAAAAGTAAATTTGTCTAAACTTTAACTAGGTAAATTAATGATTTTAAGAAGACAAATTTCGTTCGTAATATTGCTCTTCTACCATATTTTTTTCGCCTGTACCGCATCAGCCCAAACCGTTTTTTCAGTTCAATATGCTTCACAAGCAGATGTAAAAGTGTTTGTGGTGGAGTATGAAAGTCAAGCTGACTTGGTGGTGTACAAAGCAAAATACAAAAGCGAAGCAAAAGGCAATGAAGGTTTATGGCATTTTGTGGAATATGCTTCTCAGGCACGGAAAAAATTATTTTTTGTAGACTATGCCTCTCAAGCCGACTTACGTATTTTTTTCACTCCATACAAAAGCAAAGCAGGATGGCGTAATAAGCAAAAACAACTGTTGATTTTTTAGGTGTAAATAGATACTGTTTTACGTCAAATCAACTTTACTTCATAATTTCTCCTGCCCAAAGTTTTTGTAAAAAAACATTCCAGGGTAAAACCAAAATATTATCAATAAGCCTGGGCAAAGGTTCGTTACAAACTAAAATAAGTTGTTTGGTTTTATATTCTTCAGCAAAACTTTTTAAACCCGATAAGTGGCGCGAAGAAACCTTAGAGGTGGATTTTACTTCTACAGCAACTTCATTATCACCCAAAATAAAATCAACTTCAATTTGTGATGCAGTGCGCCAATAAGAAATTGGATACGCTAATCCGGAGTATTGACTGTGTGCGTATATTTCGTGGTAAACAAAGTGCTCAAAAGCATTACCAAAAACTTCACTTCCGAATTCAATTTTACCTCGCTTAAGCAAGTAGTTTACGATACCAACATCAAAAAAATAAAACTTAGGTGCGGTTATCACTCTTCTTTTCGGTTTCTTTTGGTATGATGGAACAAACCTAACTACCAACGTATCTTCCAGTATTTGAAAATACTCTTTTACAGTAGGTGCAGAAACGCCACAATCAGAGGCAATGTTCGCGTAATTTACCATCTCTCCGTTACTAAAAGCAGCAGCCTCTAAAAACTTAGCAAACGATTGTATGTTCCTGATTTTTGCTTCTGCAGCTATCTCGTCTTTAAGGTAGTTACCAATATATGCCGATAGTAATTTTTTAGCGTTGGCAGCTAAATAGTGGCGAGGTAACAAGCCATTATTTAACGCTCTTAATAAATCAAAATTTGGAATCTCGCTACTTACCAATGGGTATAACTCGTATCTAAGCGCCCTGCCACCCAAAAGATTGTAGCCACCGCGTATTATTTTTCTAGAACTTGATCCACTAAGTATAAATTGTATGCCCTTGTTTGTAATACTCCAATGTACTTCATTTAACAATTCGGGTATGCGTTGTATTTCATCAATAATCACCAAATTGGCTTCGGGTTGTGCCAAAATAGTTTCCCTGAGTATTGAAGGATTTTTAGAGAGTCGTTCATAAACATCAGAAAGCAACAAGTCAAACCAAATTGCATGAGGAAACATCTCTTTTAAAAGCGTGCTTTTGCCCGTTTGGCGTGCTCCCCACAAAAATAAACTGTGATTTTCTGCATCAATTAATATTTGTTTTCTGATAAACATTTAACAAATGTACTTTAATTTATCATGATAAACAAAAGTGGTACTTTATTTTATCATGTAATTTAACTGGTAGTATATATACATTTTACTACGCTGAGGCGTGCTGCATTATCGTGCTCATCAAACCACTATATTAACCTTACTTACCGCATTTTTATTGATTGCAGTAATTACAAAAGCAAAGCAGGATGGCGTAACAAGCAGAAACAACCGTTGATGTTTTGAACAATGGACTTAGCTACCCATTAGTGTTTTTTAAAACACCTTATCGCATAATTTAAGCCTAGTCATTTTAACAAGTAGGTTTATTTTTATACCATTCAGTATAATAC
>JBKDBG010000032.1:0-6163 GCA_046314755.1 Bacteroidota bacterium | reverse complement strand
CCTCCACATCCGTGCGTGATGGATAACTAAACCCAACCTGATTGAAGGTTACGTTGCCTTTTAACTTAAATGAAGGTGACACCTCAACAACGTTTAATTCAATAGGCTCCCCCTCTCCTCTTAAGATTTCACGAATGCTTTGAGTTGCACCTAATGTTTTTTGCAATTGACTAAACATATCGGCAAAACCGGCAAATGTTCCGCCAACAAACATGCTGAATATAACAAACATGGTTAGAGCACCTATCGTCATTTCGCCTGTGCTAATCATATTTGCACCAAACCACATTACAAACGAAATGGCACCAAATACACTAAAAATCATAAAAGAAATAAATGCGCCTCTATACCTTGCATTTGCTATGGCAGTATCCACTACGGCATAAATACTTTTTACATATCGAGCAACTTCATAGGCCTCGCCAGTAAAAGCCTTTACAATACTTATCCCTTGAAATGTTTCTTGAACAATAGTTCCGCTTTCGGCCAATTGATCTTGTGCTTTACGAGCCATTTTACGAATGCGTATACCAAATACCACAGCTAATATGGCGATAACGGGCACAACAGCTAACATTACTAAAGCCAATTTTGTACTAATCCAAAAAATAAAACCCAACCCGATAATTAAGGTAAAAATTCCCCTTAAAAATTCGGCTAATGTAAATGAGATGGCATCTTGTATTTGGGATAAATCCGATGAAATACGATTGCTTAATTCTCCCACTCTTTTTTCCGTAAAAAAACTCATGGGCATACTCAATAACTTGCTGTATACATCTTTACGCATATCCGCCAATGAGCGCTCTCCAACTTCAGTAAGCAGGTAAACTCGCATAAAAGAAAATATGGTTTGTACGCCAAGTTGAATAAAAATTAAGGTAAGGGTAAAGTTAAGTGTCCACTTCACCTCCTGCAAACCAAGTATGGCCAAAACAGAAGGGTTGTTACCTAACATTCCCTGCGAAGCGCCCGGAGAAGCAGCATCAACCATTTTACCCAAGAAAAATGGAAATAAACTTGTTGTAAATGCGGATAGTGCAATAAACACTAAACTCAAAATGAACTTAACCCGATAAGGTCTTAGGTAAGTAAATAATATCAACGCCTCCTTCAGGCTTTCTTTGGTAATTTTTACCTTAGGAGCTTCATCTTTTTGTTTTCCGTTGCTGTTTAAATTTCTTCCGCCTCTGGCCATGTATATGTTTTAATTTTAGTAACGCAAAAAAACAGGAATAATGTGATACTCAAAAAATATTCGATAAAATTAGGTGAATAGATGATTTTGAAAGAGTAAACCAAACATTAGTAATTTAAAAATGCGGATTCAAAGTTACTCTCATAAGTCAACCATCCTTGCTTGGAGTTTAGTTACCTAAGCCACATAATCAGCCAAATAGATATACTTTGGCAACAACTTACCTTGATTGGCAATGGTAGCGTTGTAAATAATTTGCTCAGTATCTTCAATTACCAAGTAAGGTAATACATGCCTGATTAATTGTTCTCCAAACTCGTTGCTGGCATCTACAGGAAGTTCACAAGGCAAATTCCCCACCGCTTGTATATCAATCACCTCTTTTAAAAATGCCGGAGTTTCTTTTTCCAAAAACGGATTATAACCAAAATAAGGATCCTCAATGGTGGTACTTCGCAAAGTTGAAGGCAACGGACCCGGCACATCACAAGTGATATCGCTAATCACTTTGAGGTTAAAATCGGTTCGTTTCATTTCTTCTTTGGTAAAAAACGGTTCAATTCCTGCTTTCCAAAACACGGCATTAATCATTACATCTGCCCTTTTGTAATATGGAGCAAAACTGCTTCTGTAATCTTCTGGATGTTTATAGAAATCACTTTTATCCCACTCCTTCCCATCTTTTCGTTCATAATAATCTTCACTTCGTAACTGCACATATACCGGATGATCATACTCGTTTTCTAAAAACTCTTCAGGAGTAACATGATGAATTTTTAATTTTTTCAATAACTCAATAGAACCGTGAGCTACTCTTCCATCACCACACAAAACAATTTTTACGGGAGGCAATTTTATACCACTGTATTGTTTAATCATGTCCTCCATATCCTTACACTGATGTGCAGGCTTTAATTGATACCCACCAAATTTTTTGCCCCACATTATAAAAGCATAATGCGTTCCTACAATTCCTGCAAATCGGCCGAAACCAATAATTCGATTACCTGCATCCCACACCAAAGTTTCATAATCAACAAGGCGAATATTCTTTTGCAAAACAGCTCTTAATAAAGAGCGATTGTGTGGTTGTTTTTTTATCGTATGGGAAAAAAACAAGTAGGTTTTATTAGAAATTAATTCCTCAACAGGTACTTCTTTTACGCCCAATAAAATATCGGCCCCCGAAATATCTTCTTGCACAACAATTCCTGCTTTTCGGTAGTCATCATCATGAAAACACCTAAAAGGTGATGATTGCACAATAACCTTGGTTCCGGGAAACTTTTCCATTACCAAAACACATTGTTCAGGAGTAAGAGGGGTGCGTAAATCAGGAGGCTGCTTACCTTCTCTAATAATACCGATTGTAATCATGCCTCAAATCTAAGAAGTAAAAAGCACATCACCTATTTAAGCAAGCAAAGCACATGGTTTAAAGTTGAAAAACACTATTTTCGCGACAATGAATACCAAAACTAATTTTGCAGAAGAAATGAACTGGAGAGGTATGCTGCATGATATGATGCCGGGTACCGATGAAGCGCTTACCAAAGAAATGATAAGCGGATATATAGGATTTGATCCAACGGCCGATTCATTGCATGTGGGTCATTTAATGCAAGTAATGACTTTAATTCATTTTCAACGTGCAGGACATAAACCTTATGCTCTAGTGGGTGGAGCCACCGGCATGGTGGGCGACCCGAGCGGTAAAAGTGCAGAAAGAAATTTACTGGATGAAAACACTTTAAGGCATAATGTAGATTGCATTCACCTCCAACTCGAAAAATTTTTAGAGTTTGATTGCGGAGCCAACAGTGCTGTTATGGTAAATAACTATGATTGGTTTAAGCAATTTACCTTTTTGGATTTTATTAGAGATGTGGGCAAACACATTACGGTAAATTACATGATGGCCAAAGACAGTGTAAAGAGAAGATTGGAAGGTGAAACAGGAATGAGTTTTACAGAATTTACCTATCAATTGGTACAGGGTTATGATTTTTATTATTTATGGAAAAACCATGGCATAAAAATACAAATGGGAGGCAGTGACCAATGGGGAAATATTGTTACCGGAACAGAACTCATTAGAAGAAAAGAAAGTGGTGAAGCCTATGCTTTAACTACCAATTTAATTAAAAAATCAGACGGAACGAAATTTGGGAAAACAGAAAGTGGTGCAGTTTGGCTGGATGCAAAAAAAACATCACCCTATAAGTTTTACCAGTTTTGGTTAAACGCCAGTGATGAAGACGTAAAAAGTTGGATTCGTATTTTTACTTTAAAAACCAAAGAAGAAATTGAAGCCTTAGAGGCTGAGCATGCACCCGCACCTCATACACGCGTGTTGCAAAAAGCTCTTGCCGCTGATATTACATCACGTGTGCATGGCGAAACCGAATTGACAAAAGCCATTGAAGCCAGTAATATTTTATTTGGCAATGCAACGGCTGATGCATTTGCGCAGCTGGATGAAAATACCTTTCTGGATATTTTTGATGGTGTTCCTCAGTACAACATCAGCAAAAGTGAGTTGGAACAAGGCATAGGTATAATTGATTTATTAGCTGAAAAAACACAAGTATTTCCATCTAAAGGAGAGGCCAGAAAAATGATTCAAGGCGGTGGGGTGAGCATCAATAAAAATAAAACAGATGATGTAAATGCGCTTATCAATACATCAAGCCTGATTAATAACAAATACATGATTATTCAAAAAGGCAAGAAAAACTATTTTCTAATTATAGTTGCCTAAACCACATCAATCAAGAGAATATAAAAAGGAGCACTTTAATATTGCTCCTTTTTTTGTACCTTAGTGTAATATTTACACTTTCCCCATGGAATTGAACGAAAATTATGATGAAAAGGGACGCAAAGCGAGTCCTGTTTTACCACCGCATATCAAAAATTATTTAATTGATATTGATGGCACCATTTGTGAAGATGTGCCGAATGAAGAACCGGAAAGGATGCTGACCTGTGATGAAATTCCCGGAGCCAGTGCCATGATTAATAAATGGTATGATGATGGACATATCATTACATTTTTCACCTCACGATTAGAAACGCATCGCGCTTACACCGAAACTTGGCTAAAAAACCATGGAATTAAATGGCATGGAATTATTTTTGGGAAACCACGCGGGGGCAACTATCATTGGATTGATGACAGAACGGTAAAAGCCACTAAATTTTCAGGAAAATTTACAGAGCTGGTTGTTGAAAACCGAGCAATTGAAGTGTTTAAATCGGAAGACTAATTAACGTAAACTTTGATTGCGCTTGATTAAAAACGACATCAAGATTTGTGAAAAATCATTACCCACGTATGCTGGAACATACTCGATTTTATATTGTGCACATTTAAGCTTTAAAGCATTGGTGTAAGCTTGAATTTCTTTTAAATACAACTCTTTTACCTGTGCCGGAAACAGTTTCATTTCATGCCCGGTTTCACTGTCGATAAACTTATATGGCCTGTTATTAAACTCAAATGCTAATTCAGTTTGATTATCCATTACATGAAATAAAATCACCTCATGTTTGTTATAACGTAAGTGCTGTAAAGCTTCATACAACTGCTCAGGTTTGTCGGTAAACATATCACTAAACACAATTACCATTGAACGCCTGTGTTGGCGTTCGGCAATGCTATGTAATGCCTGCGCAATATTCGCTTGATTTCGTTTTTGAGGCTGCTTCAACAATTCATCTAACTTACCCAACAACATTCTGATATGTGATACGGCAACCTTGCTCTCGCTATGGTAATTCAATTGTTCATCAAACAGGGATAAACCGCTTGCATCGCGTTGTTTTCGCATAAGTTGCATTAAAGAAGCTATAGCATATACCGAAAATCGCATTTTATTTAAACCTTGTTCGGGATAATACATACTTCCTGATGTATCTAACACCAGCTGACATCGTAAGTTGGTTTCTTCTTCATACCGCTTTACGAATAACTTATCGGTTCGCGCGAATAATTTCCAATCAATATGCCGTGTTGATTCTCCTGAGTTGTACAACCTATGCTCGGCAAATTCAACCGAAAAACCATGAAAAGGACTTTTATGTAAACCGGTAATAAAACCTTCTACCACTTGCTGTGCAAGTAACTCCAGGTTTCCGGTACTCAAAAGTTGCATATCTGATAATGCGGCCATGCAGGTATAACGTATTCAGCGTGCAAAATAAGATAAACCGTTTAATTTATGCTGATTTTATAATAAGGTAACCTTTTGTTCATATTCCCATTGCACCTTCGTTAAACAAACCATAACAGTTACCATTATGGATAACGAAAATTTAATTACCCATGAATCCATTGCCAAAGGATTAAAGTTACAAAAGCTAAAACTATCTGCATTAGCACCCATCATTGCCAAAGCACTTAAATTAAATAAAGTAAATACCATTTATGCCAACCACGCAACAGAAGAAGGCCTGGCATTTATTGATTCCATTTTAAATGAGCTGAACATTCAATATGAGTTTAATGAAGAAGAATTAAAATATATTCCGTTGAATGAACCCTTTATCGTAGTGGCAAATCATCCTTACGGTGGCATTGATGGATTAATCTTATTAAAACTGTTAGCCGGTGTGCGTCCTGAATTTAAAGTAATGGCCAATTACCTGCTTCAACAAATACCTCCGTTAAAAAATTATTTTGTGTCGGTGAATCCGTTTGAAACAAGCGCCAAAACAGGCATGAACATCAGTGGTATTAAAAAGAGTTTACACTTATTGGATGAAGGAATTCCCATTGGTATATTTCCGGCAGGCGAAGTATCGGCATTAAAATTAAATACGCTGCGCATAAGTGATAAAATGTGGAATCCGGTGGTTGCAAAAATGATTATGAAAGCCAAAGTAAAGGTATTGCCTGTTTATTTCAGCGGGCACAACAGCCTTGCTTTTAATCTCCTTGGATTGGTTCATCCGGCCTTACGC
>JBKDBG010000031.1:0-10767 GCA_046314755.1 Bacteroidota bacterium | reverse complement strand
CTTATATAGTATTTACCAAACGGAGCGAATAACGGAGGTAGCTTGGCATAAACCTGTTCTTCTTCCTTATTAATATTAAACAAATTAAATGTTGATTGAAAAACCGGAATCACCTCATTAGGATTTCCTCTGGCACCTACAATTTGAAATTGTGATTCCACTTGATTTAAATACATTAAGTTATTTTGCGCACCAAGCACATACAGTATTGGAATATTTTGTGCTTTAAGTTGTTTAATCAAAGGAAGGCCTTCGCCATTATAACCCGGTAATTGATGTAACAACACCATGTGATAAACACTTAGGTTTGCCGGAATATTTTGTTGCGTAAAAATAAATCGATCAACGATGTAATTTTCATTTTCACTAACGGCATCATACAACGCTTGCACATCAGGGTGCGGAGTATAAGCCACAATGGCTATTTTTTGTTTGCCATCAACCACTTCAATAAATGCTTCCGCTTTGTTGTTTGCTTTGCTTATTTCATCATCAATACCGCTTAATTCGGCTGTAAGTTGAATGGTGCCTTTTTGTTTAGAAACTAGCGTGGTGTTGATGGTATTAAAGTATTTGTTGCTTAATGCAAGTGTTTGTTCAAACACGGTTACGCCATCTTGTTTTAAGGTAAGTTTGGTTTGTTTCCCGGCAGCATCGTATGCACCTACTTCAATTTGTACCGGAAATAAATTGTCTTTATACACCAACGAGTTGACATTTATTTTTTTGATCCAAACGTCTTTCTTTTGGTTACTGTCGCCAAGTGCAACCGTGTAGATTGGAACCGAAATATTTTTCGCAGCATCAGACGGTGAAATGCCTTCATTATAAATTCCATCGCTGGTTAAAACAATGCCTGCTAAATTTTGTCCGTCAAATTGTTCTTGTACGGTTTCAAAAAATGCAGCCAGGTTTGTTTTTTTCTCTTGAAATGAAATATGGGTTGAAGGAGTCGTTTTTTCACCAATGCTTAAAACTTGTACATCAACTTCTGCATTATTTTTTTGAACGGATTCAACCAAACTTATTAATTGTTTGGCCAGTTGAGCCGTATCATGGTGCAGCGTAAGTGATGCCGATTGATCAATACCCATTACCACAATAGGTTTTTGTGTTTGATGGGTAACCATTTTTAATAAAGGTCCGAGCAATAAAAACCCCACAATAAACACCAACAAAAAACGCAAACCGAAAAGGGTATAGGCGGCTATGTTTTTATATTTTCCATCAAGGTGTAAAGGATTGTTTCGGTACAATAACCAGGCGGTTAGTGCCGCTAAAAATGCGCAAACTACAGAAAGCCAAATTGAATATTCGGTAATAATCACACTATGTTGTTTGGATATTCAATGAACTGTTTTTGTAATTTTTGATGAAATCAACGTAAAATAAATTTATGGCATCACCATTCCACCATCTACACAAATGGTTTGTCCGGTAATGTAAGCGGATAGGTCTGAAGAGAAAAATACAACAGTGTTCGCTACATCTTCAGGTGAACCACCACGTTTTAGCGGAATACCTTTTACCCATTCAGCTCTTACATCTTCACTTAATGCATCAGTCATTTCTGTTTCAATAAATCCCGGAGCAATAGCATTGCAACGAATATTGCGTGAGCCAAGTTCTTTAGCCACTGATTTGGTTAAACCAATCATACCGGCTTTTGAGGCTGCATAGTTTGCTTGGCCTGCATTACCGGTAATACCAACCACTGAAGTAATATTGATAATCGATCCGCTTCTGGCTTTCATCATTGGGCGTTGCACCGCTTTAATTAATGCAAATGCCGATTTAAGGTTGGTATCCAATACCTCATCCCACATTTGCTCATTCATGCGCATCAATAAATTATCACGTGTAATACCTGCGTTGTTCACCAACACATCAATATTTCCAAAATCTTTTACCACCTCATCAATCAATTTTTCAGCTTCGGCAAATTCAGCAGCATTGCTTTGGTAGCCTTTTGCTTGAATACCCATGGCAGCCAACTCGCCTTCAAAAATTTTAGCCTTCTCAACTGAACTCACAAATGTAAATGCAACGTTGGCACCTTCTTGTGCAAGTTTTAATGCAATGCCTTTTCCTATTCCTCTAGTTGCACCTGTAATTAATACGGTTTTTCCTGATAATAAGCCCATATGTATTGTGTTTAACAGGTGGTAAAACTAACAGTAAACACCATATTAAACAAACTATTCTTATGCATGCAGGCAAAAAGGTTTATTCAAAGTCTTAATAAATGATAAATATTAATCCTCTATAGCACTGAATACTGCCGTTCACCTAATTTTTTTAGTTTTTTAGTAAACCTTTGTGTTCATTTGCCGTCTGTTTATTTAAACGATTGATGCAGAAACAAATTCATTTACTTTTATTCTTATTATTTTTTGTTTTTCAAACCGAAACCAAGGCGCAACGTCTGGGTGGCGGGGGCAGAAGCATGCCCAGCATAGGACGTATTTACGGTAAGGTAATTGATGCCAAAACCAAAGAACCGGTTGAGTTTTCAACAGTTACGTTATTGGCCTTACAAAAAGACAGTGTAATTAGCGGGGTGTTGGCCAAAAGCAATGGTGATTTTAGTTTGGATAAATTACCCATGGGACGTTTTCGTTTAAAAGTTGCGTTTATCGGATATAAGCCAACGCTAATTCCGGTTACCATTGGTATGAATAACTTGGAGCAAGATTTAGGAAATATTGCCATTGAGGTGGATTCGAAAAGTTTGAAAGAAGCGGTGGTTGAAGGAGAACGTTCGCAAGTAATTATGACTGTTGATCGCAGAATCTATAATGTTAGCAAAGATATTTCTGCACGAGGCGGTACTGGAATTGATGCAGTTAAAAATATTCCGGGGTTAAGTGTTGATGCCGATGGTGCAGTAACTTTGCGCAACAGCAGTCCTACCATTTTTGTGGATGGTCGCCCAACTTTACTTACCTTGGAACAAATTCCTGCCGATGAAATTGACCGCATTGAAGTCATTACCAATCCTTCGGCACGTTTTGATGCTTCAACTACAGGCGGTATTTTAAATGTGGTATTGAAGAAAAATAACAAACCCGGATACAACGGAATGATTAATTTGGGTGTGGGTTATCCTACGCGTCAAAATGCGATGCTGAATTTGAATATCAAAGAAGGACGAACCAACTTCAGCATCATGTACAATTTTAACCGCTCCAACAATATCGGCAGAGGTTACACCAATCGAACTACATTATTAAATAATACGGAAACCGGGTTTTACCGACAAACCAATGAAAATGATGCGACCAACATGATGCAAAATGGTCGCTTTGCAATTGATTACAACCTTACCAATAGAACCACCATTACTTTGGCACAAGGTTTTATGTCGGGCGGATTTAATACCGAAGACAATCAATCATTCAGAAGTTTAGATGCAACTTCTGATTTATTGTCATATGGCAATAGGCTTACCAAGCAAAAAACCGGATGGACCAATTATTCAACCCAATTGCAATTGCGTAAAACCTACCCGAAACGCGGAAAAGAATTTACAACCGACATTACCTACAACCATAGCGATAGATTAAACAACAGTGATTTTTATACCTATGATTACGATAAACAAAACGTGTTGTTACCTCCTGGGGAACAGTTGCAAAGAAATACCGGTGGCGGTTTTAGTGATAATATCACCTTTCAATTTGACTTTACCAACCCAATAACCGACACCGCAAAATGGGAGTTTGGTGTGCGCAGTAATATACGTGTAGATAGATCTCAGCTCAATGTAGATAATCGTGATAATGCCAACCCTGATGTGTTTATTGCGGATACTTCGCTTACCAATGATTATAGGATTAATGATATGGTAAACGCTGCTTACGTAACGTATAGTAACATGTGGATGGGAATAGGATATCAGTTGGGTTTACGTTTTGAGCAAACACGTTTTAGAGGTGAGTTGGTGAATAAAAACTTGAGCTATGAATTTTATTATCCTGATAGTTTAGGCAATCTTCATAAATCGTTTTTCCCAAGTATCTTTCTTACCAAACGCATTGGGGAGAAGCATGAGTTTCAATTAAACTTCACCAGAAAAATTAATCGTCCCGGATTCATGCAATCCATGCCGTTTATCATGTTTGCCGATAAGTTAAATTATCGCCAAGGGAATCCAAATTTGGCTCCGGAGTTTACCAATACCATGGAGTTTAATTACAACTACATTTTCGGATTTGGCAACATATTTACTTCGGTATACATGAAAGCTACAGAAGACCCCATCACCAACTTTGCCTATCCGTTGGCTTCAGATACTTCGGGTTCTGTATTGATTAATACGTTTATCAACGGTAACACCATGTATAATTACGGATGGGAAAATAATTTCAGGGTAAGTTTATTTGAGCGAAAACTCGACTTCAGTGTAAATGCGAATTTATTTTACACCGATATCAGCGCAGCTACGGCCAGTTCAACCATTAGCAATACCGGTTTCAGCTGGAACACAAAAGGGGTAGTGTCTTATAAGTTTCCTAAGAGTTACACCTTACAAGTAAACGGTAATTACGAAGCACCAAGAATTATTCCGCAAGGAAGAACCTTAGATCAATACAGCATTGATGTGTCATTAAACAAAGAGGTGATGAAATTTTTAAACATTAGCTTAATTGTAAATGATGTGTTCAATACCCGCAGGTTTGGTACCAATTTCGAAAGCGAGTTTATTCGTCAAGATATTAGCCGCAGAAGAGAAGTTAGGTTTGTGCGTTTAACGGTGAGCCTTCGTTTTGGAGAAATGGATGCTTCCTTATTCCGCAGGAAAAATAACCGCAGAATGGAAGGCGGAGGAGGCATGGATGTTGAATATTAATGGATGATGCTTCAACGATAATAGCAATAAAAAAGGCTGCCATTTCGGGCAGCCTTTTTTGTTTATTATCAAATCAATTTAATTGGTTTACCAATCTTCTTCATCAACAATGATTGGATCTTTCATTGACTTCACGAAATCTTCCATCAACTTTTTAATATCTGTATCGGCATCACGCAAAATTTTATCATAGGTTTTAACCGCTTTGGTTGAAGTGTAATAAAATTCAAAATAATTACGTGTTGGTGTGCCGTTATTTGGCTTAATACCTTCGTGCACCAAATTGGTGATTTGGTATTTATAACGACCCTCTTTGAGCCAAATGGTCATTTTAAAATAATGCCTGCCAATATCCTTTTTGGTGTATTTGCTGTAATAGTTATTGGCAATAATTACCCCGTTAAGCACCAGTTTTTGGTTCTTTTTATCCACCTCAAACAAGTTTTTCGATTGTTTGCCAAAACGAGCTTCTGCCCAACGTTTTGCGCGCGTGTACAAGGAGTCGGAGTTGGTTTCTTCTTGTTCAACCACACCTAAATAGGTAATGAGGTTGGTAACAGAATCAATATTTAAAACAATTTTTTCAAATGGTTTTACCAATGGTCCTTGATCTCCACCTTCAGCAGGTTGAATAGGGTTCCCATTCTCATCATACTGCACCTCGGCCTGCGTGGTGTCTTGGTTTTCGGTTCCATAACCACCCGTTTCTTCAGGATTTTGAATTTGCGCACCTGCTGTAAATCCCCATGTGCCCAACACTAATATTAAAAGTGCCCTTTTCATTCTTTTTAGCTATTGAATAATCAATGTTTGTTTATAGTGCCCAAAAATAGAAAATCATTTTGTTTTTCAAACCTCATTGTAAACGATATTTTTGCGCCCTGTTTAGTAAAGTAAACGAAACTTTTTTCGTTTCATTTTACTTTTTATGATAAAGTATGCAGCAACACGCATTAACAATAGCAATTACCTGTAAATTGCTGGGCATAAAACACCTTGTTTTAAGCCCCGGTTCTCGTTCGGCACCCCTCGTAATGGCTTTTAATGCGGTTGGCGGCTTCGATATCCACATTGGTATTGATGAGCGAAGTGCAGCCTATCAGGCATTAGGCATGGCTCAACAAATGCGTGTACCGGTGATGTTGTTATGCACATCCGGAACAGCAGCTGCAAATTATTACCCGGCTGTTGCTGAGGCTTATTACCAACGTATTCCCTTATTGGTTTTTACAGCAGATAGGCCGGAGGCTTTCCTCAATCAGCAAGATGGACAAATGATTGACCAAAAACATTTGTTTGGCCTGCACGTGAGGCATTTTGTTCAAATTCCTGAATATGCACACGGCAAAGAACAACACAAGCAAGTGGCGGCATTAGTGGCTGAAGCGATTAGTAAAACCAATCATTTGTATAAAGGCCCGGTGCATATAAACGTTCCATTTACGGAACCCTTGTATCAACTTCCCGAATTCAAATCAACCATCAACACCTTAACCAAGCATATTAACCAATGGTTGCAACAACACGTG
Source organism: Bacteroidota bacterium (assembly GCA_046314755.1). Lineage (GTDB taxonomy): Bacteria > Bacteroidota > Bacteroidia > UKL13-3 > UKL13-3 > UBA6183. Next base: position 4,386 of record JBKDBG010000031.1, on the reverse strand, counting down.
CATAGAGCAACGCCACAGCAAATACCGGAAGAGTTACTGTATGCTTGGCTTAATAGTGAACGAAAGCTTATTTTAATTGGTCAAGAGTGGGCTCATGCCGATTGGGTTGAACCGCTCACAAAACTTTCCAATTGCGATGATGTAGTCATTATTACCGATGTGGTTTCAAATGCGCATCCTTATTGTACGGCTCAGGGTTTTGATTATTTACTTCAAACAACTAACGAAAACAACTTACAACAACTGCAACCTGATTTCATCCTTTCATTGGGCGGACAATTTGTTTCTAAAAAGTTGAAGTTATGGTTGCGTCAAACACAACCTCAATATCATTTCCGCATTCAAAGTGAAGATGAAAAAATAAATACGTATCAAAACGTAACACATTTTCTTGAATGCTCAGCCACGCAGGTGTTTACCGCTCTTTCCGAAATTGAATTGTATCATCAAACTTCAAACACCTATAAGCAAAATTGGCAAAGCTACACACAAAGGGCTCTTGCAAAATTTCATACTCAAGTTAAGCAATCAGGTTGGAATGAGCTGCATGCCATGTATGCCGTTTTACAACAATTGCCCGATGCGTGTAATGTGCAATTGGCCAACAGCAGCGTAGTACGTTATGCAAGTTACTTAGGCGCATTAAACAACAGTTGGTTGGTAAACGCAAACAGAGGTACAAGCGGTATTGATGGAAGTACCAGCACGGCAGTTGGTGCCGCAAAAGTTAATTTACGACCTACTGTTTTAATTACGGGCGACTTGTCATTTGGTTACGATATCAATGCATTGTGGCAACAACATTTACCAAACAATCTACGCATTATCGTGTTCAATAATAATGGCGGTGGTATATTTAAGTTAATTGACGGTCCGAATTCATTTAAACCGGCAGAAGCTTATTTTACAACACCAATCAATGTGAACGTGAAAGGTTTGGCCAATTCATTTGGATTAAGGTATTACCAAGCAAATGATTTGAAAAAATTAAATGCCATTCTCAATCAGTTTTTAGACCCTATGAACACTTGTGCGGTGTTGGAGCTAAATTTTGATATGGATGCCAACGCAAAAGCATTTAAAAAACTCATGAAAAAAACATCAAAATAAAAAGATATGGAAAGTAAGCATCCTTGGAAAACAATTAAAGAATACCAGGAAATTAAGTTTAGTTTTTATGATGGTATTGCTAAAATTAGCATTAACCGTCCGGAGAAACATAACGCATTTACTCCTTTAACCGTGAAGGAAATGAGCGAGGCAATGGAAATTGCTCGTCAAGATGAAGAAATTTATTGTGTGATTTTAACAGGTGAAGGAGGTAAAGCATTTTGCAGTGGAGGAGATCAAAGTGTTAGAGGTCATGGGGGATATGTGGGAGATGATGGTATCCCGCGCCTAAATGTGTTGGATTTACAAATGCAAATTCGCAGAATACCAAAACCTGTGATTGCGATGGTAGCAGGTTGGGCTATTGGTGGCGGACATGTTTTGCATGTGATTTGTGATTTAAGTATCGCTGCCGAAAATGCAAAATTCGGACAAACCGGCCCAAAGGTGGGAAGTTTTGACGGTGGTTTTGGAGCCGGTTATTTGGCTCGTGTTGTAGGACAGAAAAAGGCACGCGAAATTTGGTACTTATGTGATCAATACAATGCACAAGAAGCATTGGAAATGGGTTTGGTTAATAAGGTTGTTCCGTTAGAGATGCTTGAAGATACCACCATTGAATGGTGCAGAAAAATGATGGAGAAAAGTCCGATTGCATTGCGTATGTTAAAAAGTGCATTTAATGCCGAACTTGACGGACAAGCCGGTATTCAAGAATTGGCAGGTAACAGCACCTTGTTGTATTATTTAAGTGATGAAGCGAAAGAGGGAAAAAATGCCTTCTTGGAAAAACGCAAACCTGATTTCAAAAAATATCCGAAGTTTCCTTAATCAACAACCTATTGAAATTTTTTTTCGATAGTAATAATCAAATGGGTTTAGAATCAAGAATCAATTGATACAACCTTATTTAATAAAATCGGCCTCACCCTTGCTAGGGTGAGGCCGATTAGTTTTTTATAGACAAGGAAATTATCTCTGTGTATCAGATGTTGCAGCCAACTTTCGTTTGGTTAATCCATTCAATAAGTTCTTGATATCCTTCTCAAATTCTTTGTACAGGTTTTTACCCGTGAAGCAAACCAATTGTACACTCCCTTCTTCAGAGGTGATATAATATCCGTCATACAATACTTGCAATCCCATCACCTTACCCGTTACTTTCAGGTGTGTTACTTCAATCCCGTTTACTATTCTTTTATCATCCGTAACCACTTCCATGTTTTCTCCGGCACGCTCAAATCTTTCAATTACAAATGATTTTAAATCTTCTATTCCAAAGCCAAGCCTTTCGGTAATAATCATGGCAAATGCATCAGAGTTTTTGTGCAATAAGCTAAATTCAGCCGACTCATTAATGGGTTCGGTAACTCTCCAAATTTTAGGATCGTAATAGAAATCGTAGGAAACCTTTTTTGACTTAAGGCAAAGTGTAGCGGTTGCAGGTTTTTTATAAACAGGCAATGAAGTATCGGCCGCAACCGTAGCCAGCGTATCATACATCCAAGTACCATTTGGGTTTAAAATCACTTTCTTACCTTGATCGGTAGTGGCATTAATTTGTGCTTGGGTGTAAAAACAAATACAAGTAAGCAGAAAAAACAATGGAGATTTCATATTCTTATTGATTGGGCTTAATGATTAAACTTATTTCAAATAAGTTGAAAAAATAAGATATTTCAGAATAAGTTACCATATTTGTTACAACGATATGAATCAAACAATTCTAATTACAGGAGCAAGCAGTGGCATTGGTCTCGCATTAACACGTAAAATGGCAAAAATGGGAAATCATGTTTTGGCATTATGCCGAGATGATGCAGCGAATAGAAATACCATTGCGCAAATTGACGAAGAGTGTCAGATGGTAAAAAGAGGCAGGGCTGAATTTTTTCCGATCAACTTAAATAACATGCATTCGGTTCGACAAGCTGCGCATACGCTCATTAATTTTTACCCTGAAATTGATGTAATTGTTTGTAATGCCGGAGTAAAAGCTCCTCCTTTCTTTTTAACACAACAAAAGTTTGAGCAGCAGTTTCAAGTTAATTATCTCGCACAGTTTTTACTTGCACATTTGTTAATGCCAAGCTTGAATAATGTAAAATATCCTAAGGTAGTTTTTGTGGGTGATGAACATTCGGCCAAAGGAAAAATATCGAACATCGATGAGTTGATTCATATTGCTAAAATTTCACCTCAGGAATACCAAAAAGAAATCAGTTATTGTGAAAGTAAGTTGGCTCAATTATGCATGAGCAAGCATATGTCGGAGGTTTTTAAAAACATCATGTTTGCTACTTTTAACCCTGAGCCTACACTTACTAATTTAGACCGCAGAGAATACAGTGTAGGTAAAAGAGTACTTACCAATCCGTTTTATTTTATGGGCAAAGTATTTGGGGTGTTTCAAGATCCTAATCAAACAGCCGATCAACTTTCGCATTTTATTCTTACACCCGAGTTTGAATCGGGAAAACTTTGGCAAAAAGATTTAATCATCAAATCAAACCCAATTGCTGATAACAAAGAATATTGTGCACAATTGTACCACCAAAGTATGGTGTGGGTAGGTTTGGCTCAAGCCAATTAAAATCCGATTTTATTTCTTTTTTGCTCCACTTTGGCTGCTTTGTCCAGCACTTCTTCACGCATGTTGTTTTTGTAATCAACTAATTTTTGTTGTAGTAATTCATTGTTTGTAGCCAAAATTTGAACGGCAAGTAAACCTGCATTTTTTGCGTTGTTAATTGCAACCGTGGCCACCGGAACGCCTCCCGGCATTTGCACAATGGATAACAAAGAATCCATACCATCCAATGCTTTTAATTTTACCGGAACACCAATAACAGGTAAGGTGGTAATGGAGGCTACCATACCGGGCAAGTGAGCAGCTCCGCCTGCTCCTGCAATAATGGTTTTTAATCCGCGAGATACAGCTGTTTGGGCATAGTCAAACATTCTTTCAGGTGTGCGATGAGCCGATACAACGGTTATTTCATAATCAACGCTAAAGTGTTCTAAAATTTTTGCGGCTTCTTGCATCACCTCTAAATCACTGTCGCTGCCCATGATAATACCAACTTGTTTTGTCATAGCTGTATACTTAATTAATCTTTTACGAAGGTAAGTAATTGTTGAACCCTTTTTGCATTGCTTTTTGCTTCATCAAGCGTTGGTGCCGTAATGGTTACGTGGCCCATTTTACGCATGGGCTTGCTTTCTTTTTTTCCGTACAAGTGAATATAAACACCCTGTATTTGCATGGCTTCTTCC
>JBKDBG010000030.1:0-26310 GCA_046314755.1 Bacteroidota bacterium | reverse complement strand
CGAACAAGTTGGTTTCTGATTAAACAAACTCTCACAATCATTGCAAGGCAAATACACTTTTTCCAAACTAAAAATGGCTGTTTCTTTTTTAAGCCCTGAACAACAGGAAGTTTCGGAGAAATAAAATATTGATTGAATGGTTGTTTTGATGCGATTAGCGTAGATATTTGTGTAACAAAATACCGATATGAAGTTACGCATCAAAGGCAACAGCATTCGCATACGATTAACCAAAACCGAAGTAGCTCAATTTGGCGAGAAAGGTTATTGGGAAGAAAAAACGGAATTTGGCAATACCACTTTAACGTATGCCATTCAAAAAGATTCGGTTGCAAAGGAACTTAGTGCAAAAATGGAAGGCACTACCATCACCATGATACTTCCTGAACCGATTGCTAATGAGTGGACAAGCACCAATATAGTTGGATTTCAAAATCAATATCAATTGCCTACAGGAACCGAACTGTTTTTATTAATAGAAAAAGACTTTGTTTGTTTAGATAATACATTTGAAGACCAAAGCGATAATTATCCCAATCCAAATGCGCACTGTTAAATTACTCCTACTCATCGCCACTTTGGGCGGAATCAATATGTCATGCTCGGCAAATTCAAAATATGAATTGATGCTGAAAGATTATTTATTAAATGACAAAAATACCCTTGGATTTAAAAGCGGTATTGGCGAAAGAAAACTGGAGGCATTTAGTATTTTAGACTTAAAATCGGCTGTTGCAACAGGTGCGGAAAGCAACCAAAGTATTGAATCAAACATAGCTCCTGATAACGCTGAGGTGGATATGGTTGATGACCCAAAAATGGATCCGATTCCTATTACCTATCGCTGGCAAAAACAAGTACACATGTATTGCAAGGATAAAAGCCCTTTTTATTTTATGGTTGATTTAAACACCTTAACCGGTATTCCATCTTCCATTCATTTTGTAACACAAGAAGGAATTCTGATACAATACAACTATAATGAAAGTGGTGTATTGGAGAAATATTTCTACCAAGAATCAAAAGCCAAACAAAATGGTGATTATGTTTCGTATGATTTATTGAAGAAAAATGAAATTGCATTTTCAAAGCTAAATCTTAAAAAATGTACGGCCTACGAGTTGGAGAAATTAGAGCAAGGTCAATTATTGTACGATTTAGTACAGGCTTTATGGTTAAGATATGAAAAGCAATTTGGATTTATTGAGTATAAAGAAACGTTTGATAAATTGGCGTTGAAACAAAATGTTGACACCTTATTCAGTGGATATAAAGCACGCATTTTTAATACTCCAACGGGTGAAGAAGAGCAATGGAGAGTAATTAATCAAAACAAACTATTGGTTCAACTTCAAGTAATATGTGATAGGGAATCGATTTATTATGTGGTTAAAATTTTAGATGGTGGTTCACAACTTGAAATTAGTAATAACAGAGTAAATAAGGATCTCCAAGCTATTTTTTTAAATCACATTAAAGTAACAACACCTGTAAAAAACGGAATTCCTATTGGGGTTGAAAAATTATTAAAATTCACCATAGTTAATGGAGAACTCGTTTTATAGTTCAATTAAAAACACGGAGCTATGTCATCGCATTCAGATAAGCCAAATCCTGAAAACCCGGAAGAGTTTTTAAACATTAAAATTTCCGAGCCAAAAGAAACCGCTGCAGGAATACCTGCCGTGATTTCGGCTGTAAAGCATGTGTTTAGCGAAATGGATCCGTTGCGTGGTACAAAAGCTTTGCTCAAAGTAAACCAAAAGGACGGTTTTGACTGTCCTGGTTGTGCATGGCCTGATCCGGATGATGATAGATCACCCATTGCAGAATATTGTGAAAACGGTGCAAAAGCCATTGCGGAAGAAGCAACAACAAAAGCATTATGGGCCAAGTTTTTTGAAGAAAACAGTGTGGCTCAACTTTCCCAATTAAATGATTACGAAATAGGAAAAAAAGGACGTGTTGCTCAACCCTTGTATTTGCCTAAAGGTGGAACACATTACCAACCCATCACTTGGGATAATGCATTTAAACTAATTGCTCAAAAACTTAATGCCCTGCCCTCGCCTGATGATGCCATATTTTATACTTCAGGTCGAACCAGTAACGAGGCCGCCTTTTTATACCAGTTGTTTGTGCGTGAATTTGGCACCAACAATTTACCCGATTGCAGCAACATGTGTCATGAAAGCAGCGGTGTCGCACTCAGCGAAAGCGTTGGCATAGGAAAGGGTTCCGTAACTTTAGAAGATTTTTACGAAGCAGAAGTTATTGTTATTTTAGGACAAAATCCGGGCACCAATCACCCTCGCATGTTAAGTGCTTTGCAAAAAGCAAAAGCCAACGGATGCAAAATCATTTCGGTGAATCCGCTTCGCGAAACCGGATTGGTTGGATTTAATAATCCCCAAAAACTAAACGGTGTATTGGGCATCAAATCGCAGTTAACCGATATTTTTTTACAGGTAAAAATTAACAGCGATTTAGCTTTGATTAAGGCGCTTGAAATGATTTTGTGGGAAGAAGAGCAACGTAATCCGGGTAGTGTTTTCGACCATGAATTTATTAAACAGCACACCACCGGTTATGAAGAGTTAACCAAAACATTTTACAATTATTCCTTAACGGAACTAAGTGAGGCTTGCGGTATTTCTTTGGAAGATATAATTTCTACCGCTGAAATTTTAAAGCATAACAAAAAAATTATTGCCTGCTGGGCCATGGGATTAACCCAACATAAAAATGCCGTTGATACCATTAAAGAGGTTGTAAATTTATTGTTGCTAAAAGGCAGCATTGGAAAGCCCGGTGCAGGAACCTGCCCTGTTCGTGGCCACAGCAATGTGCAAGGCGATAGAACGATGGGTATTTATGAGAAGCCTTCAAAAGCATTTATTGATAAACTCAATCAAAACTTTGAAATTAACGCACCTTACCAACATGGGCTTGATGTAGTTGATTCCATTAAGGCCATGCATGCCGAAAAAGGAAAAGTGTTTATTGCCATGGGAGGTAATTTTTTATCGGCCACACCCGACACTAAGTTTACGGCAGAAGCTTTAGAGAATTGTGCTTTAACCGTGCACATCAGCACCAAACTTAACCGCAGCCATTTAATTACGGGTGATGAAGCATTGATATTACCTACCTTCGGCCGAAGCGATAAAGACACCAACGCTGCAGGAGAAATTCAAATTGTAAGTTGCGAAAACTCAATGGGTGTAGTGCAGTTAAGTAAGGGAAGTTTAAAACCCATAAGCAATGATTTGTTAAGTGAAAGTGTAATTGTTTGCCGATTGGCAAAGGCGACCTTTGGTAATAAAAGCAAAATAAATTGGGATAAATACGAACAACATTACGATAATATTCGAGCGGATATTGAACGAACCATTCCGGGCTTTGATGATTACAACAAAAGAGTGCGCGAACCCGGTGGATTTTATTTACCCAATGGTGCCCGACAAGGAAAGTTTAACACCTTAACAGGAAAAGCCAATTTTAATATTGCGCCTGTTCACTTTAATAAAATTGCGGAGGATGAATTGTTGATGATGACCATAAGAACCCATGACCAGTTTAATACCACTATTTATGGCTTGGATGATAGATACCGAGGCATTTACAATGAGCGCAGGGTAATTTTAATGAATGAAAAAGACATTGAAAAACATGGCCTGCAACATGGAGATGTGGTGGATTTATTTAATTACCATGATGGCATTGAACGCGTAGCCAAAAAATTTATGGTGATTAAATACCAAATACCGGAGCAATGTTGTGCCACCTACTTCCCGGAAACCAATGTATTGGTGCCAATTGGTTCAGTAGCCGAAAAAAGCAATACCCCAACCAGTAAGTATGTGGTGTTAAAAATTAAAAAACATATTCAGGTATAAATCTTCATTTTCAAAATCATTTAATCTCTACTCCCCCAACTTGCAAACAGTATTAGGGTAAAATGCCTTAATATTAAACATAGTTTTTCCGGATTTGTGGTTTTATGGAACACTGCTTCAACCTCCTTAGCTTTACTGAAGAAGTCTATCAACCAATTAACCCATAACTAATCAACTCCCAAAATCAACCAAGAACCAAACTTGCTTTTTCAATTCTATATCGTAATATTGCAATATAAAAATATAAAAATGGGCGCTACCAAAACCGATTATTTCACCGAAAAACAAAACCAAACCGCCAATTTACTTAAGGCCTTGGCACATCCTGCCCGAATTGCCATTGTTGAGTATTTATTAAAGGTAAATTCATGTATTTGCGGTGATATTGTAAACGAAACACAACTCGCTCAACCTACCATATCACAACATTTAAAAGAGTTGAAAAACGCAGGCATTATTAAAGGCAATGTAGAAGGTAACAGCATTTGCTATTGCCTTGATGAGAAAGTAATCGGCAAGCTTCAACATTATTTTTCCAACATGCATCAAAAACTCAGCAATGCCCAAAGCAATTGCTGCTAAATAACACCATTATGAAAATTTCAGCATTAAAAAAACACTTAACCAACCTTGAGCAGATTACCTTTGTAACCCCAACAGGTGGTATGGTTCCGGCACACTTTCACATTACGGAAGCCGGCTTAACCACTAAACATTTTATTGATTGCGGCAGAACCATCAGAACCGAACAATACGTGAGTTTTCAGTTATGGGTGGCCAATGATAATAATCACCGATTAACTGCAGATAAACTGCTCAACATTATTCATCAATCAGAAGCATTATGGAATCATTTTGATTTGGAAGTAGAAGTTGAATACCAAGAAGAAACCATTGGTCGATACGGCTTACATTTCAACGGAACGCAATTTGTACTCACCCCGAAACAAACAGCTTGTTTAGCGGAAGATGCATGCGGTATTCCCCAAACCAACCAAAAACCTAAAGTTAATTTAGCCAACCTTACCACCTCAACAGGAAGTTGCACACCCGGTTCGGGATGTTGTTAAAATGAATATAAGCATGAACGTACAACTCAAGTTTTTAGACCGCTACCTCACCCTTTGGATATTTAGTGCCATGGTGTTGGGCATTTTATTAGGTAAATATTTTACGGAAATTCCTCAACTCATTCATCAATTTTCAATAGGCAGCACAAGCATTCCTTTGGCCATTGGTTTGATATTAATGATGTATCCCCCACTTACCAAAGTAGATTACAGCTTGCTTCCTAAAGCATTTAAAGACAAAAAAGTAATGGGTATTTCCCTTTTGCTAAATTGGTTAATAGGACCACTGTTAATGTTTGGCTTGGCTGTAATTTTTTTACAAGACAAACCGGAATACATGGCCGGACTTATTTTAATAGGTTTGGCGCGTTGCATTGCCATGGTAATTGTTTGGAGTGATTTAGCAAAGGCCAACCGAGAATACACTGCTTTATTAGTGGCGATGAACAGTATTTTTCAAATGCTTACTTACAGCATTTTCGCTTGGTTGTTTATTTCCTACCTTCCTCAAAAAATGGGCATTGCAGCATTTGCTATTTCGGTACCCATGAGCGAAGTGATGACAAGTGTGCTGGTGTATTTGGGTATTCCGTTTGCAGCAGGATATGTGAGTAGAAAAGCACTTATCGGTGCAAAAGGTAAAGAATGGTTCGACAGGAAATTTGTTCCTGCCATTTCGCCCATTACACTTTATGCATTACTATTTACCATTGTGGTAATGTTTAGTTTAAAAGGCGATTTAATCACTTCACTCCCATTTGATTTGTTGCAGGTGGCTATACCATTGGTATTGTATTTTATCTTGATGTTTTTTATTAGCTTTTGGTTGAATAAAAAACTGGGGGTTGATTACGATAAAAATGCAGCCATTGCATTTACCGCAACAGGAAATAATTTTGAATTGGCCATTGCTGTAGCCATTGCTGTTTTTGGCATACAATCACCACAGGCTTTTGTTGGTGTAATTGGCCCATTGGTTGAGGTTCCGGTTTTAATTTTATTGGTAAAAGCATCATTGTATTTAAAAAGAAAATATTACGGAAATGAATAGTCAAATCACACAACACATTCAACAATTTAACGCCTCAAGTATTGAAGAACAACGTAAGTTAGAGTTACAACTACTTGCTGATTACATCAAAAAAAATTTGCAAAACAACCAAGCGGTGCGATTAAATTTTATTTGTACCCACAACTCTCGCAGGAGTCATTTATCGCAAATATGGGCACAAACCATGGCCCATTATTTTGGTATAAAAAACATTCACTGCTATTCAGGTGGCACCGAAGAAACTGCCATGTTTCCTATGGTTGGGCAAACGCTTATACAACAAGGTTTTTTAATTACCCAATTAAGTGATGGAAAAAATCCGGTGTATGCCATTAAATATGATGAAAACGAACCGGCCGTCATTGCTTTTTCAAAAGCCTACCACCATAATTTCAATCCCAAACAAAACTTTGCAGCCATACTCACTTGCAATTCTGCTGATGAAGCATGTCCAATTGTATTGGGCGCAGATTTGCGAATTCCAATTAAATATGAAGACCCAAAAGCTTTTGATGGAACCCCATTAATGCAAGAGAAGTATGCGGAAAGAAGCTTGCAAATAGCCCAAGAAATGTGGTATGTATTCAGTTTGATTTTGGTTTAAACAGAACAAACCCAAACAGGAACAATGTAATCATAAAAAAAGGGCTTCTGTTCAGAAGCCCTTTTTCGTAAGTAAATCTTCGAGTTATTCCACCACTAATTTCTGCAAGTATTGCTTACCGTTCAAATCAATATTTACCAAATAAATACCGGCATTTACCTGTGGAGTAAAATTGGCTTCAAACGTTCCTGTGGTCACTTCCTGATCAAACCATTGAGTCACCTTTTTTCCGGTTAAAGTATACAACGAAACCTTCAATCTCCCCGCTTGTTTAATATCAAAACTTAAATTGGTTTGGTCTTTCACCGGATTCGGATAAACGCGAATGCTTGAAACAGCTTGAACCTCGCGTACCCCAACAAAACCTTTACGAAATACTTTTAAAGTAGATAAATAGGTTTTATCGCTTCCTTTATGCCCATCGTGATTCGAGTTAAATGCACCGTAAAACACCACTTCATCAACACCTTCAGGAGCAATCCAATCAAACTCCCATGAACGAAAATCTTGTCCAAACACACCATTTTCTCTGTAGGTTACATATTTGTTATCGCCTACCAATTTGGTCGATGAGGTATCCGTAATAATAATGGTACCCAACAAATTGCCATTAAGTGCTTGTGGTGAAACTTGAAAACCAAACCTGGTGTTTCCAAATTCAGTGTTTGTTGCTACTATGGTGTATCTTGAACCGGGTGTAAATCCTTCAGCAGGAATATTGGATGAAATCCATCCGTCAACATTTTCTGCGGTTCCGCCATGGCAAACCGTGCAATTTTTTAAACTGTCTCCGGGCGATCCGGTATGTCCGGGTTCTGTTCCATCACGTTTACCTAATACAACCGTACCAAATGATGATAGTACAACTGCACCACCTACTGCCATTAAAATAGTTGAAAACCAGTTTTTCATAATTTATCCAATATGTTGCAATGTAATAAATAGGGATGAATTGCCTAGTAAAACCTAATATCTATTAAGATTATATTAAGTAATTTTAATATCCTTTTGAGCCAACATCCTTTTATTTGCAGATTATGAATTGGAAAGTAAATATAAAAATCGCATCATTATTTATAATTTCAATAACTGCCGCTTACTTTATCGGGAAATATACCACACCAAAAAACAAGCAACAGACGAGCGGAAGCAATACCCAAACAGCTCAAATACAACTATCTACCGGCACATTTACCAATCCGCTGCTTACCTGTATTGAGCAAAAACAATTGGACATGCGTGAGTTAAAAACTTTTAAAAGTGAGGTGATAAGCTACATAGAACAAGCTACCAAAAACTATCCGGATTTGCATGTTTCTTATTATTTCCGAGATTTAAACAATGGTATTTGGATTGGTATTAATGAGAAAGAATTATTTACCCCTGCCAGCTTAATGAAGGTTCCGGTACTAATGGCCGTGCTTAAAGAGGCTGAGCAAAAGCCCGAAATGTTAGGTACAAAAATTCAGTACCTAAAATCGAATTTTGTGGGTGTTGATGAAGAAAGCGGATTCCCTAAAGTAGATGGAACATATTACACCGTAGAGGAATATTTACAACACATGATTGTTCATTCAGATAATGCCGCCACCATTACTTTAGTAAAGTTTCTTGGAATGGATAAAATTGTGAAGGTGGAAAAAGACCTAAATTTAGCACCTGACAAAAATGCAACCAGCAATACCAATTTTGTTTCAGTACACAGGTACGCAGCTGTATTTCGTATTCTTTACAATGCTGCTTACATCAACAAAAACATGTCGGAAAAGGCCCTTCAGTTACTCACCCAAACAGCTTACCAAGACGGTATTCGTGCGGCTGTACCTGCTCAATTTAACGTTGCCCATAAATATGGCGAAAGAGATATTTTTGATAAACATGGCAATCGCACAGCTTTACAGTTACACCATTTCGGTATTGTGTATTACACAGGCAAACCTTATTTAATTGGGGTGATGACCCGTGGTTCCGACAAAGCCTTTAAAGAAAAAGTGATTAAGGATTTGGCCACAATCACTTTTAAAGCGGTTGAAGACCAAATGAAAACGGTGGCTAAACCGTTATTGACTCAATAAGTTGAATTTGAAAACCCGCTTGTTTAACGGCCTGTTCAATTAATTCAGGTGAATGTAAGGAAGCGGTAACCGTTAAAATTTTATCAACATTGGTTGTATCTACTTGCCAGTTTTCAATCGTATTGATTTGATTTAAAAATGGTGTAACGGTAGCCACACAGCCTCCGCATTTAATATTGGTTTTAAATTTATACTGATTCATGAAATTTAGTTGGGTAGTGAAACGGTAAAAATAGCACCTTTATTCTGTTCTGAAAAAAAGTGAATTCTACCTTTCTGCATTTCAACGTATTGCCTACAAATTGCCAATCCAATTCCCAAACCCTTTTCATTTTTAGTACCAAAAGAAGAAGCCGCTTTAAAAGTAAATAAATCATTTTGTTTGGCCTCGGGAATGCCTGTTCCAGAATCATGCACATTAATTTGTGTTTCAGTAGCTGTTTGTTGGTAACTCAATTCAACACTTTGGCCCTCAAAACTGAATTTAACCGCATTATGAATTAAGTTTCGTAATACAATGCTGAGCAGCACCTCATCTGCCTTTACCGTTACACCTTCAGGAATATTATTCACAATTTTAATTCGCTTACTTTTGATAATACCATCCAACTCCTTCTGTATTTTATGTATGTGAAGATTCACGTCACACACTTTTAAATGTATGGTCGTGCCTTGCATTTGTGCCTTCGCCCAAGAGAGTAAATTCTCCATCATAGAAAGGGTTTCATTGGCATTATCCAGCAATATTTTACGATAGGTTTTATCCTCTTCCGGTGATAAATTCAATTCAACCAACATCTCTAAATACTGCTTGATGTTATTTAACGGATTTCTGATATCATGGGATACAATGGATAAAATTTTGTCCTTTTCAGAGCTAATGGATTGAATAACATCAAATCTTTCATCCGCCTTTTTCTTTTCTTTAAAAAAGCTAGTCCTTACATAACCCAACATAATACCAAAGGATGTAAGCACCATTAAAAAGGTCAATCCATTGTCGTAATACCTTGCACTTTCAGTGTGATAGGTATGAATATTTACGATTGGATAATGATATTCTGCCCATAGGAAAAAGATTACCATGGATGCATGCATCAAGGCCCAAATAACATGATATCTTGGCCTACTTATAACTGCAAGAATTAAGTAGGTTAGCAAAAAAACCATTAAAAAAGGTCCATCAGTTCCGGCATTAAAAAAGAATATACTCGCATTAAAGGAATATGCATTCAGTAGGATGACATAGAAAGCAGGAATATATTTCTTTTTATATCTAGTTAGATAAAAACTGATAATTAAAAGGAATTGACTACAAATGGTAAACATCACCATGTATTCATTGCCGTCAATTGTATTGGTTAATAAACCAATGATTTGAATAAGAAAGGCTATTAATTGAGTTGAATTAATAATCCTTGCTTCCAACAACAATTCATTTTCGCTTCCAATTAAGGTTTCGGTAAATCGCTTAAATGAACCCCATAAAGTTTGTAAATAAATCATAGGTAGCATAAATAAGGGTAAACAATATTAGTTCATTTCGCAAGATGTAAATCAGATGACCACCACTAAGCATGCTGATCTTCCTCATAAAAGTCAATCAATTCAGCCATATAAAGGTTTTCCCAACCATCAGTAATGTTATCATAATCATCATCAGGAATGTTGGTATGCCTTATTTCTAAAGAGGTTCCGTTTTTGTGTGCATGAAGTTTGATTGTAACCAAGGATGGGCTTTCGGTTTCTTCCTCTCCAAAATACCATTGTTGCACAATTTTACTTCCGGGTATCAGCTCAATAAATTTACCAACAATACTATCATCCCACATACTAAATTCCGCTCCGGGTTCAGCCTTTATTGAAGCCTTTGCTCCTGTCCACAATTCAACCGTTGGTTCGTGGGTAAGTGCTGCATATATTTCATCCGGTTTTGCCGAAATAATAAAGTACTTTCTATAATCTTTCATGCGCTGCACAAAGTAAGTTGAATCTTGAATATTTACACCTATTTAGGATTAATTTCCTGTGAAATAAATTAATGTCTTAACCTGCTAAATCTCATTTTTTTACTGTAAAAGTTAAGGGTTTGACCTATTTCGCACTTATTTAGCTGGATTGATATTTTTTGTGGTGACATTTATCAAAACCGCTACGATTATGGTGGTTTGTCTTTTTTTTATTTGATGTAAATTCCTTATTTCACAAAACTTATTGAACATTTACCCTACCTTGTTGTTGCGTACGAATATTTATGTTTGGTATCATTTAGGCCAATTGTAATTACTCATTTCAAAACAACGAGGAAAAAGCTAAAATTATGAAAACTGCACAATGGTTATTCCTTAAAAGTTGGAGTAACACACAGGCTGATGCGAACTTCCTTGGCCAAGAAGCAAACTTGGCATTGGTATTCGGAAGCCGATTACTTCTCACCCAAAAAGAACATTACGATTACATCCGCAACTTAATGCCAAATGCGCAACTCGTTTTTTGTTCAACCAGCGGTGAAATACTAAACGATGCGGTGTATGATCAATCTATTTCGGTTACCGGAATTACGTTCGAAAAATCAACTGTTCAAGCCTTTAAAACAAATATTAATGAGCACCCGAACAGTTACGATGCAGGTAGGTTTTTGTTTAATCAAATTCCTAAAGATGATTTAACACACGTACTCATTTTTTCGGATGGCACACTAATAAACGGAAGTGAATTGGTAGACGGATTAAATGCTGATAACACCAGCAGTATTTCTATTACGGGAGGATTGGCCGGTGATGGAGATCAGTTTAAAGAAACTGTTACCGGACTAAACCAAATTCCCACTTCAGGCGAAATCATTGCCATTGGATTGTATGGTTCATCGCTTGAAGTTAGCCATGGCTTTCAAGGAGGATGGAATGAATTTGGGCACGAAAAACAAATTACCAAATCAAACAAAAACGTGTTGTATGAAATTGACGGAGAAAGTGCCCTAGATTTATACAAACAATATTTGGGTGATTATAGTAAGGAGCTTCCCGGTTCTGCGCTATTATTCCCCATTTCACTCAAAATGCCGGGCAGCGAAAATCCGGTGGTAAGAACCATTTTGAGTATTGATGAAAACGAAAAGTCGATGACTTTTGCAGGTAACATGCCCGAGGGTTCTACCGTTCGACTCATGAAAGCGAATTTTGATAAGTTGATTGATGCAGCCGGAACTGCTGCAAAAAATTCAACCGAAACAATGACTGATAAACCACAATTGGCTTTACTCATTAGTTGTGTGGGACGGAAGTTATTGCTAAATGAACGTGCGGATGATGAAGTGGAATCAAGCAGAGATTTTTTTGGAGACAATACTTCGGTAGCAGGATTTTATTCCTATGGTGAAATTTGCCCATTTACATTCTTGAGCAAATGCGAATTACATAATCAAACCATGACCATTACTACTTTTACGGAAGCCTGATATGTACCACAAAGCCCTGCAACGTCAGATCAATAAGTACTTAAGTTCGGCCACAACAGAATCGCCTGAACTTATTCCCTTCTTGGAGCTGGTAAGCAACTATTACGCCACGCTCGAAAGGGATAAACGCCTTTCAGAACACGCTTTTGAAATTAGTGAAAAGGAGTACCAAAAAGTGGTGCAAAGTTTAAAGAGTCAACACGAAATCAATACCCAATCCATTTCTAAAATTAAACATTTAATCAAGGCCTTAAGTGTAGGCGCTGAATTTGCAGAAGATGAAAATGGTGAAAGCGATATTTTAGTGATTCTTGACTTTTTAGAGAAACAAATTCAAAGCACCAAATTGCTGGAGGAGGCATTAATACAAGCCAAAGAAATGGCTGAAGCCTCAACGGCTGCAAAAAGCACCTTCTTAAGCACCATGAGTCATGAAATACGTACCCCGCTAAATGGGGTAATCGGTTTTACTGATTTGTTGATGAAAACCAAACTTGATCAGGTGCAACAGCAATATATGTCGGCCGTGCATCAGTCGGCTATTTCCTTGCTGGATGTGATTAATGATATTTTGGACTTTTCAAAAATTGAAAGCGGTAAACTGGAGCTTGAACTTGACCAGTGCAATATTCATGACATCACTTCTCAAGTATCGGATATCATTTCATATCAGGCCCACCAAAAGAAACTGGAAGTGTTATTAAACATCGCACCCGATATTCCGGCTTGGGTATTAACGGATACCGTTCGATTACGACAAATTTTGGTGAACTTATTAAGCAACGCGGTTAAATTTACTCATTCAGGTGAAATTGAGTTAAAAGTTCAACCATTGGCCACAGGCAATAAAAACAAGGTAAAAATTCGCTTTAGTGTTCGAGATACAGGTATTGGCATTGAAGAAAAAAATCAACAGCGCATATTTGAAGCCTTTTCACAAGCCGATACTTCAACCACCCGAAAATACGGTGGTACAGGATTAGGCCTTGCCATTTCAAACCGATTATTGGCACTAATGGACAGCTCTTTGCAATTGAGAAGTCAGGTTGGTAAAGGAAGTATATTTTATTTCGATATTGAACTTACCGAGTTGCAAGTTGAAGCTGATAACACCAACGATTATATTGCCATAAAACATGTGTTGGTTGTAGATGATAACACCAACAACCGCCATATTCTTAAGGAAATGCTTGCCTTAAAAAATATTACGGCTGACCTGGCTGATAATGGTTATGAAGCTATTGGATTGTTAATGAAAGGAAATCATTATGATGCCGTGTTGATGGATTTTAACATGCCGGGCATGACAGGTATTGATACCATTAAGGAAATACGCTTCGGAGATAAAATCAAATTTCATCAGCAACCGGTAGTGTTATTATATTCATCAACTGATGATGAAGAAATTACTCAAGCTTGCCGAGATTTAGATGTGCAACAACGATTGGTAAAGCCTATTAAAATGCAACAGCTTTTCCAATCATTAAGTAAAATAAAGTCGGCCGCTATGGATGAAACGGATATTTTCATGCAAGATACGACTACACCTGAGCGCAATGCAAGCCTGAAAGTGTTGGTTGCCGATGATAATTCCGTAAACATGTTTTTAGCGAAAATCATTGTAAATGATGTGTTGCCAAATGCCGTAGTGATTGAAGCAGAAAATGGAGCCATGGCCTTACAAAAGTTTAAAACGGAGCAACCTGATTTGGTGTTGATGGATATTCAAATGCCTGAAATGAATGGCTATGAAGCCTCTGTTGCGATTAGGGAATTTGAAGAAGCCGGTAAACATGTACCGATTATAGCTTTAACAGCCGGAACCTTAAAAGGTGAAAAAGAACGTTGTTTGGCGGCAGGTATGGATGATTATATTTCGAAACCCGTAGTTAGAGATAGTATCGCTAACATTATTGACAGATGGTTGCTAAAGGCCGTAAATAACCAAAGTAACACACCTGAAATTGATACGCCTAAACAACCAATGCATTTCAATAAGGATGAAATTTTTAAACAATTCAGTTTTGATTCCAATACGTATAACAATTTCATCAGGCTGTTAATCGATAATTTGCAAACCGCCAAAAAATCAATTGTTGAAGTAGATACTGTTGCTGAATATGAAATGATGGTGAAAGAGGCACATCGCATAAAAGGAATTGCCTTGACCTCAGCCTTGCCTCATTTGGCTTATTTAGCCACCTCACTTGAGTATGGTACTGCCGATGATATTGAACTGCGTAAATCGTTAATTACCCAAATTCGTGACGAAATTGAATTGGTGTTGAATGAAATAAAAGTATAAGCTGAAATAACTATTTTGCGTTGGAATAATTGATTCAATCAGCAACTTGTTATGAAGAAATACTTTGTGCGTTTTACTACCTTTTTATGCTTATTCTTTCCGTTTTTCAATTTTGCCCAGGCTCCTCGCTCCGTGCGCGGGTGATGAAGTGCAAGCGTGTTTAAGTCAGCTTGGTTATGAAGTAACTACCTTAACCTATGATAAATTGGTAAGTGAAAATTTAAGTCAGTACGATGCGAATATTACTTGATTGCCGCATATAACACCAACGAAAAGTTGTTATACTTCAAGCAAAAATTCATGGATTTTTAGCTGCCGGAGGTAACTTAATTGAGCAGTACAATACAATACAAATAGTTGGGCTGGTCCGTTAAGCAGTGATATTAGTCCGTGTAGGTTTAAAATTACCCGCAACCACATTACCGATGAAGAAGTAAAAGTGAATGGCAAATTGCCCATAACAAATTACATATTTCAAATCTCAAAATATGTTATTGCTTCGTTGCCAGATAAAATGTGGACGCAACAAAATGTATTTGAGCATACAGGTGGATTACATGCTTGTGCGCTATTTACGAAAGATGGAGCATTATTGCTTTTGCGAGAAGATGTAGGTAAGCATATTGCTATGGATAAGTTGATGGGAGGTCATCAATACGGCAATTAACGAATGCAACTTTCTTTTAAGCTGGCGGACAAGTTTTGAATTGTTGCAAAAGGCAGCCGTGGCAAGTATGCCCATTGTGTGCGCTGTTGGTGCCCCAAGCAGTTTGGCTGTACAAACGACACAAGAGTTTGGGATTACCCAGATTGTTTTTTAAGAGGAGATCGGTTTAATGTGTATGCTAGTAGAGAACCAATTATGTGTTAATCGACATTTCTTTATTTCTAACATCCTTTTGTTGCAATAGCGCCTTTAATAAATTAATGTTTGTTTTGTAAACAAGCTACCATAAGCCCACAAGTTTTGCTTTTTGATTAAATTTTTTTTGCATACCAATTAAAACTGTAAAGCTTATTCTCCAGCTATTTAAATTCAAATTATCAATAAACTTTAATTCTTCTTCTTGTATATCTCCATAATATTTAGCCCAATAACCACTCAATCTATATGAGCCGCTAAGTTTAACTAAGTAATTAGGCCAATTGCCAATCAGAAATCCAACTTCTGGATAAAGTTGAGCAGTTGAAATAGATATATGTACATTATTATTATTTACTACATCCTGAGATCGGAATCCTTCTTGAAAACCAAATCCCGCGCCAATATACGGATTGATAAAAGATTCTTTAAAAGGCAAGTAATTGTACCAAGCATTATAAGTCCAATTCAACCTTGTAGTAGGTTTCAACTTTATATCATTATAAACTAATATGTAGCTAGGATCTGTAGTATTGAAACCAAGTCCTAACGAGTATCCGAATAGGGCTCGTTTAATTTTTAGTTCAAATCCTAAATCGAATTGTATTGAGTTTCCAAGTTTTTTATTAATCACTAAGGATGTACTTGGTGTTAGAAAAAATAATGCTGTCTTTCTTATATCTTTCTTTACGGATACAAAACTTTGATGACTTTTAGTACTAATGCTGTCATTTTCTTTATTCAATTGGTCGAAAAAAGAGGTTTGTTTGCCAATCAATGTTCCAGTAAGGTTTGACTCATTTGTGCCAATTGGAAGATTTCCGTAAATACCGCTTAAATATTGTTGAACAGCATTGTGAAGAGTTATAAATGTTGGCATTTTATTGAAATTGTATTCATGATATTCGCCCATACCTTCAATAAAATTCTTATTTCTCACACAATTCACATATTGAATAATAAAATCCATTTCAGCTTCATTGATTGATTCAATTTGTTGAGGATATCTAATGCACATCAAAAATACTTTAATAAGCAAATTCCAAGTATACTCTCGGCAAAGTGTAGGCTGTTGTTGATACAACATATCAAGTGAATCAATGTGATTTTGATTGATATATTTAACAGCTAATTCTGTATTTTTTAATTCAAGTTTGTAGCATTTAGCCAACGTATCATCTGCGCTTGCATTAACCAATAATGGCATTAGCAGTGTTAGAAGTATAAACCAAAGTGTACACGTTTGTTTCATAAAATATCGTGATTATTTCTACTGCATGGGTAATCAATAGTGACAATATATAAACTTTTAACACCAACGTAAGACATTTGTTTTAAGTTTTTAACTAGCTGTTTTCTCATTATCAATTGCTAATAACTTTGAAGATAATTACATTGCGTACCCATATAACATTAGCATGTTCAGAATTAACTTTTATCCCATAATAGCATTATTCTTTTTTATCATATCCTTAGCGAAACTAACGGTTTCATTCGCTCAGCCACCTCGTTCCTATTCATCATCCGAAATTTTATTGCAACTTAAAAAGTTAAATACCGTTGGTTCGGTGTTATACATTGCAGCCCATCCCGATGATGAAAATACCCGACTGATTGCCTATTTGGCCAATGAAAAATGTTTGCGTACCGGTTATTTGAGTTTAACACGAGGTGATGGCGGACAGAACTTAATTGGCCCTGAACAAGGAGTTGAATTGGGCGTAATTCGCACACAAGAACTTTTAGCCGCACGCAGAATTGATGGTGGCGAACAATTTTTCACCCGTGCTTACGACTTTGGTTTCAGCAAATCGCCTGAAGAAACCTTACAAAAATGGAATAAGGATTCTGTGTTGAGTGATATGGTTTGGGTGATACGTAACTTTAGACCCGATATTATCATTACTCGTTTTGCAACCGATGGCAGCGGTGGACACGGACATCATACCACATCAGCTATATTAGCCGAAGAAGCTTTTGATGCTGCAGGCGACCCTACCCGATTCCCTGAACAATTAAAACATGTAGACGTTTGGAAACCACGCAGGTTGTTTTGGAATGTGAGCACACGTTTCCAAAACCCGAATGCGGATATGAGCCCGTACCTAAAATTAGACGTAGGTGGTTACAACCCCTTGTTGGGAAAAAGTTATGGTGAAATAGCAGCCGAAAGCCGCAGCATGCACAAAAGCCAGGGCTTTGGCAGTGCCAAACAACGTGGCGAATACTTTGAATACTTTAAACCCATTAAAGGCGACACCGCCAACTTGAAAGACATTTTTGAAGGGATTGATTTTAGTTGGAGGCGAGTGAAAGGTTGTGAACGATTTGGCAAATCGGTTAATGAGATAATTAGAAAATTTAATAATGAAAATCCTGCAGATAATATTCCTCAATTAGAAAAAGCCTATGCGATAATTCAGCATAGTTTACCAAATGAATATTGGTATAAAAGATGGGATGCTAATAGTACATTGTTAAATATGGCAGGTGTGGTGATTGATGTAACGAGCGATGCAAGCCAATGCGGAATAAGTGATACGCTAAAAGTAAATGTAACGGTAATAAATAGAAGTAAAAAACAGGTTAAATTGGAAGAAATAGTGTTAACCAAAAATCTGTTATTTTGGATTGAAGATAGTATTGGTAAAGTAGTTCCTAATAACACCTCTCTATCCCATAAAATTCAAACATCAATACCAAAAGATGTTGGTATTTCAATCATACACCCATTAGAAAATCCTATTCGCAATAATATGTTTGATATAAAGAATCAGTATAATATACACTTACCAAATACTCGTTTCACAAATACAAATATTATGGTATGGTTGTCCGTTAATAAAAGTTATTTTTATACTGAACACCCAATTAAATACAAATGGGTCGACCCGGAAAAAGGTGAATTGTACCGCCCGGTGGTGATTACACCTCCTGTAATGATTAATCCGCAGAGTAAATTGGTTACATTTACTGATAGCAAAGTTAAAGAACTTCGTGTAAGCCTGAAAGCCGGAAGAGATAGTGTACGTGGCTTGATTCAAATTTCCTTACCAAAAGGTTGGTATGTTGTGCTTAAGGGAAGTAAGTTTAATAATCAACTCAAAGCACCAACAGAGAGTGCCTTTACATTTAGTTTAGCTAAAAAAGGCGATGTTGAGGATATTGTTTTAGAAATAAATCCCTACGAAGGCGCTCAAGACACTACAATCAGCATCACTGCATTAGTTAATGACCAAACCTACACCAAAGGCATCAAAGAAATTAAATACGACCATATTCCGATTCAAACGTTGTTCCCTGAAGCAGAAGTTAAATTGGTAAAGTTGGATGTGGTAAAAAAGAGTAAACGTATTGGCTACATTCCCGGTGCAGGCGATGAAGTGCAAGCCTGTTTAAGCCAATTAGGATATGAAGTAACCACACTTACGGAAGATAAACTCGCAAACGAAAACCTGAGTCAATACGATGCAATTGTAGCTGGAGTGCGTGCCTACAATACCAATGAAAAACTTCCATCCTTTAAACAAAAACTAATGGATTATGTAGCTGCCGGAGGCAACTTAATTGTGCAATACAACACCAACAGTTGGGCCGGTCCGTTAAGCAGTGATATTGGTCCGTATAAGTTTAAAATTACCCGCAACCGCATTACCGATGAAGAAGCGAAAGTGAATTTCTTGTTACCCAATCATCCGGTGTTGAACACCCCCAATAAAATTACTGAGAAAGATTTTGAAGGTTGGATTCAGGAGCGCAGCATTTACCACGCAGGCGAATGGGATAGCAATTATGTGGCACCTATTAGCATGACCGACCCTTACGAAATGACGGTTGGTGGAGTATCGCCTAAAGGAAAACCCGATAATGGCGCGTTGATTATAGCAAAACATGGCAAAGGAAATTTTGTGTACACCGGTTTGGTTTTCTTCCGACAACTACCTGCCGGAGTTCCGGGTGCGTATCGATTGATGGTGAATTTAATTGAATTAGGAAAATAATGTGATAACCACCGCAGGTTTTAACCACAGCGAGCACAACGAAGGCACCGTGACCACAGCGACAATATCAATGAATTAGATACACATCCTATGAAAAAACACGAAAATGAAATAGCTACTGAAATCTTAGATGCTGCATTTAAAGTTCACCGTTCACTTGGCCCTGGTTTACTTGAATCTGCATACAAAGAATGCTTGTACTTTGAATTAAAAAAATCAACACTATTTGTCCAAAAAGAAGTTGCATTACCTCTTATATACGAGGATGTAAAACTAGAATGTGGTTATAGGGCTGACTTAGTTATTGAAAATTCAGTAATTGTAGAACTAAAATCAGTTGAGGCATTAACCGATATTCACCTAGCACAAACCTTAACCTATCTTAAATTAGCTAAGTGTAAACTCGGACTATTGATTAATTTCAATTCATTATACTTGAAAGATGGTATCAAACGTGTTATAAATGGTAAAATTTAACCTTCAGATATCGCTATTACTCTTGTATTAAAAATATAAAAAACACTGTGGTCGCTGTGTAAATCGCTGTGACCTCCGTGGTAAAGGACAAAATGAGCTTAATTGATTGGATCGTATTAATTGTAACCTTGATTGCCGTAATCGCTTACGGAGTATATAAAAGTACGCACGAAAAAAACTTAGACAGCTATTTTAAAAGCAACAACTCCATGAGTTGGTTTTTAATTTTGCTTTCAATTATGGGCACACAAGCCAGCGCCATCACATTTCTTTCGGCACCCGGGCAAGCTTATACGGATGGAATGCGCTTTGTACAATACTACTTCGGCCTACCCTTCGCCATGATTGTTTTATGCATCACTTTTGTTCCTATTTTCCACCAATTAAAAGTTTATACCGCTTACGAATACCTTGAACAACGTTTTGATTTACGCACCCGCGCCTTAACTTCCTTTCTGTTTCTTATTTCCCGTGGCTTATCAACCGGAATAAGCATTTATGCACCATCCATTATTTTATCTTCTCTTTTTGGTTGGAATATTTATTTAACCAATGTGGTAATGGGCGGATTGTTAATTGTGTACACCTTAACAGGTGGCGCAAAAGCCGTGGCTTACACCCAAATGCAACAATTGTTTATTGTATTTATCGGTATGTTTTTAGCCGCTTACATGGTGGTTAAACTATTACCTGATGACATGGGTTTTAGTGAGGCCGTTGCCCTGGCCGATAGCATGGGAAAAATGAATGTGATTGAAACCAATATTGATGTAAGCAGCAGCGTTTGGTGGAAAGATAAATACAATATTTGGAGCGGATTAATCGGAGGTTTTTTTCTTGCCCTCTCCTATTTTGGAACCGATCAAAGTCAGGTTGGGCGATACTTAACAGCCAAAAGCATTCGTGAAAGTCGTGTAGGATTATTAATGAACGGCTTGGTAAAAGTTCCCATGCAGTTTTTGATTTTATTGGTTGGTGTGCTCGTGTTTTCGTTTTACCTATTTTATCAATCTCCCGTATTTTTCAACGATACCATTTTACAGAAATGCATTGCCAAGGCCAACACCGAACAACGAAATCAATTGCAACACCAATTGCAAACTTTTGATTCATTAACACTAGTTACCCAACAATTGGCCAAACAAGCCGCTATTGAAATTAATGGCCCCGCAACAGTAATTATTGGTAAAACCCAACAAGCTTTGTTGCAGGTTGAATCGCAAAAACAAGCCGTTAGGAAAGAAACCATTGCCCAAATAAAACGGATTGACAGCACGGCCGACACCAATGATACCAACTACATTTTCCTGTATTTTGTGGTGCATCATTTACCCAAAGGATTGGTTGGCTTGCTCATAGCAGTTATTTTCTTGGCTGCTTGGGGAAGCATTGCTGCGGCATTAAACTCATTGGCTTCATCAACCGTAATCGATTTTTATAAGCGAATCTGGCAACCTCATCAAACCGAAACCCATTATTACTATGCTTCGCGATGGATCACTTTGTTTTGGGGAGTATTTTGTATCGCCACCGCCATGTTTGCCACCCAATTGGGCAGTTTAATTGAAGCGGTAAATGTATTGGGCAGTTTGTTTTACGGCACCATGCTGGGCATTTTTGTGGTGGCTTTTTACCTTAAAAAAGTACAATCAACAGCTGTGTTTTATGCGGCAATATTAGCGGAGTTGTTGGTTGTGGTGGTATATGCTGCCGATTGGGTTTCGTTTCTATGGCTAAACGTAATTGGTTGTTTAGCAGTGATGTTGTTTGGCGGCATCATTCAATGGTTTTCAACCCGAAAGGCATAAAAAAAGCCCCGCAATTGCGAGGCTTTTCAATATATTTTTCAGCAATTACTCTTCAGTAATAACGATTCTGTCTTTGTTTGGGGAAGTAACACGTACTACAATATTGTTTAACTTAATCATTTCAGTACGAGCTCTAGACTTTCTTCTGTTGCTTTTTTCTTTTCTTTTATATCTGGTAAATGCCATGACTATAGATTTTTAGGACTGCGAAAGTAGAACTTTCTACCAAACCATGCAAGTATTTTATAAAAAAAATAGAAAAAATAATCAATACAGGCTTTTTATCGGGTATGCGCATAAATTAATTCCATGGTTATCAAATCACATCAAAAACAACAACCAACAATTCATCCACACCTGCACAAGCATAGGTGTTTATGTATAAATTAGCGGCATGGAAAATTTTGTGGTTTCAGCCAGAAAGTACAGACCCGGAACGTTCGAAAGCGTAATTGGACAGGAGCATGTTACCCATACCCTTAAAAATGCGATTAAGAACAACCATTTGGCGCATGCTTTCTTGTTTTGTGGTCCGCGTGGTGTAGGAAAAACAACCTGTGCCCGTATTTTGGCCAAAACCATTAATTGCCAAAACATTGGTGCCGACTTTGAAGCTTGCAACGAGTGTGACAGTTGTAAATCATTTAACAGCCACGCCAGTTTTAATATTTATGAGCTTGATGCGGCCAGTAACAACAGTGTTGAAGACATTCGCGGATTGGTTGATCAGGTAAGATATGCTCCTCAAGGCGCCAAATACAAAATATATATTATTGATGAGGTGCACATGTTAAGTGCGGCTGCGTTTAATGCCTTCCTTAAAACCTTGGAAGAACCGCCACCTTACGCCAAATTTATTTTGGCCACCACCGAACGTCACAAAATTTTACCTACCATTTTATCTCGCTGCCAGGTTTTTGATTTTCATAGAATTACCATTGAAGATGCTGTTAAGCAATTAACCGCCATTTGCAAAAATGAAGGAATTACGGCTGAAGATGAAGCCCTGCACGTAATCGCCCAAAAGGCAGATGGTGCCATGCGCGATGCCCTTTCTATTTTTGACAGGATTGTAAGTTTTAGCGGCAAAAACATCACCTATAAAGATGTAATTCTTAACCTAAACATACTTGACTACGATTATTATTTTAAGGCCGTAGACATTATGCTGGCTGAAAGTTTGCCGGATATGCTGTTGTTGTTTGATGAGGTATTAACCAATGGTTTTGATGCCCAGCATTTTTTAAGCGGTTTTTGCGAACACCTGCGCAATTTAATGATGTGCAAACACCCAAATACCGTTAAACTGTTGGAAGTAGCGCCAACAGTAGCACAAAAATTTATGTTGCAAGCTCAACAATGCAGCAACGGATTATTGCTCAATGCATTAAATATTCTAAACCGCTGCGAGTTAGAATATAAATCAAGTAAAAACCAACGGCTTCATGTAGAGCTAACGCTCATGAAAATATGCTACATTAAAACGGTGCTTGATGCAGCCGCACTAAAAAAAAAATCCTGAACTATAACGAGGTAATTCTTCCTGAGCCAACACCAAAAGGCCCAATCAAACCGAACAATATTACACCTGTTACTTCAAACGCAAACGTAACCTCAAGCAATTCAACACCAATAGAACCTGTACAAGAGGAATTAACTCCTGCACCTGTTGCTCCTAAACCACTACCGGTAAATGATGGCTTATCTACACTGGAGCGATTAAAACTACAAATTGAACAGAATAAAAAACTGAAAGCAGCTGAGCAAGAAGTTGAACAAGAAGAACAAAACAAACCGGTTGAGCCGGCTCAAAACAAACCCGTAACGGCTAACGATTTTGAAACAGCTTGGAACAATTACCTTAACCAATTGATGGATGATAAAAAAATGAGTTTAAGCGTGGTGTTTAAAAACGGACAATGGAAATTGTTAAACGAAAACACTGTGGAGCTGATTTTGGCCAGCCAGTTGGAAAAAGAAATGTTTGACGATGAAAGGGTAAATACCATGCAGCATTTACGTCCTGCCTTGCAAAACTTTATGTTTGATATCCAAATCACCGTAAACAGTACCATTCAAAAAACCAGGGTATTTACTGCAGAAGAAAAGTTTCAGGCCATGGCTGAAAAAAATCCTGTATTAAACGATATGAGAACAATGTTTGGACTGGATTTGGAGTATTAGGAGTGTTGAGTGTTGAGTTTTGAGTTTTGAGTGTTGAGTTTTGAGTTTTGAGTGTTGAGTTTTGAGTGTTGAGTTTTGAATTTTTAATGATTTTCCAATTCCTGTGCGGTGGTGCCCTATAGGGCCAGGGTGCGGGAAGGACTTATGAGTTTTGAGTGTTGAGTGTTAAGTTTTGAGTGTTGAATTAAAGGTTAATGGACTTATCAACTTCAAACTTCAAAATACCAACTTCAAACTCACAACTTCAAACGCATAAAAGTTATTTTTGTACAAGATGAAACTAGAGAAAGAACAAATTAAATTAAACTTGCGCCAACGCATGGCCAAGGTTATCAACTACTTTTTAAAAGGGTTACTTA
Source organism: Bacteroidota bacterium (assembly GCA_046314755.1). GTDB lineage: Bacteria > Bacteroidota > Bacteroidia > UKL13-3 > UKL13-3 > UBA6183. Next base: position 2,158 of record JBKDBG010000030.1, on the reverse strand, counting down.
TTGTACTGCCGTTTGCTGTTACCTTTAGTATCATTAGAAGTATTGTAATTACCTTAGACGAATATGTGGATGTGGGCATACCTGCAGTTGGTTTTTTAATTGTAATAGCCTCCATTACTTTGTTGGGCTTTATAGGCAGCAACTTGCTTACCAAACCACTATTTAGTTTGGTGGATGATATTTTATCCCGCGTACCTTTTGTAAAAATTATTTACACCAGTGTGAAAGATTTTATGGAGGCTTTTGTGGGTGATAAGAAAAAATTTAACAGTCCGGTGTTGGTTGAATTAACTCCCGGTATCTTTAAACCCGGGTTTATTACCCAACAAGATGTAAGTAAATTAGGCTTAGCGGGTTATTGCGCAGTGTATTTCCCGCACTCGTATGCATTTAGCGGAAACTTGTTTTTTATAGATAAGCAAAAAATTAAAACCTATAACGGTAACTCAACCGACTTTATGAAATTTACCGTGAGTGGTGGCGTAACGGATATGGAATAATATGCAAAAGATTGGTGCCCTTTTTCAAGTAACGCGTGTAGGTAATCTGTTGATTATGCTGGGCACACTGGCATTGAGTTATTATTGCCTAACCGATTATTTAACACCTGATGATTTATTAAAACCCCGCTTTTTATTGTTGTGTTTAAGCGTGTTGTTAACGGGAGCTGCAGGTTACATTATTAATGATTACCATGATGTACAAATTGACCTCACCAACAAACCCGAAAAGGTGGTGATTGGCAAAATTATTTCACGCAGGTGGGCCATGTTGTTGCATTTTATATTTAATGTACTGGCTGTTATCATTGGTTTAAGTTTACGCATTGAAATTGGTATAATGGTGATGGTAAGTGCCATATTGCTTTGGTTGTACAGTGTACATTTTAAGAAGCAATTTTTAACCGGAAATATAATGGTAGCGGCCTTAAGCGCCTTGGTGATTGTGATTTTGCCTTTGTTTAACAAACAAATTTCCGGGTATTTGGTGTGGAGCTATGCCCTATTTGCATTTGGCATTAGTTTGATTCGTGAAATTGTAAAAGATGCAGAAGATTTGCGTGGCGACAGCAAGTTTAACTGTAAAACCTTACCGATAGTGATGGGTATTCGTAAAACAAAAAACCTGTTGCTTACCCTTATTTTTATTTACGTTGGTTTGGTATTCAGCCATATTTTTATTGCCAATTCATTAATACCGTTTAGGCATGGTTACGACAATGTATTTTATACTTTTTACATGTTGTTGTTTGTGTGCATTCCCTTGCTATTTTCAGCATACTTGATGTACCGTGCCGATGTAAAAAACGATTTCACCCGATTAAGTCGACTGTTTAAATTACTCATGATTGCAGGCCTACTCAGTATGGTGATTATTAAATTGTAAAACCAGATGTGTGTTTGTAAGCTGTTGGTGGTGGTAGTTTTATTTTTGTTCTCTCAACTCAATACTTCCATTTTCTGTCCTATCCACAATAATTTCAAAACTTGGTCTTGTTCGATAAGATTGTTTTTCTCCAACCACCGTTTTATATGTTAGTGTGATTTTACCATTTTCATCCTTTTGTAAACTAATTGGATAAATTGATGTCATCAAGTCTGTTTCAGGCAATATAACTGCAATAACATATTTTTTATCAAAGTCTATTTCAGTAGGTTTTCCATCTTTACCCATTGTTGTTGCCATACCAAAAATTTTATTAAAAGTTTTAGCCGTTTCAATCTTTGGATTGTCCAATTTTTCTACTGTGTTATTTACAAAATAATTTTTCGCCAAAGTGAAAGGAATATCTGTCACTTTTGCTTCGTTTTGAGTTTCTACCAATTGTGTGTGTTTGTTATCTGCTTTGTCCGTATTGGGATTGATTTGGCATGCAATCAGTAATAAACATGTTACTGATGCTAATTTTATCATTCTTTTTATCATTCTTTTGAATTTTACATTTATGAGATTGTTTCTCAATAGACGGTTGCAAAAAATTGCCACTAACGTTTTGCGGCTTGGCATTCGGGCGGGATTTTACTACTAATGTTTATGCGGAGAACCAAACTTTGATTAACCACAAATGTGTCTGCGGAGCACTGAACCGCCACTTTTGGGTAGGTGCTGTTAGGCGATGTATTCCTTATTTACAATTTCGGTCAGCCGTTTTATATAG
>JBKDBG010000029.1:0-13123 GCA_046314755.1 Bacteroidota bacterium | reverse complement strand
ACCATATTGATTAAAACGGCCGAACCAATCAATGATTAAAACAAGCATGAATATGAAAAAGATACTGAAACTAACCCTGTTATTTATTGGAGCTCCTCTCCTTTTTATTAAGCCGGCTAAAGGCCAAAGCAGTGAACCATTGCCGGAGTTTGACAAAATAAAACTTGATGGCAACGCAAAGGTTGAACTGATTATTGCCGACAGGTATTCTGCCTACAGCGAAAGCAAAGAAGCAGTTGAAATGGAAGTAAAGAATCGCACCTTAATTATAAACCGCACCAAAGGAAATGAACCCATCAAAATATATGCGAAAAATATTGTAGAAGTAAAATTAGATGGCGCTTCATCTATGGTATGTAAAGACACCATTACCGCTTCAAACTTTATTTTTGATTTAGACGGAGGAAGTAAAGCAGAATTTGTGGTACAAACCGAAAATCTAAAAATTGATTTAGATGGTGCAGCTGTATTGTCTCTTGCCGGAAAAACAAAACAAACTAATATTGATATTGATGGCGCAGCAAAACTAAAAGCAGAAGATTTTATAGCTACACAAGCAAGCGTTTCTGCAGATGGTGTTTCATCTGTTAAAATTCATGTAACCGATCAACTTATTGCAAATACCGATGGTGCTTCAAGCATCAAATACATTGGGAACCCTCCGGTAAAAACCTTTACCACCGAAGGCATTTCAAGCATCAAAAGCATTACCACCAATGAAGAGTACAATGAATCAGCAGCGGTTAATACCGAGCAAGACACCACAAAAGTGAGTTTAGGGAATAAAAAATTAATCATTATTGATGAAAATAAGGACGATAAAAAAGAATCGAAAAAATCGGATAAAATGAAACGTGTGTATGCCGGGTATGAATTGGGTGTAGGATCATTTGCGAAACCCGATTTAAACATGAACTTCACCAATGATTATAAATTTTTAAATACCCGAATGGGCAACTCGTGGTTTTATGGTTTGAATTTATTTGAAGTAGACGGACATATTGTAAAAAACAAACTGGCTGTAACAACCGGTTTAGGTATGACGTGGAGCAACTACCGATTTGACGGAAACAGTTACCTCACACCTAATATTGATACCCTTGGCGCAACCAATGCCGGTGTGGCTTTGAGTGATAATAAACTTTACACGTTTGATGTGAACGCTCCATTTTTAATCAAATATGCTCCCGGAAGAAAAGGAAATGCCAATAAAGGATTTCACATAGCTGTGGGTGCAATTGTGAGATACATTGCTACCATGCGTGTAACAACAGAAACCTCGGCCAATGGCTACGAACAAAAGGTACACATGAATGATGATTTTAATATTAACGCTTTTAAAGTAGATGCGACTGTACGTTTTGGTTATGATAGAATAAAATTCTTTGCCAACTATGCGCTTACACCTTACTTCAACGCCAGTGGCTCAAATGATATCAGAACGGTATCGGCCGGGGTTACGTTGATAGGCTTTTAATTAGAAATGAAACAAAAAAAGAAAGCGGTTCCTGAATAGATTAGGGCCGCTTTTCTTTTTGGCTGTTTTATGCTTGCGAAATTGTATTTTTGCAGCCGCTTATGGCAATGGACCAATTAGACAATGGGTTTGATGACCCTAAAGAGATGTCGTTTTTTGATCATATCGATGCATTTAGGGGTCATGTGATACGTGCAGTAATTGCTGTGCTTGGCCTTTCCGTTATTGCGTTTTTTAACAAATACCTGCTGTTTGATGTGATCATCTTCGGCCCCATGCACCTCGACTTTTGGACCTATAAATTGTTATGCAAAGTATCATACATGGTTTCGAACTCTGATATGTATTGCATCAAAGAAATGGGCTTTACCCTTTCTAACATAACCATGAGCGGGCAATTTACCCAGCATATTTTTATCTCCTTCGTAGCAGGACTTATTCTTGCATTTCCTTACGTGTTGTGGGAGTTATGGCGATTTTTAAAACCGGCTTTAAACTTTAAAGAAATTAAATACGCACGCGGGTTGGTGTTTTTTAGTTCAAGTTTGTTTTTTGCCGGTATCTTATTCGGATACTTCTTTTTGGCACCGCTTTCCATTAACTTTTTAGGTTCCTACAAAGTGAGTGATTTGGTTAGCAATGAAATCAACCTTGACTCGTATGTTTCATTTATTGCTACCCTTACTTTTGCAACAGGATTAATTTTTGAAATGCCCATATTGGTATATTTCCTATCCAAAATTGGGTTGCTTGGTAGCGGATGGATGCGTAAAAATAGAAAGTATGCAGTTGTTGTAATCCTTGTATTGGCAGGGCTTTTAACCCCATCACCCGATGTTGCAAGTATGATATTGATGTTTATTCCACTTTATAGCTTGTATGAATTAAGTATATTAGTGGCAATGAATGTTGAGCGAAACAGAAAATAAAATCACACATCATGAAAATAGCAATAGGTGGCGATCATGCCGGATTTGAATACAAATCAAAACTCATTACCTTATTACAAGAAAACGGCCATGAAGTAACCGATGCGGGTCCGTTTAGTGATGCCTCAGTTGACTATCCGGATTTTGCTCATCCTTTAGCCGTTTCGGTTGAAAAAGGAGAAAATGATTTAGGCATATTAATTTGTGGCAGCGGAAACGGAGTGGCTATTACTGCCAACAAACACCAAGGCATTCGCGCAGCACTTTGCTGGACAGAAGAATTAGGTGCACTTGCCAAACAACATAACAATGCAAATGTATTGTGCTTACCCGCACGTTTTATTTCGTTTGAATTGGCCACACAAATTGTGCTTACCTTTATCAATACACCGTTTGAAGGCGGACGTCACTTAAACCGAGTAAACAAAATTGCTTGCTCATAAAACCGTTTGTATACTTTGCTGTTAATTTAGTTACATGCAAAAACAATTCAACGTTTGTATCATTTCAGGCTCGGCAAGGTTAGAAAACAACACCCTTCGGGTAGCAAAAGCATTGCAAAAACAGTTTGAGCAACTTTCTCACGATACCCATTTGGTTGATTTCAGGGCTTATGATATTCCATTAATCAATCAAGGCGGAATTGACAGAAATAACCTTTCTACTTTTCAAAACGAATTGGTTGAGGCCATGCAAAAAGCCCAATTAATCATTATTACCACTCCCGAATATAATTGGAGCACCACACCGGAAATTTTAAATTGGTTACACCGATACGGTGATAAAAATTTTAAAGATTTGTTCGATCAAAAAGTATTTGCATCCGTAGGTGTTTCAACCGGAAAAGGAGGAAAAGTTCCTGCCCTGCACATCAACAGCATTTTAAATAAAATCATCAGCTTTACCGATTTAACATCAGTAGTTTCTCCTAAAATTTTTGAATCACACTTTACCAAAGAAGTGATTGATGCAGAAGGAAACCTACTCAACAACGAAGCTTTTAACCACGGTGTTCACGATTTTATTCAATATTCGCTTCGTACTACAGCGCGTTGGTGTAGAGATTAGGAGTTGCGAGTTGGTTATTGCGGATTAGTTATTATCAAGAGATATATTGCCAACAGCCAATACCTAACACCCAAAACCTAGTACCTAAAACCAATATTGAAAGATTTGAATGATTGAAAGATTTACTGTCAACAGATAAAGGCTAAAGGCCAATCCTTAAATCATCGTTTCATTGCAACCAGAAAACGATTCTTACCTCTCTACACGAATATGTTAAATGTCAATAATTATAGGTAAAAAGCCAGCAAACCATTTGTAGTTGCAGAATAAATCGGGCTTTTTTATTATTAATGATTTTTAATATGTAAAATACTTTATTTTGAGGTACTTACATAATAATTAAAAAGCATTAATCATGAAATTAATTCAATACTCATTTTTACTCTTGGTTACTTTAGTTTTCGCAGGTAGTTGCAAGAAAGAATCAAGTAGTCCAAGCCAAAATAACAATACGGCAACTAATGAAAAAGTAGGAACTTACAAAGGCCCGTTTACTTATACCGATAGTGAAACGGATACCGTGTTAAACGACTATGAATTTGAAATAACTAAAACGGGAGACAACAAATACAATGCGCTAAGTGCTGACGAAACCATTGAATTTGAAGTAACCGATAATAATGGTACGCTCAATATTCCAGATTTAAGTCAATACGGCTTTACAACATTTTCAGGAACATTAAGCAACAACACCTTTAAATTTGACATTACAGGCGATGATGATGGCAATGAATTTGAGGTTGGATTTGTAGGCACCAAAAAAAATACTGGTACAACACCATCGAACGAATACTTCATATTTGATAATAACACCTACAATGGTAGACCGGAGTTAACTACATGCGAAGACCAGCCGGGTTCATACCCAACCTATTATTTCGGAATTTATAATGATGCCGGTGGAAGTGTATTAATCAGATTAAAAAGCAAACCCGGTGCTGGAACGTATAATGTAGTGAGTTATCAAAAACGAATTGATGAAAATATTGGTGCAGACGAATGTGTTGTTTCAGTTTCTGAAACCATAAGCTCGCCAAGTTATTTTTCAACAGGAACCTCCGGCAAACTATATGTAACCTTAGAAAATGGCAAACTTGTGCACCGTATTGAAAATGTTAAGGTGGCGCTAAATGAAGGCATGCCGGAAAAACTAATAAGTGCAGCCAAGGGTTACTGTAAGTAGTAGTAAAATCACCTTCGAATTCGTTATTGCGGGTTGGTTATTACGAGTTAGTTATTATCAGGAGATATATTGCCAACAGCCAATACCTAACACCCAAAACCTAGTACCTAAAACCAATATTGAAAGATTAATTGCCAACAGCTAATACCTAACACCCGAAACCCAGAACCCAATACCTAATAAACCCGTATTCCTAAGCCAACCAATCGTTTGAAACTGCAAGTGTGCATACCAAGCAAAGGCCATAAACAGCTTATAAACCAGTAACATTAAAACGGGGCAAAGTGCTTTCTTCGGTAATTTTCAGATTTATAGGCGAAGTAAATTTTTTAAACACAATCAAAAAATGTAGTTTCGCACATCATAACAATATTATTACGCATAATGAAGCAACATATTGACGCGATAAAAAAGACCATAGCTGCCGAAGGTACAAGTGCAAAAGTGGTTGAGCAATTGAAAGACCTGCGCGAGTGGTTTAAAGCAAACCGCAATGAACCGGGCTATGTTAAAATGATTCGTTTAGCTTACGAAACAATTGAAGAGAACGGTGAGTATACTTTTCTTTATTTAGAAGAAGAAGATGGTGCCGCTAATCTTGAATATTTGATAGATTTGTTGGGTGATTACGAAAACAAATACAACCGTGAGGAGTTACAAGATATTAAAAATCTGATGTTGGGTATTGAACCTGAAGAAACAGAAGAGGCGTAAATGATTCATCAACTTATTTTATATTGGCGGGTATTTTCCCGCCTTTTTTATTAATTTAATGTTTGAAGCAAGTTGCGAGCTTCTTCTCCAAAAACATCATTTCTATTGCTGATTTGATTGAGCAATTGTTTAGCCTTGCGCTTTTCTCCTTTGGCTACATGGGCTTTTGCACCCAATAAAACGGCTTGTGCAAACAACGGATGATTGGTTCGCTCCATTAAATTGGATAAGCTCCACAAACAACTATCGGGTTGTTGCAAAATTAAATAGGTGTTTGCTTTTAACACCATTATTGAATCGGTTGCCATTGTGTTACTATTGCTTTCAATCTCTACCCTGCTGTTATTGTTATTATTGGCCACTTCTGCTGATGGGTACTTTGCCGATGGTTTGGATTGACTTAAACGTTTTTTCTGCTTAGTAGTTGAAATTAATTCAATTTTTTCTTGGGCCACTTCAGGTGCAGAAAGTGTTTTTACCGGTACCTTCTCTTCTTCTGCAAATCCTGCCGATGCAGCCATATCATTATTTTCTGCTTTTGTTTGAGTGGGTTGTTCAACCACAACTCCTGCATAATCATCCAATGTTGTTGTAACAGGGGAATTTTCCGGAGCACGTTTCGCTTTTACTTTTTTAGGTTCGGGTTTAGGTTGGTTCAAAACAATAAAATCATCTTTAGCTGTATCTGTTTTGGGTTGATTCATTTCCTCCTCGGCAGGAGCTTGTTTTACCGAAGCAATAGCCGGTTGATTGGTATTGGTATAATTTACATAAAGTGCAACGCACAACGAAACAACTAATGCAGCTGCAGCCCAATACATAGGTTGTATCACCCATCGTTTGGGTAATAATTTTTCATCGGCCTTTTGGTTTATTGATGCAACACGGGTTTTTAACGTTTGTGGTTGAGCCATCGCATCAATCCCGGATTTTATATCCGCACAAATTTCGCAATACATCACATGTTGCTCTATTTGCAAACGTTGTGGCGTGGGCAATTTATGCTCGGCATACAATAACCATTGTTCGTTATTTATACAGTTTAACACATCCATAAAACCCAAATTAAAGCCATAATCACTCCTTTGTTTTTCAGCGCAATTTTTAAGTTGCGCTTTCCGTTTTGTATGTTGCTCTTCACCTCGTTTAAGGCCATTCCCGTAAGGTTTGACACTTGCTCGTAGCTGTTGCTTTTAAGGTAAAACAATTCAATACAAATGCGTTGTTTCTCATTTAATTCCTGTAAGCTTTGTTCCAATACCTGCAATTGTGCTTCTTTATCTTCAGCTTCAGCTATTGGATGCAAAAGTTGCTTCCATTGCATAAAATCATCTTCATTTTCTTCAAAAAAATTTGGCAATGCAGAAGTCAACTGTGGTTTACGCAACTCCATCAAACAATAGTTTCGGCATACGGTATGCAACCATGATCTGAAGTTTTGAATGTGGTGTTGCTTTAAATCACGAAATAAATTTTCGAAAATATTCATCGAAGCATCTTGTGCCGCGTCCTCATCTTTTAAATATTTCATGCACACGGTAAAACACATTAATGAGTGCCGTTTAAACAACTCACCTACGGCTGCGCGTATATCTTTTTCCCGGTAAAGCGTTACCAATTCTTCGTCATTATATGTGCTGATTTTTAGCGACATCCGGCCTACAAGATAAAATTTTTATTACAGGTTTATGGAAAATCATTGCCGCCTGCATCCATATCATAAAAACTAAAACTTATGAAAGCAACTTATTTAATGATTAGCCTTTTATGCTTCTTGGGATTAAGCAGCATGGCTCAAACGAACAAATCAACTCCCGCCAAACCGGATAAGGTAACCGTTTACATGCAAGGCGCACATTTGTATTACAAAGAAAATGTTACCGTAAAGGCCGGGTATAATGAGTTTATTTTTGATAATATTTCTCCCATCATCAATGCACAATCATTACAAGCACACAGCTCAGGAGGTATGGTAATGGACGTGCGTTACCGATTGAAGTATAAAGAAAAAATAAAACAACCCCTGTTGTATGATGTGGCTATTCAAAAAATAAACGACTCTATTGAAGACGTTGACTTTACGCTTCGCGAAATACAATATAAGTTACAAGTATTGGGTGAAGAAAAACGTTTGTTGTTAAATCACCATTTAATTAAAAACGGCTCAAGTAAAGATTCGTTGCAACTGCTGAAAGAAAGCATGAATTACTTGCGAGAAAAGTTGAATAATATTTATGAGCAAGAAGTAAAATGGCAACGTGCGCAACAAAAAACCAATAAACAAAAACAACACTTACAAAACAGATTAAATGCATTGTATCAACTAAAAGAAGATGGAGAAAATCCGAATGATTTGGAAGTAAAACCCATACATCAGGTAATGATTACCCTTTACAGTGAAGAGAGTGGGCCTGCTTCAATTTACTTTAATTACTTTATACACCAGGCAAGTTGGAATCCTATTTATGATTTGTCTGCATCCTCAACAAAAAACGGATTACAACTAAAATACATGGCCAATGTGCAGCAAAATTCAGGTATCAATTGGACAGGAGTTCCGCTTACATTAAGTACTTCAAACCACAGTGAAAGTAATGTTAAACCGGAGTTGAGTCCTTGGTATATTTCATTAAACCAGGTTTACAGAAAACAACAAGTGCAATATGGATACTCTAACGCACAAGCACCAATTGCTGACGCTGATGTAATGAGCGAAATAGTTAGAACCAATAGCGCACCAACTCGCAAAGCGGAGGTAAAGTCATTATCGGTTGATGATTACACCACCATTACAGAAAATATTTTACGTATGGAGTATGAAATAAAACTTCAATACAACATTGAAAGTGACAACCAACCACACCGGGTAGTAGTAACCGAAAAAGAAGTACCGATGCAATTGCAATTTGCGGCTGTTCCTAAACTATGCACCGATGCATTTTTGTTGGCAAACGTAACCGGATGGGAAGATTTAAACATAATACCCGGAGCAGCTCGCATTTATTTTGATGGAATGTATGTGGGCGAAGTACTTTTAAACACCGGAAACATTGGCGATACTTTAGCCATTAATTTAGGAAGAGATAAAGGCATTATTGTGCAGCGCAAAAAAGTAAAAGACAAAACCAAAGTAAAATTTTTGGATGATGAAAAAGTAGAAACACGCACCATTGAAATTACCGTTCGTAATACCAAAAGTATGTCGGTTGAGTTGATGATTGAAGACGTGGTTCCAATTGCCCCTAATCAACCTGATATTAAAGTTACCTTGGTTAATCAAGATAGAGCAGAACATGAAGAAAGTACCGGAAAACTAAAATGGCAGATTAAGTTAGGCAGTAAAGAAACCAAAAAAATCAGTTTTACGTATGAAGTGCGATACCCTAAAAACAAAGTAGTGTATGGCTTATAAAACAATCGAGGCGGCTCCTTCGGAGCCGCCTCGATTACTATAAATTCAATCAATATTAGGCAGTAACTGCAACATGCCACATGCTTTTGATGGCTTGTGCAATAGATGCAGAATCATAACCACACTCCACATATAATTCTTTTTGTTCGCCATGCTCAATAATATCATCAGGCATGCCTAAACGTTTTAATTCCAAATGATAATTATGTTCAGCCATAAACTCCAACACTGCACTTCCAAAGCCTCCTACAATGGTTCCATCTTCAACCGTAATAATCTTTTTGTATGATTTGCAAATGGTATGCAACAATTCTTCATCCAACGGTTTAGCAAAACGCATATCGTAATGGCCGGGATTTATTCCTTCTAGTTTTAACTTTTCAATGGCCGAAGCTGCATGATTTCCAACTGTACCAAATGTTAATACAGCTACTTCTTCTCCTTCATGTAAAGTTCTGCCTTTACCCAATTCTATTTTAGTCAAAGGTGTTTTCCAATCCGGCATCATTCCGTTTCCTCTTGGGTAACGTATGCTAATCGGACCGGCATTTTCAGGCAAGGTAGCGGTATACATCATGTTGCGCAGTTCTTGCTCATTCATTGGAGCCATCACCACCATGTGCGGTACACAACGCATGTATGGCACATCTAACATACCATGATGCGTTGGCCCATCGGCTCCGGCCAAACCTGCTCTATCCATACAAAACACCACATGTAACTTTTGTAAAGCCACATCATGCACCACTTGATCGTAAGCGCGTTGCATGAAAGAGGAGTAAATATTACAAAACGGAATTAATCCTTGTGTAGCTAAACCCGCACTGAACGTTACTGCATGTTGCTCGGCAATACCCACGTCAAATGCACGTTTTGGCATCGCCTTCATCATAATGTTCATGGATGAACCCGAAGGCATAGCAGGCGTTATACCAACTATCTTTTCATTTTTTTCTGCCAATTCCACCAAGGTATGCCCAAACACATCTTGGTATTTAGGCGGCTGAGGCTTTTCTGAAACCGATTTATAAATTTCACCGGTAACTTTATCAAACAAACCCGGTGCATGCCACTTGGTTTGGTCTTTTTCAGCAGGTGCGTATCCTTTTCCTTTTACAGTAACCACATGCAACAACTTCGGACCCGGAATTTTTTTCAAATCCTTCATCACCTTCACCAAATGGTTTACATCATGTCCGTCAATCGGGCCAAAATATCTGAAACGCAAAGATTCAAACATGTTGCTGTGTTTAAGCAAGCCTGATTTTAGCGTATCATGAACTTTTGAAATAATATCTTGAGAAATGTGGCCGAACTTGTTCAATTTATCAAGCGCCTTCCACACATCATCTTTAAACTTATTGTAGGTTGGCGAAGTGGTAATATCTGTTAGATATTCTTTAAGTGCACCAACGTTGGGGTCAATGCTCATGCAATTGTCGTTCAATACCACCAAAACATTCGAGTCTTCAACACCGGCATGATTTAAACCTTCAAAAGCTAATCCGGCTGTCATGGCTCCATCGCCAATTACTGCAATATGTTGTCTGTCTAATTCTCCTTTTAATCGGCTGGCAACGGCCATACCCAAGGCGGCAGAAATAGAGGTTGAGGAATGACCTACACCAAAAGTATCATATTCGCTTTCGCTTCTTTTTGGAAAACCTGAAATGCCTTTGTAAACGCGGTTGGTATGAAACACCTCTCTGCGACCGGTAAGAATTTTATGTCCGTAAGCCTGGTGACCCACGTCCCAAACCAACTGATCGTATGGCGTATTGAACACATAGTGCAACGCTACCGTGAGTTCAACTACTCCTAAGCTGGCGCCAAAGTGTCCGCCATAAACCGAAACCATATCAACAATATACTGCCTTAAATCGGCAGAAACTTTTACTAAATCTTCCTCCTTAAAATTACGTAAGTCGGCAGGATAATGAATAGGCTCCAGATATTTACCCGGTTTAATTTCCATCATACAACTATTAACAGCGGTTCGAATTAATTGTTTAACCTAACACCCTAAATGTTTAAACAAGGTGCCGGATTAATAAACGGTAAAAATACGATTTTGGTTTAAATCCCTACAATTTTAGGCGAAATTATCCCGAATCGTTCACACATTAACCTTTATCTGTAAGGTATAGCCATGAAATGCTTACAATCTGGCATCCGTAATCATTAAATCGTCACGCGTTGGCACAACCAACACCGGAACCGGTGAATTATTTACCATTTGTTGCGCAAATTTGCCTAAGAAAAACGACCCGATTTGTGGTTCTTGTTCAGTCATCACCACAATAATATCACCTTGAATTTCCTGGGCAAACCCAATGGTAACGTTGGTAATATTTCCTCCCAAACGTTTTTCGGTGGTGCAAACAACCCCATGATCGGTAATGTTGTATTGCGCTTGAGAAACATAATTGGTTACGGTGTAATCGGCCTCCTTATCTTTTGAAGTTGATACACCTAAAATATGAATACTTGCATTTAAATGTTTGGCCAAATCAATGGCTGCGGGAATTTTTTGCCTGGTTTCGAAAGACGAATCAAGCGGTAAAATAATTTTTCTGAAATCCGTTTTGGTTACTCCGTCACGAATTACTAACACCGGGCACTTGGCTGAATTGACAATTTTGTTGGCATTGCTGCCCAACCAAAACTCTTGAAATCCGGTGGTTCCGTGCGTTCCCATCACAATTAAACCCGCAGGTAAATCAAGCGATTTAGAAATGATTTCTTTGTACACGTTTCCTTTGCTTTCGGAATATACAAAAGAGACTCCGGCCAATTGTTGGTTTACACCTACCTTCACTTGTTCAGCAACAGCCACATTCTCAACCACGTGGTGCACATACAATGATGCCTGAAATGCCTTAGCTAAATGAGCAGCGGCAGAAAGGGCCACCATTGAGCTATTAGAAGCATCAACAGCAGCTAAAATTTTGGTAATTGGGGCTGACATAGTACTGAGAGTTTGGTACTACAATATAGCCAAATTTTTGGAGAAACAACAAATTTATCCTATTCGCCTTTAAACTCGGGCTTGCGTTTTTCGTTAAAAGCAGCAACACCTTCCTTGTAATCGGCACTTCTGCCTGCAATTTCTTGGCAGTAGGCTTCATATTCCAGCATGGTATCCAAATCGCTATGGAATGATTTATTGAGCATTTTTTTCATTAACGCAATGGCTTTGGTTGGGGCCTTAGCATAATAATCAGCAATTTTTTGGGTTTCGGCATCCAAGTCTTCAGGCTTAACCACTCTGTTTACCATGCCCCAATCAAAAGCTTGTTGGGCAGTAACTTTTGTACCCATGGTTGAAAGTTCAAACGCCCTTGCAGATCCAACCAAACGCGGCAGAAAATAGCTCGATCCGGAATCAAGCACCAAGCCCACATTTACAAATACTTCAATAAGTGAGGCATTTTCGGCAGCCACAATCATATCACTTGCCAAGGCCATACTGCAACCTGCACCGGCTGCCACTCCATTTAATTTGCAAATAATCGGTATAGGTAAATTCCTCATGGCTTTAATCATGGGATTATAACGTTTGTATAAACTCTCACTCAGCGATCGGTTTTTTGCACCCGCAATCGACTTTAAATCTTGCCCACTGCAAAAAGCTTTTCCGGCTCCTGTTAAAATGAGCACACGAATACTTTTGTCTTTTTCAATTTTTTTTAATGCATCAATCACATCAAAACTTTGTTGCTCATTAAATGCATTAAAAACATCCGGACGATTTAAAGTTAGGGTAGCTATTCCATTGCTTACCTCAAGCAAAATGGTTTCGTATTGCATATGTTTATTATGTTTTAACCGGTTTGATAAAGTTTACTGAAAACGTGTTTGGTTTCAGGGGTGGCAAGTTCATGCTTTTTTTTCAATATAAAAATGCGCCTGTTTTTTAGTTTGCGCACATAATGTAACATTTGATGAGGAGGCGTAATGGTATCGTTTTTCCCAACAATTAATATCACCCTTATTTGGTATTGATTAAGCAGTTGGGCAAAGGTGTTAAAGTTGGTTCGAAGCTTACGTTGTGCTAACCAAGTTTTATAAACTTTTTCTATGCGCTCTTGCCTGCCCACAAATTTGCTGGTAAACACATATACACTTCTATTCAGCACGTACCATTTATGCAGGCGTTCAACCCAATTTCGTAAGGCGTTGGGTGTTTCGGCAAAATACTTGAACGCGAGCAAACCCAGAGGGTTGTTTGTGGTGAAATTTAAAAATCGGTTAAAAGCAAAAGTTGGTGGTGAAAGCAAAATAAAGTCATCAATATAAGGTGCAAAATTTCTTACCAAAGCACGTGCCATGCGAGCACC
>JBKDBG010000028.1:0-7859 GCA_046314755.1 Bacteroidota bacterium | reverse complement strand
CCCGTAACAGGATTAAGATCTACAATTGGTTCAGCTTGAACGTGCCAAGATCCAATGCTGCAGCCGTTACAAGACACCTCAAAACTTCGCAAACGGGTGCTTTTGTATTGGTATATAAAGTCGTTGGTATCCCATGATATTTTTATGAGTGTGCCATTCTCTCCTGTTTGCCAAACAATAGGTTGGCTATAGTTAAATGCTTTTATGTTTTTGCGTGTGTTGTAATTATAAGGAATACCCAATTGATTTTTTATCGCCACATCTCCTATGTACCATGCATTTAATTTAAATGTTGTATCTATTTCATCTAATCCTTGTTGGTAACCTTCGGCCCCCAAACTATCACACCCAAACCATAAGGTATCTAAAAATACTGTCTGACTATCATGATCCCAAAAATGCCCAATTATTTTTGCTCGCCAAGGGGTTTGGGCTTGGGTGCTGTGTGTGATGGTAAATAACAGCATGGCAATAATGAATAATGTTGTGAGGTTAATGTTTGTTTTCATAGTTTATACATTTAAACTAAATCGAAGATACTAAAATTTACTTTGTGGTTGCAGCAACCACAAGAATGATATTCCACTTTATAATTGCATTTGTTCATGTTCAATTCAAATGCCTCAACCCAAAGCCTTTGCCTTAGGCGTGTTTTTAAATACGGCCTAATTCACCTACTTTTGCCACATGAATTCAGGCATGACAATGAAAAACGCAGAATACTACATTAACCTGGAAGATGAATTTGGTGCACACAATTACCATCCGCTTCCGGTAGTAATTGAAAAAGGTGAAGGCATTTTTATGGTTGATGTAGAAGGTGAAAAGTATTTTGATTTTTTATCAGCTTACAGTGCAGTAAACCAAGGCCATTGTCACCCTAAAATTATTAATGCTTTAACAGAACAAGCACAAAAACTAACATTAACCAGCAGAGCGTTTCATAACAATTTGTTGGGCGAATACGAAAAATATATTACCGGGTTGTTTGGTTATGATAAGGTATTACCCATGAACACCGGTGTTGAAGGAGGAGAAACTGCCATAAAACTGGCCAGAAGATGGGGCTATACCGTAAAAGGTGTAGTAGAAAATAAAGCAACAGTTGTTTTTGTTGAAGGCAACTTCTGGGGAAGAACCATGGCGGCCATTTCATCAAGTACCGACCCGAGCAGCTACGCAAATTTTGGTCCATATATGCCGGGTTTTAGCATTGTGCCGTATAACAATTTAAACGCATTAGAAGAAGCTTTTAAAGCCAATCCGAATATTTGTGCCTTTATGTTTGAACCCATACAAGGCGAAGCCGGAGTAGTGGTGCCTGATGAAGGTTATTTGCAAGGTGTACGCAATTTATGTAACCAATACCGAGTGTTAATGATTGCCGATGAAGTGCAAACAGGTTTGTGCCGCACCGGAAAAATGTTGGCTTGTGACCATGAAAATGTTAAACCTGATCTGGTGATTTTAGGCAAAGCTTTATCTGGTGGTGTACTTCCTATTTCAGCAGTTTTGGCCAACAACGAAGTAATGCTAACCATAAAACCCGGAGAGCATGGAAGTACATACGGAGGTAATCCTTTGGCTTGTGCTGTTGCCACTGCCTCATTACAAGTTTTGGTTGATGAACAATTAGCAGATAATGCTGCTCGCATGGGAGAAATATTCCGCAACAGGATGTTACAACTTCAAACCAAAACCACATTAATTGAATTAGTAAGAGGAAAAGGATTATTAAACGCCATTGTTATAAAACCATTTGGTGAAAATAAAACAGCTTATGAAGTGTGTTTAGCCATGAAAGAAAATGGTTTATTAGCCAAACAAACCCATGGTGATATTATTCGTTTTGCGCCTCCGTTGGTAATAAACGAAACACAAATGCACGAGGCGTGTGATATTATTGAACGTACCATTTTACAACTAGCGTAATTTTTTTGTGATGCATTTTACCATTGATACAAAGCTAACCCTTGCTGATGTACAACATATCCTTACTCAAAATTTAACCATACAATTAAGTGATGCAGCGAAGGAACGTATTAACAAATGTAGAGCTTATGTAGATGCAAAAATGAGTGAGCCGGGTGCGTTGTATTACGGCATCAACACGGGGTTTGGTTCTTTGTGCAATACACAAATATCGGCAGAAGAGCTTGGCACCTTGCAGCAAAACTTATTGTTATCGCATGCCTGCGGAACAGGAGAAGTAGTTCCAACTGCAATTGTGAGGTTGATGTTGTTGCTTAAAGTACAATCATTAAGTTATGGTTACAGCGGAGTACAATTGGCTACGGTTGAGCGATTGATTTATTTTTTTAATCACCACATTATTCCGGTGGTATACCAACAAGGCTCATTAGGTGCAAGCGGTGATTTAGCACCTTTGGCACATTTGTGTTTACCTATTTTAGGTTTGGGTGAAGTGTGGCTGAAAGAGAAAAAAACAGCTGCAGCAGAAGTGTTACAACAACACCAACTCCAACCATTAACTTTACAATCAAAGGAAGGATTAGCGTTAATTAATGGCACACAATTTATGTTGGCTTATGGTGTGCATGAAATCATCAAAGCAAAACAATTGTACCATGCTGCTAATGTTATTGCAGCACTTTCTATTGATGCATTTGATGCCCGTATTGAACCATTTGCACCACAATTGCATGCCATACGTGCCCATGAAGGACAAATAACTACTGCACAACATATCCGCGAATTATTAGCTGATAGTGAAATTATCAAACAACCTAAAACACAAGTACAAGACCCCTATGCTTTCCGTTGTATACCACAAGTGCATGGAGCAAGTTATGATACCATAACTTATGTATCGGGTGTGTTAGAGCGCGAAATGAATGCGGTTACTGATAACCCGAATGTATTTGTTGATGATGATGTGATTATATCAGGCGGTAATTTTCATGGACAACCGTTGGCATTGGTGCTTGATTTTTTAGCCATTGCTGTGGCAGAACTTGGCAGCATTAGAGAAAGAAGAACGTATCAATTGATTTCGGGATTGAGAAATTTACCTGCATTTTTAACACCTGAACCGGGTTTAAATTCAGGCTTTATGATTCCGCAATACACCGCTGCATCAATTGTAAGTCAAAACAAACAACTGTGCACACCTGCAAGTGTTGATAGCATTGTGAGCAGTAACGGACAAGAAGACCATGTGAGTATGGGTGCAAATGCTGCTACCAAATGTTACAAGGTAATTGAAAACACACTAACCATTTTAGGTATTGAGTTATTAAACGCAGCACAAGCCATTAACTTTAGGCTACCATTAAAAACATCAACAACACTTGAAAAAATAATGGCTGAGTTTAGAACACAAGTTACTTTTAACACCACCGATAGGGCTTTGTATATTGATATTGACAAAGCGAGAAACTTCTTGGAACTTCACCTAAACAAGTAAGTCCAAAAAAAGGTAATGCAACAATAAATCAATTATTTGTTTTCAATTGTTATCTTGCTGTTATGAATGGAAACACACGAAACTTATTGTATGTATTAAGCCTTACCCCTGCCCTGTTGGTAATTTACGGTAACCTGCATGGCGGATGGTTTGCCTGGGGCAATACTATTTACATTCTATTTATTTTAGCTACGTTGGAGTGGGGCCTTAAACCTTTTCGCAGCCTTGCGCATACCGATAAAGATGATCAACTGCCTCAACTCATTTTATGGTTGCATGTACCTGCACAATTGGCTTGTATACTAACTTTTTTTTATGGCATAGCGCAACAAATTTTAGTTGGATACACTGCTTTGGGTGCGGCCTTAAGTATGGGCATTAGCACGGGGTCATCCGCCATTGTAGTGGCACATGAGTACATTCATCGCAAATCAAGCTTACAGCAGTGGTACGGAAAATTATTGCTGTTTACGGCAGGTAACTTTTACTTTTTTGTAGAGCATTTACGTGTACACCACAAATGGGTTGGCACCGATAAAGATTCGGCCACGGCTAAAAAAAGTCAAAGTGTGTATGGTTTCTTTTTAAGCAGCAGCATGGGACAATTTTTGGGCGCGTTAAAATTAGAGAACGAACGATTAATTAAGGCGAACAAATCACCTTACTCCCTACAAAATTATGTGATACGGCAATTGTTTTTACATGCCGTACTTGATACTTGTATTGTATATTTTATAGGTTGGGCTGCCTTAGGTTGGTTTGTGTTGCATTGTGTGTTTGCCAACTTTTTATTGGAGTATGTAAACTACATTGAGCATTATGGTTTATCACGAGCAGAAAAACAACGGGTAACAGAAATACACAGCTGGCAAAGTGATGCACCCATCAGCAGATTTTTTCTGATTGATTTAAGCCGACATGCCGATCATCATTATTATGCTTCAAAGCCATACCATACTTTGGTATCCTATGAAAAAAGTCCGGAGTTACCCAGTGGTTATGCAGGCATGTTTTTTATTGCAGCCATTCCGCCTTTGTGGTATGCGGTAATGAACAAACGTATCCCTCAATAATTGCATATTGTTGGTTTAACAGGTTTATGTTACTTTTGCCCAAAGTAAAACACTATGCTAAGATCAATGACCGGCTACGGTCAGGCAGAAATTGATACCGAACGCTTTACAATTAAAGCCGAATTCAAATCACTCAACAATAAATTTTTAGAGGTTAGTTTGCGCTTGCCTAAAATTTGGCAAAGCCTTGAACATGAAGTGCGCAAGGAAATAACCAAATTGGTTGAACGCGGATCGTGCCAGGTAAATATTAACGTACAATTCAAAAAAGCCGAAGACAAAGTATTGCCTATTAACAAAGATGTGGCTACTTATTACTTGCAAGAGTTAGGCGCACTTTGTGATGAGTTGGGTATGAATAAAACGTTGCTGGCCAATGGTATGTTTCAAATGCCTAATTTGTTTCAACCGGCCGATACAGAAATGAGTGAGGAAGATGCAGCCATCATTATGCAAGTGATGAACAAAGCGTTTGTGGAGTTTGAAAAATTCAGGATGAAGGAAGGTGATGCCTTAGCCGATGAACTTAAACGCATGACACAATCTATTGTTCAAATTGTGAAAGAAATTGAACAAATAGAACCTGAACGTATGGATATTATAAAAGGCAGAATTGAAGGCGAATTAGAGCAACTCAAACAAGATAATTTAGATAAAAACAGGTTTGAACAAGAGTTGATTTATTACATTGAAAAGTTAGACATCAGTGAAGAAAAAACACGTTTGATTCAGCATTGCAATTACTTTTTAGAGTGTATGAACAACAAATCGGCCGGAAAAAAATTGGGATTTATTGCACAAGAAATGGGAAGAGAAATTAATACCATTGGTAGTAAAGCCAATCATTTTAAAATACAACAACGTGTGGTTGAAATGAAAGATGAGTTGGAAAAAATTAAAGAACAGCTCAACAATATTGTATAACAACTTGTTTATTCCATTCAACACTACATCAATAGCATATTAACACGTTACCAATGACTGACACAACCGGAAATACACCTGAGGCAAAAAACAGCACCTCTGAGAAAGTAGTGATTTTTTGTGCCCCATCCGGATCGGGGAAAACCACCATCGTAAAACACTTGTTGGGTGTTTTTCCGCAATTGGCCTTTTCAGTAAGTGCCTGCACACGTAACCGCAGACCCAATGAAACAGATGGAAAAGATTATTACTTTATTTCGCATGAGGAGTTTAAACAACGTATTGAAAATGGTGAATTTTTGGAGTATGAAGAAGTGTATGGAGGTAATTTTTACGGTACGCTAAAAAGTGAGATTGAACGCATTTGGAATAATAAACAAGCTGTAATTTTTGATGTAGATGTAGTTGGTGGAGTGAACATCAAACAATATTTTGGCGATAAAGCCCTGGCCATTTTTGTTAAACCACCCAGTGTGGAAGTATTGGAACAACGCTTGCGTTACCGCTCTACCGAAACTGAAGAAACTTTACAAATGCGCGTAGAAAAAGCAGTGCGCGAGTTGGAATACGAAAGTAAATTTGAACATGTGATATTAAACGACCATTTAGCAACTGCCTTAGAAAAAGCAGAAACCTTGGTTAGAAACTTTTTGCAGGCATAACATGATTGTTGGATTATTTTTTGGTTCGTTTAATCCGGTGCACACCGGCCATTTGCTTATTGCCAATTACTTTGTTCAATTCACCCAAATGCAACAAGTGTGGTTTGTGGTAAGTCCGCAAAATCCTTTTAAAGTAAATGATACTTTATTGGATGAAAACATGCGCTTAAAACTATTACAATTAGCCATTGCAGATGACCAACGTTTTGTAGCCAGTGATTTTGAGTTTAATTTAGCTCGACCATCATACACGGTAAATACTTTAGCTGCTTTGCGTGCACAATTTCCCGAGCACACTTTTATTCCAATTATTGGCGGTGATAATTTGCAAAGTTTTCACTTATGGAAAGATTATGAAACCATTTTGGAACATCATGAAGTATATGTGTACAGAAGAGCAGGTTTTCATGAAAATCCATTGTTGGCCAATCATCCCAAAATAAAAATATTTGAAGTGCCTTTGCTTAATATTTCATCAACCTACATACGTGAAATGGTGCAAGCCGGAAAATCCATTAAGTATTTGGTACCTGAGAAAGTTGAAGAATTAATTGCCATGAAAGGCCTTTATCAAAAGGTGTAATCAGCAATTTCAATTTCACCCTCAATACACAATCGTATCATTTTGAATCAAACCAGATGCGATGCTTTTACGCACCAAATCTTTAGGTAATTCAATACAATAAGTTTTGTTTGCTGAAGGTGTTAATGTTTTACCACGAAGCCATGGGTTATACAATTTAAACACTTTAAACGTGCACCCGTATTGGTTTGCAAACGTAACAAAATCAGCAATAGGTTGCGTCACTTTTACTTGAATCATTTCAGGCTGTTGGTATTTGTGGTTTAAATGAAAACCAAATCGTTTCGGGTGATTTACAATTTCTTTCAAAGCTAAAATCCTAAACACATACCTTGATGTTTCGGTATTCAACCACAAATCAAAATAGTTATTAACCTGTTGGGCTAGTAATTGTTTTTTTAAGCCATCAATACCCATATTGTAGGAGGCTGCCACCAATGGCCAGCTTTTAAACTCTGCATAGGCTAATTTAAAGTAAGCACACGCAGCTTGTGTTGATTTAATCAAGTGGTAACGTTCATCCACTTCATTCGAAATTTCTAATCCAAAATTTTTGGCCGTACCATCAAGCATTTGCCAATAGCCGGTAGCACCCGCGGGCGAAATTAAATTTTGCAACCCGCTTTCGGCCAATACCACAAATTTCATATCATCAGGTATTCCGTTTTGTGCAATAATTTGTTCTACTATCGGAAAATACTTTTGTGCACGTTTTACCATCATGATGGTTTGAGATTGCCAATACACATTGGTGAGTAATTCTCTATCCAATCGCTCTTGCACATCAGGGTCATGCAAAGGCACCTTTTCTCCTGCCAATTCCAAGGTGTTTGGTAAAGCCAATGAATAAATGCGGTAATAACTTTCAAATTCTTTTTGCAGTTTATCTTCATCGGTGTAGGTAGCCTGCACAAACAGCAAAATTAATACACCACACATCAAACCAATTGCAATTGACTTCCAACTTAGTTTTTCCATGTAACAAATATAACTTCGCACGTAATGCAACTATACTTATGAATTAAACAAAAAAATCCCTTAAAAAACAAAATTGGCCAGTAAAAAACACACTAATTATTAAGTCGCTAAGAAAAAAAAGGAAAATGAAAAACTGTATTTTCCATGCACTATTTATATGCAATTCCATTAGGTTTGAATAACGTTAATTAATCATTTGCTAATTTTAATAC